>JADJHP010000006.1:0-300000 GCA_016707525.1 Ignavibacteriota bacterium
AAGACCATAGTCTTGAAAGCATAGACTATGGTCTTCTGTTTTGTGCGTGATCAGTTCACGGGCCCCGTCACGCCGAGGGCGTGACGGGGGTTCTCGCCCCGCCGTAGGCGGGGCGGAATTCGAGTCCCGTCTCCCGCTTTTTCAGGGGTCCTGCTCAGTTCACCGTCAGCACCACCACCGAACACGCCGGCAGCGTGAGCTTCACCATCCCGCCATCCACTTTCGCTCCGCCGAACTCCACCGGCTTCACCGCTTCCGGCTTCTCAAACGTGTTGTGGTCCTGCACGTTCGCAGACCGCAGGATGCGGCCGCTGACCTTCTTCACACCTCCGCCCAACTGGAGCTGGATATCCTGCGCAACGCGCAGATCGACATTCACGAGAGAGATGTGTGTGACGTTGTTCTTGTCCTTCGAGGCGGAGACCGACACGGCCTTCATGGTGTCTTTGCCTGCATAGATCATCGGACTGGTGAACGAGACCGGCAGCATGGCCGCGTCCTGGTGCGGGACGTACATCTCCATCACATGATAGGTCGGGGTGAGGAGCATGCGCACACTGTCCGTGAGGATCACCGCCTGCAATACGTTCACGGTCTGCGCCAGGTTCGCCATCCGCACACGGTCGCAACGGTTGTTGAATACGTTCAGGGTCATGCCTGCAAGCACCGCGTCGCGCATGGTATTCTGCTGGTAGAGGAAGCCGGGATTGGTGCCGGGCTCCACCGCATACCAACCGCCCCACTCATCGACCGCCAGGGCAATCTTCTTGTTCGGGTCGTACTTGTCCATGATCGCCGCATGGCCAGTGACGAGTTCTTCCATCTGCCACGCACGCTTCATGGTGTCGTAGTAGTCCGCCTCGGGAAACCCTGTTGCCGGTCCCATGCTTCCCCAGCGTGCGGCATAGTGATGCAAACCGACGCCGTCGAGCATCCAGTGGGGCACGTCCCGCATGAGGACCTCCGTCCAGTGGTAGTCGCCCCCGCCCGCACCTGATGCGATACGGAAGATGGGGCTCTTGCCCCACGACGACGATGCAAACGTCGTGTATGTCCGGTAGATGTTCGCGTAGTATTCGGCGGTCATGTTGCCGCCACATCCCCAGGTCTCGTTCCCGACACCCCAGTATTTCACCGCCCAGGGTGCATCCTGTCCGTTCTTCCGCCGGAGATTCGCCATCGGCCCGATGCCGCCGAAGTTCACGTACTGGATCCAGTCGGCGAACTCCTGCACCGTGCCGCTCCCGACGTTGCCGGAGATGTACGGTTCGGCGCCGAGCTGCTCGCAGAGTTCAAGGAACTCGTGGGTCCCGAAACTATTGTCCTCGGTGACGCCGCCCCACCACGTGTTCACGATCGTCGGGCGGTTCTCCTTGGGCCCGACCCCGTCCTTCCAGTGATAGGTGTCTGCGAAACATCCACCCGGCCAGCGGAGGAGCGGGATGCGCAGTTTGCGCAGGGCCTGCACAACGTCGTTCCTCATGCCGTGGGTATTGGGTACACGGGTGTTCGTTTCGCCGACGTAGAAGCCGCCGTAGATACAGCGACCGAGATGCTCGGAGAAATGGCCGTAGATGTTGCGGTTGATCGTGTCCTTGCCCGCTACGCCAATGGTGATGCGCAACGGTTCGGCGCCGAAGACCGCGGAGGCGGAAAGGATCGCCACGGTCACAAGGAGCAATGCGACTGCCCTGCGTGTGTGATGCATGGTGTGACTCCGGTTGATGAGGTGTGGTCGGGATGCTCGTAAAAGATAGCACCGCGCACGACAAAGGACAAGGGGAAACTCGAATGGCGGGAGTGCGTCCTGTCGCACCCCGGTGCCTCCCGTACCCGTTTGCATGAGCGTCGTCGCTGCCGTGTTGCATTCCGTGCGGATTCTGGATTCCTTCAATTATACGCTGAGGGAGGCCCCCATGACGCTTCATACCCGCTCCTTGCACTTCCTGGTGCTGTTCCTGTTCCTGACCCCTGCCGCGCTGTATCCTCAACCCCCTGAACATATTCGTGAAGGATTCCGCATCTCCCGTACACTCTATTATAATACGCTCGGGGAGGAGGCGACGACGGAGTTCTTCTACGATGCGGACGGGCGGATCGCGAGCGCCTTCTGGCAGCTGACGGACCGGTCCAAACATTCGACGAACTCGTACCAGTACAACCACCGTGGCCAGCTGGTGACCGTGTTCAGGGAATTCTCGGATACGATCACTTCCTTTGAAGTGCTCTCGTATGATGAGCGGGGGAACAGGGTCGCCGAACGGTTCTGCCGGTCGGACCGGGTCCGCGGCACGGCAGCGTATCATTACGACGCATCGGGCAGGCGGGTGGGTGCGACATTCCAGCGCCACAAGGGCTGGCTCGATGGCGAGGCGGTGTACCAGTATGATCTCCGGGGCGGGGTTGTGGACGGTGTGGTCATGAACGACGCTGATACCGTTGCTTCGCTTTCGTATGTCTACGACGCACACGGCAATCTCGCAACGGAAGTATGGCGCTTCACGCAGGGCTGGTCACAGACATTCACGTATGAGTATGTCCCGGCGCTGTGCCAGGTGTGGAGCTTCCCCGACCCCCTCATCACCAATACATGCCGCTTCCGGGTGGTACGGGAGGAGTATGTCTATAACGATACACTCGGCGGGCCATCCGTCTATGCGTATGGCCCGGAAGGAAAACTTCTCACAAAGAGATTCACCCGGTCGGATGGGCTGAGTTCGGTCACATCCTATGTCTACGATGCTTCGCGACGGCTCGTCCGTTCGATCCGCCGTGGAGGAACCGGGACAGAACACGAGTTCCTCTTTGACTACGACCGGGCAGGCAGGCTGATCCTCAAGACGGAAATGGCGGGTGATGTCCCGGTGTCCACCACCGCGTACACGTATGATGGGCAGGGAAGAGTCCTCCGTCAGGTGCTGCAGAATGTTGACGGATGGCTCTCCGGGTTGCTGACCTTCGAATGCGACAGCGCGGGACGGGTTCAACGGGGGCACTTTCGCGGCCATGGATCGATCGCGGCGACCGTGAGCTACGGGTATGACGTCAACGACTGCCTGCGCACGGTCCTCTGGCAATTCTCATCGGGGGCAAAGCAGGAGTACCGGTTCACGTATGAAGTGCGCGGGGTGCTGTAACGGCACTCCCCACGCCACCGACATCACATGCGTCTATCAGAACCTTGAACGGGGCTCGCGGAACCATATGCGGGCATTCGTGAAGAACCTTGCGGCGGGCGGCGCGAGCTACACACCACAGTACATCTCCCAGACGGAATTCGATGCGATCATTGCCTCCGGCACCGAACGGGGTCGTGGCTGGTGATCGGTGCTGAACAAATGGGCAGCACGACGGTCCGGCCCGTGGTGCTGCCCATTGCATGTTCTCTCACATCGGGGTCCTGCAGGCCGCTCCATGGTGGAACAGACCGCCGGCCCTGCGCCACTTATTTCATCAAGACCATCTTCCGGACCATCGGCGCATTGGACGTCTGCAGGATGCAGAAATAGACACCCGACGGCCAGCCTGCCCCGTTGATCTGTACATCATAGCTTCCCCGGGCGAAGATCCCATCCGCAAGGACGGCAACACGCTCGCCGAGGAGATTGTACACGGTCAGGGTCACCTCCTGAGTGGATGGGATACTGAACGCCACCATCGTCGATGGGTTGAACGGATTGGGATAGTTCTGCGTCAGCGTTGCCTGTTCCGGGACGGTCGCCTCATCCGAAGGCCGGACTTCCGTGGTCTTCAAGATCGCACCGGTCTGGAAATCGCCAAGGAACCGCATGACCTTCTTCTGGATCCACATCGAGTCATTCGAGTGTCCCCACCAGTACGATGCTGCCCAGTAGTTCTTTGAAGTATCGGTGATCATGTAGCTGAATTCGTTCCACCGGAGATCGCCGAGGTTGAGGTGACGGCTGAACTCGATCGTATCCCCCATGGGCTGGGTCCGGAATGCGTTGCCACCGGCGTTTTCGCAGTTCGTGAGAAACGTCGACGCCTCTGCAGCACTCGCAAGATCCGACAGAGGCCGGGCCTGTGCGATCGATTGTCTGGTCCACATATCAAGAGAATCGATCTCACACCCCATCGGGCCTACCCGCAGACGCGCGCCTGACGGACGTGAAGGGATGTGATACTCGAAGTTCCAATCGCCGCTGAGGCCAAGAGAATCGGGGTCATAACAGCTTAGCCGGCGCAGCGAACGATCGGCAGGCAGCGTTGCCGCTGCGGCTGTGGCGGAGTCGCACGCGGTCCGGAACGAGAGCGGCTGGATCCGTGCCAGCTCGAGCAGGACTCCTGTGACGTTTGCGTCTGCGACGGTGAATGCACCTCCCTGAACGAACGGGTCGCCGGAAGATTCGGGGTTGATCTCCCCGTCCTGATCGATGTCCTTCACGGCAACCGGGTAGTAGGTGCCATTGGCAACGTGGGGGATCGTGAATGCCCCGCCGGTCGTGCTTACGCCGCCTAGCATCAGATTGGGTTTCCCCCCGCCGGAGATCGGCCCATCCGTCAGGACGACCAGACAATTGGCCGGATCGACCCCGCTGGATCCTGCCTGCACGGTGCCGCTGACCGACGGTGCCGGGAAGGATGCCGCTGTCGTGAAATAGAAGATGTGTGGCGCCGTGAGTGCCGCTCCGCTCGCGGCCTTAACGTAGTAGTACACGATATAATGCGCCCGCCCCGGGGTCAGGTGTGCCGAGTACGAAATGGTCCGTTTGTCCGGACTGAGCCCGATGACCTGTATGGTGTCGACATTGGTGAAGACCCCGCGGTCCGGATAGGCGAGGATGCTGCTGTCGATCGCAGCACTGAACGTGATGCTGATGGTGGTCGCCGCGGCCACGCTGGTTGCGTCGTTCGCGGGTACCGTGCTGGTGATCGTGAGCTGAGCGGTCGCGGTTGATATCGCGACGGCGGAGAGGAACAACATGAGAGCAAGACGTTTCATACGTGCAATTCCCTTTGCATGTGGTGGTAACCCCAATGCAAAGAGAATCGCAATTAGTCTGCCACTCTCGGAATCGGCTTTTTATGCAGGAATCAGGGGTGGGAGGACCACGGAGGCATGCGGGATTGTGCAATAGTCACCACGTGACCGGCTGATGCCCGGTTCAATGCGGGGGCAGATCCTTCAGGTCTCCGGCGACGCGCGATTCAAGTTGATCCTGGAAGTCGTAGTCATCGAATTCATCAACCATGTCGAATGCCTTCCGGGCCTCCGCCGTGCGGCCGAGACGGGCGTACGCCTGTCCGAGTTTATGATATCCGTGAGGGAGGACCCAGAGCTCTCGCTCGGGGGAGAGGCGGAACAGGCGCCCGGACGTCGCTATCACATCCTGATAGCGTTTGAGTTCGTAGTGCATCTGCATGATGCCGAGCAGCGCCCGGCCGCTCAATTCCACGTCGCCATGACAGGAATCGAGCGCGCTCTGGTAGAGACCGAGGGCGCGTTCATGCGACTTGCTGTTCGCGTCGTTCGCGGCGCGGAGGAGTGATGCCTCGGGAGGAGCGATCGGACGTCCGATCTGCTCCTGGGCGCGACGGTAATAGTACGCATCCATCGGCCGCATCGGATCGGAGCTCTTGCGCACCCGTGCATAGAATGTCTTCGCGCCAGCGCGATCGCCGGAGAGTTCATGGGATGCCCCGATGCGGTACCACGTCCAGTTCCACACGCGCTCGGGCCCCTTGAGCGAATCGATGTACCGGGCGTAGTAGGTCCGTGCTGTGCCGAATTCGTTACGCGCGAAGTAGAGTGATCCAAGCGTGTTGCATGCGAGGTCCTCCACATACCGGAGGGGGTGAGCCTTGTTCCGCTCCACGGCCTTCAGGGCGTCTGCAAGGGCCTCCTCGGGCTTGCCCGTCCGTTGCAGCCAGCTTGCGCGGAGGATGAGGAAGAGCGTGTTCTCAGGATACCGCGCCACGAGTTGGTCCAACTGCACGAACGCTTCGTCCTGGCGCTGTTCATTGAACAGGAACTGCGCAAGGTAGAGTTGTGCTTCGTTCCGGGTGTACGTTCCCCGTTCGGAAGCAGCTTTGAGCATCCGCAGCCCACCGTCGAGGTCGGGCGTGATACCCATGAGTTTCAGCATCCAGTGCAGCGAACGGGGTGCTTTGGCCACCAGGTACCGGAACAGGCCGAACCCCATCTGTGCATCGTAGAGATCGGGCCGCGCTTCTACTGCCTCCTCGAGAAGGCCGTATCCTTCACGCCCCTCTTTGACGGACTTGACCAGCGACCCCTCGGTCTGCCATGCCATGCCCCGGTATCCGTGGATGCCGCCAAGGTAGAACTTGGCGTTGGCATCGTGCTCGTCCTTGTCCAGCAGCCGCTCACACACATCGACAACCCTGTCAGACTCCTTCATGAAGAGTTCGAAATACCGGCGGTCCCGGTCGAGAGCGTACAGGGAGAAGTGCACCATGCTCCGGAAGAAGTGTCCGCGGGGATCGCCGGGTGCCATGACGGCCACCGAATCGAAATGGCGCAGCGCCGCATCGTTGTCGAGCCGGTAGAACCTATCGATCCCACGGAGCGTTATATCATGTACCGCCGTCCAGTTGATCCCGTCGGCGGGGGGCAACGGTGCGCCCGCAGCGAACACCGGGAACCCCATGATCAGGGCGAGGATGCCGGTACGGATGGTCCACAACGGTGCGGGGCGGCTCGTCATGCTTTTCGTTGGAAGTAGGATCATGACGGAAATGTAGGTGTTTTCCGGCTTTGATGAAAGATACATGATGATTTGATAACGCCTCTGCAGTTGTCCGGACAGGCGTTCTCACTGTACATTGATATTCAAACCACGTGGGAAACGATACTGTGATCGCAGCCATATTTCTTCTCGGCGGACTCATCGCCGCCGCTCCTGCTCCCGCTGCCCGGCTCGCATCAGGCGATTCGGCATTTGTCGCATTGCGCTACGCCGACGCCCGGGCGATGTATCTGGAGGTGCTGCACGCCGCTCCGCCCAGTCCGGCCGCGCTCTGGAGGCTGGCTCGACTGGCGAACGTGGAGGCAGGAGTGGCAACGGATGAAGCGAAACACACCGGATATCTGGAAGCGGAGCGGTATGCGCGCGCATGCGTCGCCGCCGATAGCACGGTCGCCGAGGGTCATACCTGGCTGGCGGTATCGTTGGGCAATCTGGCGATGTTCGAGGGATCGAAGGCGAAGGTCAGGATGTGTGCGGAGATCAAACACGCCCTTGACCGGGCGCTTCTCCTGAAGCCGGATGATGACATTGCCTACACCATTCTTGGCTCGTTCTACCGTGCCCTGGGGAATGTGTCATGGATCGAACGTCAGCTTGCCAGTGTCTTCCTTGGCACGCTGCCCGACGGCGGATACCCGGAAGCGGAGGTGGCTCTGAAGAAGGCGATCGCACTTGCCCCCGGAACACTCCGGCATCGTCGGGAACTGGGCATGCTCTACATCGATTGGGGGAAGGATGAGCAGGCGAGGGTCGTCCTCCGCGAGTCGCTGCAGCTTCCCATCGTGCTTGTGAGCGATGAAGCAGATAAGCAGAGGATCCGTGAGGCCCTGGCGGACCTCGACTGAGGTCCGGCCGTGCCGCAGGGCTCTCCCCTCAGGAAGCCACGATCGCGCATTCGGGCATGGGGGCGATGAGCGTGAAGACGGTGCCGTTGTGTGCAACGACCGTGCTTTCCGCCGAGATCTGTTGTGCGAGGAGGCCGACGAGCTGCATGCCGAAACCGTGCGCATGGTGATCCAGGAGCTCGCTCTCCATCCCTATCCCGTCGTCGGCCACCCTCAACCTGAGGGTTCCGCCATCCACTTTCAGCTGCACTTCGATCACCCCCTGCCGGTCTCCAGGAAAGGCATACTTCAGTGCGTTCGTCACCAGTTCGGTGATGATGATGCCAAGAGGGAAGACGATCCTGGTGTCGAGGAGCGCATCATCCACATCGTGATCCATCCTGATGCGGGCGGATGTTGTATAGTGCCTGCTGAGATCGTTGAGGAGCGATGTGAAGTACGACTGCAGGCCGATCGCACGATAGTCCGTGTCGCGGTACAGTTTGTCGTAGATGTCGACCATCGCGCGTACCCTGGATTCCGCGTCCTTCAGCGCGCCGATCGCCCGCTCATCCGTCATGGACGAGGCCTGGAGTGAGAGCAGGCTCGTAATGAGCGTCATGTTGTTCTTGATGCGGTGGTGCACTTCATGCAGGAGCAGGTTCTTCTCCTTGAGCAGATGCTGCACCTCCTGGTCCTTCCGTTCACGGTCGGTGATATCGCGGCTGATCCCGAAGATCGCCGGCCTGCCATTCCATGCCCCGCGGATCACCCAGGTCTCCACCGGGATCGTGCGTCCGTCCCGTGCCAGGAGCTCCAGCGGGCAGGAATCGCGTGTGCCGGCGAGCATGGCCGCGACGATCTCTCCCGCTTGTTGGCGCGACGCGGGTGGATGCACCATCGTGACATGAATACCGTAGAGCTCGAACTCATTGTACCCGAGGCGCTCGGACACGACCGGATTGGAAAAGACGATATTGCCATCTTCGTCCAGGATGAAGAGGAAGTCTTTGATCGTGCTGAACAGAGCGTGGAGATTGGTGCGCTCCTGCCGGATCGTATCGGACAAACGGGCACGCGCGATCGCGCCACCGACCTGAGAGGCGATGGTCTCCAACGCCCTCCGGGCTTCGTCGGGGATCACCTCGAGGGAGTGTGATGCGACGTTCATGCAGCCGATCACGTCTCCTTCGTACGTGAAGGGAACCACGGCGAGCGTCCTCAACAAGACCATCGGGTCGCGCAGTTGGTCCGGAATGCCCGGAGAGACAAGCGCCGAGTAGGCAGGCTTGCCCGACATGATGAACGCGATGTGCGGATCGCCGGCCGGATAGTGCGTGGCCCTGTGAAGGAAGTCTTCCGGCAGTCCCCTGTGGGTGACCAGAGTGAGGTTCCGCGTCACCGGATCCAGGAGATAGATGCCGCCGGAATCCAGGCCCGAAATGGTGATCGCAGCGTTGAGGCAGATCTCCAGCGTCTCACTCAGACTGCGTGCGGACACGAGGGCTTGTCCGAGATCGTACTGCGACTGCAGCATCATCTGATAGAAGCGCTGATCGGTGATGTCGGTGTTGTCGCTCCGCGTGCCCAGGAAGTGGCCGTCACCGTCGAACACCGGTTCGCTCTGGTGGCGGATCCAGCGGATCGAGCCATCGAAGTGGCGAATGCGGAACGTGATCTCGCCCGGCGCCAGGGACAAGGCTATCTGGCGCTGGTGGTCCAGGAATCGTGAACGATCGTCCGCATGAATGATGCGCGTGAGAAGATCGCAGTCCTTCTCAAAGTCCTCGTGCGCGTAACCGGTGATGGCCCTCGCGGATGGCGATGCATAGCGGATGACATATTCAGGCGACAGCCAGAGAACCCAGGCCCGGGAGTGATCGATGAGCAAACGCGCAATGTCGCTGATGTCCTGCTGCGGAGGATAGGTGTTCATACGTTCCTGACGTGAGCAAAGCGATCCCCCAATCTTATACGTCAAAGAATATAAAGGAAAAAAAACTGCAAGTCACCACCTATCGCTCTCTTCTTGCTTCTTCCCGCCGACAATAGTATGTTATCCACTGGATCGAGATACCCCCTTATCCCCAACCGTTGGAATGCCCGTGCGCGCTCTTTTCCGTTGTGCTCTTCTCATGCTCTTTGCATGCCCGTTGTTTGCACAAACCTTTCCCGCCGATGATCCGGTCATCAAGAAGATCTGGGTGGAGGCCATGGATTCCTCTGCCCTGCCCGTGCTTGCGCATCAACTTCTGGATGTGGTCGGCCCCCGGCTCGTCGGAACAACGGGCATGCTCAAGGCACAACAATGGGCAATTGACAGATATGCGGGCTGGGGCATCCAGGCGAAGAATGAACAGTATGGCACCTGGCGTGGATGGGAGAGGGGCATTTCCCACATCGACCTGCTCGAACCCCGTGTCCGTTCCCTGGAGGGTACGATGCTGGCTTTCTCTCCCTCCACTCCGGAACAGGGGACCCAGGCAAGGCTTTCCATCATCCCTGACGTTCGCGATTCGGCGGGCTTCTTCACCTGGCTTCCCTCGGTGAAAGGGACGTTCGTGCTCCTCTCGGCCTGCCAGCCCACCGGGCGGCCGGACAAGGTGTGGGAGGAGTTCGCGACCAGGGACTCTTTCGATAGCTTGAAAGCATTGCGCAAAAGGATCGAGGAGAATTGGGATCTCCGGCTCAAGAGTCCGGGTGTCGGGACGGATTCCCTCATCCAGATCCTCGAGAAGGCGGGCGCCGCCGGGATCATCACATCGCAATGGAGTTCCGGATGGGGGACCTTCCGCATCTTCGATGTACGCACCAGGAAGATCCCCGCCGTGACACTTGCGCTGGAAGACTATTCGCTGCTGTACCGTCTCGCGGCCGCGGGCGACCATCCCCTCGTGCGGATCACTGCGTCCTCGCGAACCCTCGACACCCAACCGGCCAATAACCTGATCGCCACGATGCCCGGTGCGGCGCGTGGCGGAGAATATGTGATCCTCTCCGCGCACTTCGATTCCTGGGACGGAGCATCGGGCGCCACGGACAACGGCACAGGCACGCTCATCATGATGGAAGCGATGCGTATCCTCCGGAAGGTCTACCCCCGGCCGCATCGCACGATCATCGCCGGCCATTGGGGGAGCGAGGAGCAGGGACTGAACGGGTCGCGCGCCTATGCTCTCGACCATCCGGAGGTCGTTGAAAAACTGCAGGCGCTGTTCAATCAGGACAACGGGACCGGCCGGATCACATCGATGGGAGCCGCCGGCCTCCTCGATGCCGGAAGCCATCTGGCCCGGTGGTTGTCGCGCATCCCGGCCGAACTCACCCGCGATATCAAGGTGCAGTTCCCCGGCATGCCGGCGGGCGGGGGGACCGACAATGCATCCTTTGCCCCGGCCGGCGCTCCGGCCTTCGGCCTGGGTGCGACGAACTGGGATTACTTTTCGTACACGTGGCACACCAACCGCGATACGTACGATAAGCTGGTGTTCAGTGACCTGAAGAACAATGCAGCGCTGGTCGCATGCCTTGTCTATCTTGCTTCCGAGGACCCGGAATTCATCCCGCGCGAACGCCGCGTGATGCCGGACGACAGGAAGACCGGGGCACCGCAGGCATGGCCGGCGGGAACCGTGCCCAATCGCGATGGCCGTCCGCGCGTACGAACACGCGAGTGAACTTCTTACCAGACGACTTCATCCATCATCGACACAAGGAACATCCATGCCTTCAGCACCTGCAACCTGCCTGAACTGTGGCCGGTCCGAAAATGATTTCCCTGTGCTCGTCCTCCGGCTTGCCGGCCACGAGACGCATATCTGTCCCCAGTGCCTTCCTGCATTGATCCACCATCCGGATCGCATTACGGAGAAACTCATCGATGCCGGGTGGAACGGCACGGTGCCGCGTCCGACCGACCATAAGGCCTGATCACCCATGCACGCATCCCTCTCCTCCCTCTGCCTCCGCAGTATGCTGGGGTTGTTCATGTCATGCGCCGTGCTGCATGCAGCCGGGCCTCCACGTGACGAACGGATCGACCTGTCCGGGATCTGGCGGTTTCAAACCGACCCGAGCGATCGCGGGGTCGCGGAGCGATGGTTCTCCCGGACGCTCACCGATGGGCTCCGGTTGCCGGGATCCATGGCGGAGCGGGGAAAGGGTGATGATATCCGGGTGAACACCGCCTGGACCGGTCTGATCGTCGATAGCAGCTGGTTCACGGACCCGGCGATGGCGCGGTTCCGCGAACCCGGGAAGGTCCTCGTTCCGTTCTGGCTCACGCCGCGCAAGCATTATGTCGGCGCGGCGTGGTATCAGCGTACGGTATCTATCCCGGGTGGGTGGCGCGGCCGGCGGATCATGCTCTCGCTCGAGCGGGCCCATTGGCACTCGCGTGTCTGGGTGGATACGACCTTTGCCGGGGAAGGCGCGAGTCTTGGTACACCGCATACGTTCGACCTGACCGCAGTCCTTGGACCGGGAACGCATGTCGTCACCGTACGGGTCGACAACCGGCTCGACCCGGTCGATGTAGGATCGAGCGCGCACAGCGTTACGGACCACACGCAGACCAACTGGAACGGCATCGTCGGCGCCATGACGCTCGCGGCCAGCCCTGCCACGGGGTTCGCGGACATCGCCGTCGTCCCGGATGCCGCCGCACGGTCCTTCCGATTCCGGATATCGGTCGTCAGGGGCAACGACGCATCCACCCCGGCGCGTGTCAGCGTCAGTGCAGCGTGTCGGACCGGGAACGGCAGCATGTGGTTCCCGTCCGCTCGTATCCGGTCACAGCCAACTCCGACACATCGGTCGTGGAGATCGACTATCCGCTTGGCGATGGTGCACTCCTGTGGGATGAGTTCTCGCCCGCGCTCTACGCGCTCACGGTCATCCTTCAGGACAAGAACGGGCATGAGCTGGACAGGCGTATCGTGCGCAGCGGTGTGAGAGAATTCGTGGCGAAGGGGACGCAGTTCAGTGTGAACGGCCGCCCGGTCATGCTGCGTGGAACCCTCGAGTCCGCGATCTTTCCCCGGACGGGCTATCCGCCCACCGATGTCGAGTCATGGCGGAGGATCTACCGCCAATGCCGTGCGTTCGGGCTGAACCACATCCGCTTCCATTCGTGGTGCCCGCCGGAGGCCGCGTTTGCCGCCGCTGATGAGATCGGGATCTATCTGCACGTCGAGGCGGGGATGTGGGCCGCCGTCGGCAATGGGAAGCCATTGGATGCATGGCTCTATGCCGAATCGGAGCGCATCATCCGTTCGTACGGACATCATCCTTCGTTCTGCATGCTTGCCGCAGGGAATGAACCGGCTGGCGAACATCAGGAGCGTTACCTCGGCGATCTTGTGGAACACCTGAAGTCGCATTTCCCGGGGAGGCTGTATACCGGTTCGGCCGGATGGTCGGCGCTGCCGGAGAACCAGTACCACGTGTACTATGGCCCGCGGCTCCAGATGTGGGGTGCAGGATTGAAGAGCATCATCAACGGCCAGCCCCCGCAGACGGCCGCCGACTATCGCACCGATGTCGCCCGATTCACCGTTCCCATCATCAGTCATGAGGTCGGACAGTGGTGCGTGTATCCCGATCTCGATGAGATCAGGAAGTACACCGGGGTGTTGCGTGCCGGCAATCTTGAGATCGTCCGGACGACGCTGGGGGACCATCATCTGGGCCACCTTGCGCACGATCTTCTCATGGCTTCGGGACGGCTTCAAACGTTGTGTTACAAGGCCGACATCGAGGCGTTGCTTCGCACGCCGGCATTGGGGGGGTTCCATCTTCTGGACCTTCATGATTTCCCCGGGCAGGGGACGGCGGTGGTCGGTGTCTTGAATGCGTTCTGGGAGCCCAAGGGGTACGTCGGCGCCGATGAATACCGGAGATTCTGCAACAGCACCGTTCCGCTTGCGCGACTGCCGAAGCTGACATTCACGGATGCCGAAACGTTGCACGCGGCCATCGACGTGTCGCATTACGGCCCATCTGCATTCCGGGGGGCGAGGCCGCGCTGGCGGCTTGTGAACAGCAAGGGTGATCTGCAACGGAGCGGCGTCCTCGGTCCGTGCGACATCCCGACCGGAACGCTGACGACCGTTGGATCGATCAGTGTGCCGTTCGGCCGCACCCGTGTGCCGCAACAACTGACCCTCTCTGTGCGCGTGGGAGAATTCGAGAATCGTTGGGACATCTGGGTCTATTCGGAACGTGTGCCCGCGGTGGACGATCGCCAGATCCGCGTGGCAACGTTTCTGACCCCTCCACTGCTCGACAGTCTTGAGCAGGGAGCCCGCGTCCTGCTGGTCGCGCCTCCGGATACAGGCAATGCTCCCGGGACCGATCCGATCGAGGTGGGATTCTCTCCCATCTTCTGGAACACTGCCTGGACGCAGGGGCAGGCGCCGCACACGTTGGGGATACTCTGCGATCCCCGCCATCCTGCATTACGCTCGTTCCCGACAGGATCCTCATCGGATTGGCAATGGTGGGATGCGATCCACAATGCCCGCGCAATCCGTCTTCCTCAGCGCGACCCGGCTGTTGTTCCCATCGTCCGCCTGATCGATGACTGGAACCGCAACAGGCCGCTTGCGCTGGTGGCGGAGTTCCGTGTCGGCCGGGGACGGCTGTTCGTCAGCGGCATCGATCTGACGGGGGATCGGCCTCTCCCTCCTTCACTCGCCTGGCTCCGGCATAGCATGCTGGCGTATTTTTCGAACAGTGCAGCCGCTCCACAAGTGGCGCTCTCGAGGTCTGAAGTGGCCGCACTATTTCCGGGATGTGTTCGCTGACAGGTGCGCTGACAGGTGCCGCGCGGTAAGTGGCAAGAGTGGTGTGGATTTTCTATCTTCCATGCAACGATCGGAGGGGGTGTGGAGAAGTACCTTCCCGGGGGGCCCCAGTCACCAGGGCTCCTCTCTCGCAGAAATCTCTACGTCGCGGTCATCATGGGCGGATTGGGGCTGCTCACCATCCTGCTCGGACTGCACTTCCGCATTCCCGCCACAAGGATCCTCACCGATCCGCGTGAGATCTTTGTCACGATCGGTGCCGCCCTGACCGGACCTGTCGGCGGGTCGATCGTCGGAGCCATGTCCAGCCTTGCTGACGATCCGGCCCTGCGCGTGTACATCCTCACATCGCACCTCGTTGGCTGTCTGTGGATCGGTTGGACCTACGGGCGGTTCGTCTACCCACGGCGCCACATCGTCAGCTATCTCCTTGCCTGGAACATCGTCCTCTTCGTCTATTATTATGCGTGTGCGCTGCCGTCACTGCTCACCGTCTGGTTCTTCTATCCGGATATCTTCCTGCGGGCCTTTCCTGTCGAGACGACTCTGTCGGGTGCGATATGGGCGATGTATGATGGTTTTCTTATGGAGTACGGCCTCACGGCACTGACCACAACGGTGGTGTTCCTGGTCTTGCCCGAGGTCTTCCGGCGTCCGCTCTGGTCCTACCATGCCCGGCAGCCGCTGCCGCCGACGGAAACCGGCCATGAGGTGCGCCGGATCCTGGGCCTCCGTCTCACCATCTGGTTCGTCCTCTTCTCGCTGCTCCCCCTTGCCATCGCTGCGCTCTTCGTGCGGGGCAATCTTCGCACGATGCTCATGGAACAACGCGCGCTCGGGGAAATGGAGTTGGTCCGGCATTGCACGCGCGCGTTCCCCACGGATAGTGCCGGGATCGATGCATGGGACCTGCCGCAGTCCCTCATGGTGCCCGATACGGCATGGGCCGTGCTGGACACCAGCGACCGGTGCGTGTCCGCGGGCGACCGTTCGCGGATCCACCGACCGGCAAGCGAGCACCTGGCCGTGACCGTCCTCTGGGAGACACGCACAAAGGATGAGGGCTTCATCGAAGATGTGAGTACCGATCGCCTCGTGCTGTACAAACAGATCCCCGGCCGGCCGCTCCGCTTCGTCCTGGTGCGGTCGATCGATGACACCTATGCGGCCATCCGTGCGTTCGAGCAGGTGTCCGTGAGCCGGTTCGCAGCGGTCCTCGCGGTCATCACCGTGATCGCCGGCGTCGCCATATGGCTGATCATCGGTGCGCCGATGCGTACACTCGCGCTTGCGGTGCAGAGGTTCGGCAGGGGCGACAGGAATGTGCGCGTCGACACCCGCTTCATGACGGATGAGATCCAGATCCTCGGCCGGTCGATCAATGAGATGACCGAGAATATCGGCATCCTGCACGCCGGGCTCGAGCAGGAGATCCGGGAACGCCGGACCGCGGAGCACGCGTTGCGGGCGAGCGAGCACAAATTCCATCAGATGGCAGAGCTGCTCCCTCAGCCGGTCTTCGAGGCCGACGTCAACGGCCGCATCACCTTTGCCAACCGCTCCTCGTACACGACATTCGGCTACGGACCCGAGCATCTCTCTGCCGGGATCACGCTCTTCGATGTGGTTTCCCCGGATGAACAGGAACGCGCCCGCGTGAACTTCCACCGGGTGGTCAACGGTGAACAACAAGCGGGTGTGGAGTACATGATGCGCCGCGTCGATGGTGTCGTCTTCCCCGCTCTCGTCCATACGGGCGTTGTTCAGGGCGAGCATGGTCCCATCGGCCTCCGCGGGATCGTCGTGGATATCACGGAGCAGAAGCGCGTTGCCGAGGTGCTTCAGCGGGCACTCGATGAGAAAGAGGTCCTCCTCAAGGAGGTCCACCACCGCGTCAAGAACAACCTGCAGATCATCTCGAGCCTCCTCAGCCTGCAGGCGGATGCGCTCAACGATCCCCGCGACCACGCCCTCTTCAAGGAGAGTGAAGGGCGCGTCCGCTCCATGGCACTCATCCATGAACGTCTGTACAAATCCGCCGATCTCGCACGCGTGGACTTCCGCGAGTACGTGGATTCGCTGGTCACGACCCTCTTCTTCTCGTATCAACGGTCCGGCGTGAACCCGGTGGTGGATATCTGTGATGCACGGCTACCGTTGGATACGGCGATCCCCTGCGGATTGATCATCAATGAACTGGTGAGCAATGCGCTGAAGCATGCATTCCCCGACGGCCGTACGGGGAGCGTGGCGATCGGGATGCAGGATATGGGGAATGGTACGCTGCGTCTCGAGGTCCGCGACGATGGGATCGGCCTGCAGGAAGATCTCGAGCCCGATACCGCGAAGACCCTCGGGCTGAACCTGGTGAGTATCCTCACCCGCCAACTCCAGGGGGTCTTGAAGGTTGAACGCGACGGCGGCAGCCGTTTTTCCATCACGTTCGTGAGCCTGGTCGATACACCCGTCATCAGCGACAGGGGCTGACCAGCCAGAGAAAGGGTCTGTGCATGGGGTATGTTCTTCTGTTCATTGCCGTTCTGCTGAACACCGCGGCGAATCTGCTGTTCAAACACGCCGCTGCGTTACCGGAGTGGACCAAGCAGAAGGGGGGGCTCTTCCTGCTTGCCCTGGCACTCGGTCTGGGGAACACCCTCCTCTATATTAAGGCCCTTGAGAAGCTCGATCTGGGGATCGCGTACCCCCTGTTGAGCGCGAGCAGTATCGTCCTGCTCGCGGGCCTTTCTGTTCTCTTCTTCAAGGAAGCCCTCTCGCTCCAGAAGATCCTCGCGTTGTGCACCATCTGCGTCGGGATGTTGATGCTCTGGCGGGCCTGACCGGGTCCCGCACCTCCGGACCCCGGCATCCTGCCATTGATTCCTGCATTATATAACGTATCTTTAAGTATGGATCACCATCTTATCCGCGAAAAAGCGGCCCAGGCTTCCTCCCTTGTGCCGGGAACCGGGGCTGATTGTTGGATCACGTACGTCCGTGAGTCATCACTCAATGGCGACCCGATCCTTCCGTACATCGTAGGGTGTGACCTCACCTGGCACAGCGCGTTTCTGTTCGGCGCCGACGGTTCGCGGGTCGCCATCGTCGGGCGGTACGACCGTCAGATGGTCGTGGATACCGGGGCGTACGACCGGGTTGAGGTCTATGACACCGGAGTGCGTGCCCCCCTTCTTGCCGAGCTACGCCGGCTTGCGCCCCGGCGGGTGGCGTTGAACTTCTCGGTGGATTCCGAGATCTGTGACGGACTCACGCATGGGATGTATCTGGACCTCGTCGATATCTTCCGCATGGCGGAATGCGCGGGAGAGATCGTCGGCGCTGAACCGATCATCGCGGCGTTACGGCAACGCAAGACCGGTGTGGAGATCGCGCGCATGAAGGAGGCGATCCGCCACACCCTCGAGATCTTCGCACTCACATCCGGACAGATCCGCCCCGGGGCCACCGAGGCGGGGATCGCATCGTTCGTCCAGGCGGAAGTGGAGCGGCGCGGGCTCGGCTTTGCATGGGACCGCGGCACATGTCCGTCGGTCTTCACCGGGCCCGACACGGCCGGCGCTCATTATGGCCCTACCGGACGGCAGGTGCAGCCGGGGCATGTGGTCAATATGGACTTTGGTGTTCGCGTCGATGGATACGTCTCCGATATTCAGCGCTCCTGGTACGTCCTGCGCGAAGGGGAGACATCTCCTCCGCAGGCTGTGCAGCACGGGTTCGCCACGATCCGCGCATCCATCGAGGCAGCGCGGAACGAGATCCGGCCAGGCGCACAAGGGGTGAACGCAGATGCCGCCGCGCGCGCCGTTCTTGCGACCGCGGGGTTCGCGGAGTTCCCGCATGGCCTCGGCCACCAGGTGGGACGTATGGCGCATGATGGACTGGCGTTGCTTGGCCCGCCCTGGGAGAAATACGGAAAGAAGCCGTTCGTGCCGCTTGAGGAGGGGATGGTGTTCACGATCGAACCGCGCCTGACCGTTCCGGGCCATGGCGTAGTGACGATCGAAGAGATGGTGGTGGTGACGGCCAGCGGGGCCGAGTATCTCTCGGACCCGCAAACGGAACTCCATGTGCTTCCCGGGTGGTAAGCAGGTCGCAATGACAGGGACGATCTTCAATATCATGCGGTTCGCGGTGAACGACGGCCCGGGCATACGGACGACGGTCTTCTTCAAGGGATGTCCGCTTGCGTGCACCTGGTGCCACAATCCGGAGGGATTGAACCGCGCGCATGAAGTGGCCTACCGGACCGAACGGTGTGCCCATTGTGGTGCGTGCATCGAGGCATGTCCGGAACACGCGCTCTCGGAGGCATCGGGTGGTGTGCAGCGTGCGCAGGATCTCTGCGTGGCGTGCGGCACATGTGCCGGAGCCTGTGTCACCGGTGCACGCGAATTGATGGGCCGGGAGATCACGGTCGCAGAACTCCTGACGGAAGTCCTGAAAGACCGCGTGTTCTACGATGAATCGGGAGGCGGCGTCACATTCTCCGGCGGTGAACCGCTGCTTCAATATGAGTTCCTGACCGGGGCGCTGGCGGCGTGCAGGAAAGCGGACCTGCGGACGGCCGTGGAGACCACGGGATTCGCGGCATGGGAAAAGGTCCATGCCCTGGTCCCACTGACGGACCTCTTTCTGTACGATGTGAAGTTGATGGATGCGGAGCGGCATCGGCAGTTCACCGGTGTCTCGAATGTACGTATCCTGGAGAACCTGCGGGACCTCGCCGCGACCAGTGCCCGGGTGACCGTACGCGTGCCGCTGGTCCCGGGCGTGAATGACGACGAAGAGAATATCCGTGCGATAGCACGGTACGTTGCGGACCTGGGGACGGTGTCGTCGATCCATCTCCTGCCATTCCATGCCGGAGCCTCCGGCAAGTATCATGCGCTGGGGATGGCGTATGCGATGGAGGGCATGCGGTCGCCCGCACAGGACCGGGTACAGACACTTGCATCATTGATCACAGCGCACGGTGTTGCCGTGCACATCGGAGGATGAAGCCATGACGGAGCGGGTCCGCGCGTTGCGCGAACAGAGCGTGTCTATCCAGCCGTATCTCTCAGCCGAACGGGCACTCCTGGTCACGGAAGCGTCACGGGTGTCGGGTGTGCACTCCGCCCCGGTAGCCCGCGCGATGATCTTCGCGCATCTGCTCGAACACAAGACGGTCTGTATCAACGACGGTGAACTGATCGTCGGCGAGCGCGGACCGGCGCCGAGGGCCACGCCGACCTATCCGGAGATCTGCTGCCACTCGATGCAGGACCTGGATATCCTTCATGCCCGTCCGAAGATCCCGTATGCGGTGAGCGACGAGGTACGCGCTGCCTACCGCGACACGCTGATCCCGTTCTGGCGCGGCCGGACGATACGCGAAAAGTTGTTCGCGGAAATGACGCCCGCCTGGCTCGCAACGTACGAGGCCGGTGTCTTCACGGAGTTCATGGAGCAGCGTGCGCCGGGGCATACGGTGCTCGACAAGAAGATCTATCATCGCGGGCTGCTGGAGACCATCCGTGAGATCGACCGGACGATCGCCGCGCTGGATTTCCTGAACGACCCGTCGGCATATGCCAGACAGGAAGAGTTGCGCGGGATGAAGATCAGTGCCGCGGCGGTGATCCGGTATGCGGAACGGCACGCCGAAGCGCTCGAGGCACAGGCAGCGGCATGTGGCGACGCGGTCAGGAAGCAGGAGCTGCTGCAGGTGGCGGCGATCTGCCGCCGGGTGCCCGCGCACGCACCGGCGACGTTCCACGAAGCGTTGCAGATGTACTGGTTCATTCATCTCGGCGTGGTGACGGAGTTGAACCCGTGGGATTCGTTCAATCCCGGCCGACTGGACCAGCACCTGCTCCCGTTCTATCTTGCCGAAAAGCAGCAGGGAACGCTCACGGATGATGCTGCCCGGGAGCTGCTCGGTTGCCTCTGGGTGAAGTTCAGCAATCAGCCGGCCCCGCCGAAGGTGGGCGTCACGGCGGCGGAAAGCGCGACCTACACGGATTTTGCGAACATCAATTGCGGCGGCCTGCGCACCGATGGTTCCGACGGGGTGAATGAGGTGACGTATATCGTTCTGGATGTCATCGATGAGATGCGTCTCGTCCAGCCCAGTTCGAATATCCAGGTGAGCCGCAAGAATCCCGATGCGTTCATCAAGCGTGCATTGCATATCATCCGGAAGGGGTGGGGACAGCCTTCGATCTTCAATGCGGACACCGTCATTGAAGAGATGCTGCGGCAGGGGAAGACGATCGAAGATGCGCGTGATGGCGGGACCAGCGGGTGCGTGGAGACCGGTGCCTTCGGCAAGGAAAGCTATATCCTCACCGGCTATTTCAATTTCCCGAAGGTCTTTGAGATCACGTTGCACGGCGGGGTGGACCCGCGGACGGGGAAGATGATCGGCGTGCCGACGGGTGACCCCCGCACGTTCACGACCATGGACGAGATGATCGGCGCCTACCGCACGCAGTTGCGTCACTTCATCGATATCAAGATGCGTGGCAACAATGTCATCGAACGGCTCTATGCCGTGTATGTGCCCACGCCGTTCCTGTCGATCCTGATCGACGACTGCATCGCGCGCGGGAAGGATTATTCGGACGGTGGGGCGCGGTACAACACGAACTACATCCAGGGTGTCGGCATCGGCACGCTTGCGGATTGCTTCGCGGCGATGCATACCCATGTCTTCGAGAGCCGTACCGTGCCGATGGAGGAGATGCTCACCGCGCTCAAGGATGACTTTGTGGGCCACGACCGGTTGCGTGCCCTCATGGTGAACCGGACACCGAAATACGGGAATGATGATGAGCGGGCCGATGCGTTCATGCGCGACGGATTCGAACTCTTCTACGATGCAGTGAATGGCCGTCCGAATACGAAGGGTGGGGTCTACCGCATCCAGATGCTGCCCACCACATGCCATGTGTATTTCGGTTCGGTGACAGGCGCACTGCCGGATGGCCGCAAGGCCGGCGTCCCGTTGTCCGAGGGTATCTCGCCCGTCCAGGGAGCCGACAGGAATGGGCCGACCGCTGTGCTGCGGTCGGCGGCAAAGATGGATCATGTCCGTACCGGCGGTACGTTGCTGAACCAGAAGTTCACTCCCGAGTTGGTGGAAGGCGAGAAAGGGATCGATCACCTGACACGGCTGGTCCGCTCGTACTTCACCATGGGCGGACACCACATCCAGTTCAATATCGTGGATGCGGCGACGCTCCGGCGGGCGCAGGAGCATCCGGAAGAGCACCGCGACCTGATCGTACGGGTGGCCGGCTACAGCGACTATTTCTGCGATCTCGGCAAGGCGTTGCAGGACGAGATCATCGAGCGGACGGAGCATCAGTCGTTCTAGCGGAGAATGGGCGTCAGAGACGCGCCCGGGGCGGCCATGCCGGGGTCGGACCGCCCACGGTTTGTGAGTGAGTCTCCGGTATCGTATATTAATATGCTATCGTCGTTGTTCGTTGTCCATCGATCGGATGTATGAGCCACGAAATTCAGGATTTTGAATCAGAGGTCATAGAGCGAAGCCGTACCGTCCCCGTCCTTGTGGATTTTTGGGCGGAATGGTGCGGCCCGTGCAAGGCGCTCGGCCCCGTGTTGGAACGTTTGGCGGAGAACGCGGGAGGGCGGTGGGTCCTTGCGAAAGTGGACACCGATCGGCATCAGCAGATCGCAGCACGGTTCGGTATCCGCGGCATCCCGAATGTGAAACTGTTCATTGATGGCGCGCCCGTGAATGAATTCACCGGTGCATTGCCCGAGCAGGCCGTGGTCCAGTGGCTGAACAAGGCCCTGCCCGATCCGCTGGCGGGTGAGATCGTTCACGCCGAACAGGCCATCGCCGCGGGGAATGCGGATGAGGCCAGACCGGTCCTGGAGGCCGTGCTGCAGAAGGAGCCCGGACACGAGCATGCACGTGTGCTGCTGGCGCGGACGTTGCTGGAGATCCATCCGGACAGAGCGCTGGAGCTTGTGCGGGGGCTCGAAGAAGATTCAAAGGAATTCCCGATGGTGGATGCCATCAGGACCGTTGCCGGGTTGACGGAAAAGCTGGCGGGTGCGGAGGCCCTCCCCGGGGGGACGGCGAAACAGACATACGGTGAGGGGTTGCAGGCCCTGGCCCGGTTCGATCATGAGCAGGCGTTGCAGCACTTCATCGCTGTGATCAGGGCAGATCGGTATTATGATGACGATGGTGCGCGGAAGGCGTGCGTGGCCATCTTCAAGATGCTGGGTGAGGAGCATGAGATCACCCGGACGTACAGGCGGGAGTTCAGCAGCGCGTTGAATGTGTGATGCAGGGGATCATCGGGACGCTTAGCTCAGCTGGTTCAGAGCGTCGCCCTTACAAGGCGAAGGTCGTAGGTTCGAACCCTACAGCGTCCACTCAGGTTCACGTTCATCCAATCAAGGAGGGAAGTATGAAGTCTGTGTTGACGATCGCGTGCGTACTGGCTCTGACCGCCTCGCTGGCGTTTGCGGGGAACCCGAAGAATTATGGAAAGACCCTGACACTGAAAGAGGTCACCAGGGTATCGGAGATCCTCGCCAATCCCGAGAAGTTCAACGGCAAGCGGGTACGTGTGCAGGGTGCGGTCGTCGATGTCTGTTCGAAGCGCGGGTGCTGGATCCGGCTCGCCAGTGACAAGGAGTATGAGAGCATCGTGTTCAAGGTCGAGGACGGCGTCATCGTGTTCCCGATGGATGCCAAGGGGAAGACCGCCGTTGCTGAAGGTGTCATCTCTGCGAAGACCTACACGGTGGAACAGTTGATCGAGCAGGGCAAGCATCAGGCCGAAGAGACCGGGAAACCGTTCGATCCGTCGACCGTCAAAGGTCCGAAGACCGTCGTCCGCATCATGGGTGAAGGAGCATCGATACAGTAGTGTCCGTGCCCCCGTCCGTGAGTCCTGTGCGCCCGCCCCGCTTCAAATGGAGGAAATGGAACAACATCCTCCACCGCGACATCGGGTATATCATCGTTGGCCTGACGCTCGTGTATGGTGTGTCCGGCATTGCGGTGAACCATACTGCTGATTGGAATCCCAATTACACCGTCGAGCGGGAGGGCCGTGAGATCGGGCCGCTCGATGGCGGGACCCGGGAAGAGTTGATCGCGGTCGCCCGTGAGCGGCTCGGCCTTGACGATGAACCGAAGAACGTGTTCCGTCCGGACCCTGAAACGCTCCAATTGTTCTACGACCGGATGACCTATGCGATCGACATTCCTACAGGGAAGGTGATCGTCGAGTCGGTCCGGCCACGCCAGGTGTTGTTCGAGTTCAACCAGCTTCATCTGAATGCACCGAAGAAGGCGTGGACCTACATCGCTGATGCGTATGCATTGAGCCTCATCATCGTGGCGATCACGGGGATGTTCGTCCTCAAGGGGAAGACCGGGATCACGGGAAGAGGGGCGTGGTTTGTTTCGGTCGGTGTCCTGATTCCGGTCGGATACTGGCTCCTCCATCTTTACGTCTTCTGACACCTTTTTCGGCTGCGATGTGAAATGGGCCCGTTCACGCACACCCTGCGTAGACGGGCTTTTTCCTGCGTATTCCCCTCTCCGGGCCACCACTTTTCAACCGCATGGTCAATATTCTCCACCACCCACCGGCGACCGGCCCTGCTAATCCCTTGAAAATGCATGATTTGACCAAACCATGCATGTGTACGTACAGTGTTCATGCTGGCACACCCGTTGCATAGGAGGATGTGAACCCCGAGTAGAGGATTTTCCACGCAGGAGGTGAGGTCATGTCGATGTTCAGGAAGTCCGGCGAAAGCGCAGCCACTCTCATGGCCGCTCCTCCCGTGCAGGGGACGGCGGCATCGCTCTCCGCAGAGCACCGTGCAGCACTGGCCTATCGGCGTGGTGACAAAGATGCAGCGTTGGAGCTGTACCGCGATGCGGCGCGTCAGGCCCCGGCAGATGCCGGTGTCCAGAAAGCCCTCGCGGACTTCTACCTTGTCGGGCTCAACCGGCCGGACGAAGCCTATTCGGCGTACCAGCATGTCCTGGACCTTACCCCGCATGACCCGGCGGTGCTGCAGATCCTCGGGAACATCTGTGCATCATCGCAAAAGTTCGGAGAGGCGCGCCGGTATTTCTCGACACTCGCAGACGTGCAGCCGTCCAATCCCATTGCACAGAAGGCGTTGAGCGCCTTGCCGCCCGAAGGCGGCCTGGCGGTCACCCCCGATGCGTTCCGCGCCATGATCGAGGAGGCGCAGCGGTCGATGAACACCAGCAACGGCATTGGGGTCGAAGACGCGCTGGACAAACTCATGCAGTTCAAGTCGCGCAACGTGAAGTCTGCAGCGGCGGCGCCGGTCCTGACATATGAAGAGATCTGCACGATCGCTTCGCAGGGGAAAGACGATGAAGCGATCGCCGGATTGGAACAGTTCGTGGCGGCGCATCCCCGCGATGGCCGCGCCCACAACGATCTTGGTGTGTTATATTACCGGGCTGGTTCGGCAGCGAAGGCCCTGGAGGAATACCGTACGGCGGTCGAGTGCGAGCCACGGGAGATCATCTATCGCAAGAATCTGGCCGACCTGACATATATCGAGTTGCGTGATCCGGAGGCCGCTCTCCGGCATTACGTGGAGATCCTGACCATCTCCCCGCGTGACGCCGAAACATTGCTGGCGCTCGCGCAGGTGTGCGTGGACCTTCAGAAGGACAATGATGCTTTGGTGTTCCTTGATACGTTGCTGGGCAATGAGCCATGGAACACCCAGGCGCGCGAGATGCGGAGCGCACTCCAGGTGCGGCAGACGTTGCCGGGTGGCACACAGCCGGGGTTGAACGCCCTGGATGCTGCAGGTGCAGCGCTCGCGTCGGGTCGCAGGGATGAAGCCATCCGTCTTCTCGAACAGCATGTGCAGACGTCTCCGCAGGATGCCTCCGCACGGAACGATCTCGGCGTGCTCTACTACCAGAGCGGTCGCGTCGCAGATGCGGGCGTGCAGTATGAAGAGGCGGTCCGTCTTGACCCGGGGAACGACATCTACGCTCAGAATCTCGCGGACTTCTGCGTCGTGGAGGCCGGACGGCCGGAGGACGCTCTCCGGATCTATGTCCGCATCCTGGAGAAGAAACCGCGCGATGTGGACACGCTCCTCGGGATCGGCCGGATCTGTGAAGTACTCGGCCGGGGCCAGGACGCAAAGGACTTCTATCGCAAGGCACTCGACGCGGAGCCGTGGAACACGGCAGCCCGCGATCAGTGGAATCGTCTCGGCGCCTGATCATACCGATCCTGCGTTCCAGTATCGCCTCCTTTCTGCCTGCGGTGGGATGGGCCGGGGGGAGGCGATGCTGCGTTTATTGACCTGCCGTCGATCCCGCTCATATGGCTGATAGTCGCCACCACCCTCCGCCCTTTCCTCCTGCTAATCCGTTTTCGATCCAAGATTTAGCGAATCTTCCTCCATTTACTGGCACTCGAATTGATGAAGACACGGAAGTGCCTCGCCCTTCCGGGCAAGGTCTACCACGACAGGAGTCTCGATGAGCGACACCATCGGCAGACGGTATTCGACCACACGGTTCGCGATGTACAACGCGTTGGAGGAATATATCCGTCGCGTCGGGCTCGGTGGCCGCGTGCTGATGGTCAGCGAAGGCACGGAACCGGCGATCCGCCGCATGTTCCCCGGGGACACGGCATTCACCGTGACGACGTATCCGCCCGTGGATGTTTCGGATCTGGGCATGTTTGCCGATGCCTCCTTTGACTGTGTGGTCACGGATCAGGTGCTGGAGCATGTGCGTCAACCATGGCGCGCACTCGCGGAACAACGGCGTGTGCTCGTGCCCGGTGGGGTCGCGATCAATACCAGCTGCTCCTTCAATCCGGTGCATGATACGTGCGACTACTTCCGCTTCATGCCCGATGGGTTCAGGGCGCTGCATGAGGACCTGGTCGGCCGTGTGGAGATGAGTGGATCGTGGGGAAACCGGGAGAGCATCGGCCGCTTTGTGACGGACGGGACAAAGAGTTTTGATGTCCGGGGCAACCAAGAACTGATAGGACGCGCCACATGCACCGAGGCCGCATGGCCCTGGGTGGTGTGGTGCGCCGCACGTATACCCGAGGGAGATGAATATCCATGAGCCCAGTACTCGACACCGGCATGCTGCACGAGCTGTATGAGAGGAAGGGAGCCTTTCCGATCGACGAGGACCTTCTCGGCCGCATCAACCCCTCGACACTGGGAGCGGAGACACTCCAGTTCCTGGGAATGCTTGTGCTGTGGAAGCAGCCGAAGCATATCTTCGAATTCGGCAGCGGTCTTTCCACCTTGTTCCTGTCCCGCTTGCAGCAGCGGCTCGGGACAACCACACCGTTCCCTATCATGTCCATCGACCATTCGCAGCGGTATCTGGGAGAAACCCGCCGTGCGCTCGGAGGATCATCAGATGTGCATCTCGTTCATGCTCCTCTGGCGGTCACCGAGTGCGCGGGCCGGGTCTTCACCACGTACCATCCGGCGTACACACGCGAGATCCCACATGACATACGTTTCGATCTCGTGCTCATCGACGGCCCGCCGGCATACCGGTACGGGCGCGAAGCGCCGCTGTATCACCTTGCCCCGTATCTCACGCAGGACGCGCTCATCGTCCTTGACGATGCCAACCGCGAACCCGAGCAGGAGGCCCTTGCAAACTGGCAGCGCACATGGCCAGAAGGATTCGCCATGGTCCAGTTCCCCGATCTCAAGAAAGGGCTGGCGGTCCTGAGGATCGGCGAGCCGGCCCGCGCCGTGCCCGCAGCGGTTCCAGGGGCGCAGGTGACAACAGACCTCGACCGTGTGATAACATTCCTGAAGACGGAAGGGGGCGTGTTCGCTGATGGTCGTTAGCGTCGGCATGCGGCTGCAGGAGGGCCCGTGGGGTGGAGGGAACCAGTTCGGTTCCTCCCTTGCGGCGTTCCTGCGCGCCCGGGGCATCCAGGTGATCTTCGATCTGCACCATCCCGCGATCGATGTGATCCTGCTGACCGAGCCGCGCGGCGACCTGCGCACGTCCGCATTCACCGATGATGACATTGCGTATTACCAGTCCCGTACCGGCCACCGCGCCGTGGTCATCCACCGCGTCAATGAGTGCGATGAACGGAAAGCCACAACGGCGTCGGGGGGGGGGGAAGGTGCGTGCCGCGGGGGCGGGGCGTACCGGGCGCAACAAAGCCCACGGGGGGGGGGGGGGTGAGCCTGTCTGGGGGACGGTTCTGACGTCCCTATGCTGACCGCATGTGCGGACAGTATCTCGATCTCTTTGTTACGCTTCTCAAGCAGCGCCAGGACTCCTTTGTGCACACTCTACCGGAGGCGGGATGATGGATGCCATGACCGCCATGCGGGGTGAACGGCTGCCGATGCGTACGTGGGTGCAGACTACTGTGGCCGATCTTCCGGGATTCATCGATCGGTTGCGCGTGTCCGACACCCCTGCACGCTATCTCCCCGCAACCGCGGGTGTACTCCCGACCGGGGCAGCGATCGGCCTGGGCTATACGGCCCTGGCGGTGAAGCTGCATGTCCTCCTCGGTACGTGGGAACGGATGACGGAGGGTGAGCGGGAAGCGCATGTGGGATCCATCCGCTCGTATCAGACCGAAGCCCCGTCGCCGGAAAGCTACTGGGGAAGCGGTGCATTCGTGGATGCCCCACTGGTCGACTCTCTCGTCCGGAGCACATCGCTTTCGCCGAGTCCGGTGCAACAGGTGAGTACCATACGCAACGCCGTTCGTGCCGAAAGCAAACAGGCGATCGCATCGCTCATCCAGGTCGGTGCCTCTCCGCGCTTCCGCTATACAGATCTTCCGGATTCCGTGGAGGGGGTACGGTTCTTCCTGGAGAGTTTCGACTGGCAAACACCATGGAGTGCCGGAGGTCAGGCCTCCGCGCTTGCGATGCTGCTGGCTTCAGGCCACGGCGCTGCG
Organism: Ignavibacteriota bacterium; assembly: GCA_016707525.1. Classification (NCBI taxonomy): domain Bacteria; kingdom Pseudomonadati; phylum Ignavibacteriota; species Ignavibacteriota bacterium. The sequence goes on from JADJHP010000006.1 coordinate 28,350, forward strand.
CCGCATGAAGCGGAAGCACAGCTCCTCGGGACCGTCCGCAGGTTCTTCCGGGCCCTGATGGATCCTACGACCGGTGCCTACTTCAGTGGGCCGAGGCCGGACCACGGACACCTGGTGAACGGGGCCATGAAGGTGCTGACCGCCCTGGATTGGCTCGGCGAACCCGTGCATGCACCGGAACGGTTGATCGATACATGCCTTGCTGCACTCCCCTCGCACGAAGGTTGCCACCTTGTGGATGCTGCCTATGTGCTGCACCAGTGCAGGCAGAGGACCGATCACCGCGCCACGGACGTGCGTGACTATGCCCGGGCGCTGCTGGAGATGATCAGGCTGCATCACAATCCGGACGGAGGTTTCTCGTACTGGATCGGGAAGAGCCAGACATCGTACTATGGCGTCCCGATCACGTCAGGCATGCCGGTTAGCGACATCCATGGAACCGTTTTGCTGACCTGGGCACTGGCCATGGTCCTCTTGCTGATCGGCGATGACCATGCACCGCTCCTGGGAATGATCCGACCGTGAAGGGACTATGACGACGCAGCTCCATACCGAAGTGCCATACTCGCGGCTCTACCTTGTGGGCGATAATGCCCCCTGGGTCCTGTCCGAAGAGGCGCGTTCCGTGCAGGCTGTTGCAGCCCGTCTCGGCATCCAGGCCGAGGTCGTTGCCGACGTGACGTCCATACGGCAACAGTGCATCTTCTTCATCAGCCGGTACGCCATGTTCCAAACGATCGAACACGACAGGGCCAACCGGCTTGCGTTCGCCTATTTCCATGGGACACCGGGCACCGGATACCCGGAATTCGACGACATGTTCCAGCGATTGTCGTTCTGGCATCCACGCATCAGCAGGGTGCATGTCAGCTACTCCGAGATGGAAGAAGTGATGGCGCGGACCGGGATGGACCGTGCGAAGATCCACCGCATACCGCTGGCGGTCGAGTTGGACCTGTTCCGGATGCGGACCTCCATCGACCGGGCGGGGTCGCGCGCAGCGCTCGGTATCCCCCGGGATGCGTTCGTGGTGGGTTCATTCCAGAAGGACGGGAATGGCTGGGGCGACGGGTTCGAGCCGAAACTCATCAAGGGCCCGGACATTTTCCTGAAGGCGATCGATGGTGTGCGCGACCGGATCCCCGGCCTCATGGTACTGCTCACGGGGCCGGCGCGGGGGTACATGAAGCGCGGCCTCGAACAGTTGCATGTGCCGTACAAGCATGTGCAGGTCGACAGATATCAGGATGTGGCAGCGTGCTATCACGCGATCGATGCCTATGTCGTGGCGTCGCGGCAGGAAGGTGGGCCCAAGGCCATCCTCGAATCGATGGCCTGCGGCGTGCCGCTGGTGACGACACGGGTCGGCCAGGCGATCGATCTGGTGCACCACGGGGTCAATGGATGGATGACCGCTCCTGAAGATGCGAACCATCTCGCCGCGGGCATTCTTGCGATCCACCATGATCCCCGCGCGTGGGAAACGATCGCCCTGAACGGACGCCTGACCGCCGAGGCGAACTCCTATGAACGGCAATCGTCGCTCTGGCACAGGTTCTTTGACGGGTTCGTTGTTCCCGTTCCGCGTCACGGAACGAGGATGATGGGGGGGAACATCCAGACCACCGAACGGAGGATGCCGTGAGTCCGCACCCTCAGCCCCGTCGTCAGGTCCGGAAGGTCGAACACGGCCGTCTCACATACTATCTGGAGGCGGCGACCGCGGAGTTCTGGGATCATCATTGGTCCGGCGCTCTCAACCGGCAGTCCTATGCGGAGGCCGAAGCCGGGCAGCTCGCATGGTTCGAAGAGCCGTTCACACGGTACCTGCCTGCAACCGGGACGATCCTGGAGGCAGGGTGTGGCATCGGTCAGTATGTGGTTGCGCTGCGGAGGCGCGGTTACAATGTGGTCGGTGTTGAATGGGCGGCGCGTACGGTCGAACATGTCCGGAGCATCTTCCCGGGGATCCCCGTAACGTCAGGCGACGTGACGGCACTCGATGTGCCGGACGGTGCCTACAGCGGATACGTCTCTCTCGGTGTGATGGAACACCGCCGTGAAGGTCCGGAGCCATTCCTCCGTGAGGCGCATCGCGTTCTGTCGCCCGGCGGTGTCGCCATGATCTCCGTGCCTCACTTTCATCCACTTCGCCGGCTGAAGGGGATGGTCGGCGCGTATGGCGGCGACGCATCGGACCTGGGGTTCTATCAATATGCATTCCGTGCCCAGGAGTTCGCCTGGTTCATCCGTGAAGCGGGGTTCGAGATCGTTGAAATGCGCGGCTACGATGGCATCAAGGGGGTGAAAGATGAACTGGGCTTCGTACGGTCGCTGCTCTCTCACCCGCGATACGGCATTGCCGTGCGCCGTTTCCTCGGATCGAGCAGCGTCGTCGAGAGGACATTCGGGCACATGATGTTGTTCGTTTGCCGCAAGCCACAGCCTGCCGCTACGCCATCCGGGCCTGAACAGCCTGCGCCACTCCGTGTGGAAACCCCTGTGACGTCCGGTGCGCACCTCGGGGTCTTCCTGACCCGGGGCATGTCGCTCGCCGCGTGGGATGAGGTCGGCATGCTGGAACGGGAAATGGCCCTCTATCGCCGGTTGTCTGTCCCGTGGAATGAAGGTCACGCTGGTAAGCTATGGCGGTTCCGAAGAGATGGCCTATGGTCCGAGGTTCCCGGGGATCAGCATATGCGCCAACACCGGCGGCTTGTCCCCTGAAGAGTATGAGCGATCCATCGAACACGTGCATGCAAGCGCTCTCTCCACGGTGCAGGTGTTCCGGTCCAACCAGACCAACGGCGCAGATGTCGCGTTGCGCGTTGCCCGGCACTTCGGACGCCCCATGGTCGCGCGCTGCGGATACCTCTGGTCGGCATTCGCTGGCCGCGAATCCGGCAACGATTCTGCCGCAGCACACCATGCCCGGGCGATCGAAGAGGCGGTATTCTCCGGAGCCGCCCGCATCGTGGTGACAACACCCACCATGGCGGCCGACGTTGCAGCCCGGTTGCCTCAGGTGGCTGGCAAGGTTTTGGTCACCCCGAACTACGTCGACACGGACCTGTTTGCCCCCTCCGGGGGAACCGAGAAGAAATGGGATCTGCTGTTCATCGGCCGGTTGAACGAGCAGAAGAACATTCCGTTGTTGCTCGACGTCGTGCATGCTCTCCCGATCCGTGCCGCGATCATCGGTCAGGGCCCCCTGGACGCCGCATTGCGCGCCCATCCCGCATCCGCCAGCGGCAAAGTTGATTGGCTCGGGCGCGTACCCTCGGAGCAGCTCCCCGGGTACATGCACCGCAGTAAGGTCTTCGTCCTGCCGTCGCACTTCGAAGGGCACCCGAAGGCTCTGCTCGAAGCGATGGCCGCGGGTATGCCGGTCGTCGGGACGGATGTCCCCGGTATCGCCGATGTGATACGCCATGAACAGACCGGCCTGCTGGCGGCGGCAGATACCGTCGCTCTTGCCACGGCGATCGTTCGCCTGTTGAGCGACGCTCCATTTGCGCGGAGGCTTGGTGAGGCGGCCCGGGCACACATCGTGGACGTGTGCGGCATCGGGAAGATCGTGGATCGTGAGGTGGCGTTCCTGAACGATATCGTGGCAGGACCCGGCAGTACAAATCTGGCAGTGAAGCCGCAGGAGAGCATCGAGCAAGGGTTGGACCGGCTGGACGAGTCGGCGTGCATCGATGCGATCGGAGGATATCTGGCACGCCGCGCCCGTGGCCTCCCTCCCGAAGATGGCCTCCGGCTGTTGTTCGGTGTCGAAGACCGGCTCTATCCGGTCGAGGGGGAGCTCGCCGTCCGCTATGGCGGCGGAGTGCACACGAAACACCGCCATATGAGATACCATGACTTCTTCGTGGACCGTGTGCACCGGGGTGAGAAGGTGCTGGATGTCGGCTGTGGCATCGGGGCTGTGGCACATGATGTGGCTGAGCGGAGCGGCGCAACGGTCACCGGGATCGATCTCAGCGAACAGAATATCGCCACCGCCCGTGCCCGCTATGCGCATGAGCGTGTCACCTACGTGGCAGGAGACGCGCTGCAGCTCCGCTCCACGGGCGCCGTGGATGTGATCATCCTGTCGAACGTGCTCGAACATATTGCCGGTCGTCCCGGGTTCCTCCGGGAATTGATACGGCTGTCGACGCCGCACCGGGTGCTCATCCGGGTGCCCTTGTTCGAACGCGACTGGCGGATCCCGTTGCGCAGGGAACTCGGTGTGGAATATCGGCTGGACCCGACGCACGAAACCGAGTATACATTGGAATCGTTCGCGGCGGAGATGCGCGAGGCCTGTCTGCGTGTCACACACCAGGAAGTGCGTTGGGGCGAGGTGTGGGCGGAATGTGAGCCGGTGGCGGCTGCCGTGGCCCCGCGCGTCAGTGTCGTGATGTCCACCTGCAACAACAGCGCATTCCTGCCGCTGGCCCTGGAAAGTATTGCGCAGCAAACGTTCAAGGATTTCGAATGGATCGTTGTGGATGATGGTTCGACGGATGATACCGCTGCGATCCTCGCCCGGTACGCCGATCCGCGCATGCGGTCGATCGTGCACACTGAACGGCAGGGGCTGACACGTTCGCTCAATGAGGCGATCGCGCAGTGCCGCGGTACCTACATCGCCCGGATGGACGGTGACGATGTGGCGCTGCCCGAGCGGTTGGCGAAGCAGGTCGCGTTCCTCGACACCCATCCCTCGATCGGCCTATTGGGAACAGGGTTCATGTACATCGACGGCAGCAATGCCGTGCAGGGGTAGAGCCGGTGTTCGCCACCGATGGCGAGATCAGGGCGGCCTGCTGGTGCGCACAACTGCTTCGGCCATGGGACCGTCATGGTGCGGCGCGACGTGCTGGAACGTGTGGGGGGATATGACGAGACATACCGGTTCGCTCAGGACTATGATCTCTGGCTCAGGATCGCGGAGCAGTGCGAGGTGGCGAACCTCTCGGAGTTCCTGTACTGCTGGCGCAAGAGCGGTTCGAGCGTCAGCGCGACCATGCCGGCGAACAGGAGCAGTATGCCGCCGGGCAAAGGCCTCGGCCATCACGCGGGGGATCCTCCCGGTTCCGGCCTCACACACGTTCACAACCGTGCAATCCGCCGCAGGAGTACCGGTATGATCGACCAGAGACATCCGGACTTCAAGAATACACCGGTTGCTCCGGGGCGCCCTGGGATGCACTACGCCCCCACCGATCCCGGAGCCGCACCGCAGGTGTCCATCGTGACGCCGTTCTTCAACACGGGGAGAGAGTTCGCCGAGACCGCGCACAGTGTGTTCGGGCAGTCGTTCCAGCAGTGGGAGTGGATCATCGTGAACGATGCGTCCACGGACCGCTCATCGCTGGCGATGCTCGACGGCTACCGGGGGCGCGACGAGCGTATCCGCGTGATCGACCATACGGAGAATCGCGGGCTGAGCGCTGCGCGCAATACCGGCTGGCGGGCGGCCCGGTCGGAGTACATCGTTCTGTTGGACAGCGATGACCTGCTCGAGCCGACCGCGGTGGAGAAGTGGTTCTGGCATCTTGCCACGTTCCCTGAACACGCGTTCGTGAAGGGATTCGGTGTCGGTTTCGGAGCACAGGAATACCTCTGGCAGCGGGGCTTCCACGAGAACGAGGCGTTCCTCGAAGAGAACATCGTGGATGCGACATCCATGATACGGCGTTCGGTCCTGGAGCAGGTCGGCGGGTTCGACGAATCGACACGGGGAGGGCTTGAAGATTGGGATCTCTGGCTGCACGCCTCCCTGGGATACTGGGGCAGCACGGTGCCGGAGTTCCTGAACTGGTACAGGCGGCGTGCGCAGCACACGGACCGCTGGTCGAACCTGGAAGTATCAGCCCGTGCGGCGTTCAGGGACGCCCTGCGCTCGCGATACCCGCATCTCTGGGAAGGCGGATTCCCCAGGATCACATCGGCAACCGTCGGTGCCTACGCTCCCATGCATGATGACTTCCCTGCGGCGAACCGGCTCGTGAAGCCCGGCCGCCGCCTGCTCATGATCGTTCCGTGGTTCGCCATGGGCGGGGCGGACAAGTTCAATGGTGATGTGATCGGCGAAGTGCGGCACAACGGGTGGGAGGTAACGGTTGCGAGCACGACGGAGGGAGACCATTCGTGGCTTGCCGAGTTCAGCCGCCTGACACCGGATATCTTCCCCTGGAGCACTTCCTCCGGTTGGCAGACTATCCGCGCTTCCTGGCGTACCTGATCGCCTCGCGCGACATCGACACGGTGATGGTCACGAATTCGGAACTCGGGTACAAGCTTGTCCCGTACCTGCGTTCAGGTTCCCCGGGTGAGCGTTCGTGGACTACTGCCACATGGAAGATGAGGAGTGGAACAACGGCGGTTATCCACGACAGGCGGTACAGATGCAGGAAGTCCTGGACCTGAATATCACCTCGTCGGCATACCTGCGGGATTGGGAGATACGCCGCGGGGGCGATCCCTCCCGGATCGAAGTATGCACCACCAACATCGACACACGGCTCTGGCAGCCCGACCCGTCGGCGCGGGCACGTCAGCGTGCGGCCCTTGGTGTCGAGGATGGACTTCCGGTCATTCTCTTCTCGGGAAGGATCGTTGCGCAAAAACAGCCAGCGGTGCTGCTGGAGGCCATCCGGCTGCTCCATGCCAGAGGTGTTCCGTTCCTGGCCTCGTTGCGGGTGATAGCGATCCTCGAACGATTGGTAGCGGATCCTGCCTTGCGTGCGCGCCTCGGAACGTCAGCCCGCCGGCGGGTCGAGCAGCATTTTTCCCTGCACCACATGGGTGAGCGCATGATCGCTCTGTTCGAGCATGCCCGCCAGCTTCGCACCACGAAGCCCCGCACGTCGGTGGCGATCGGCCTCGGACGTTCCACTGCCCTCGAAGCGTTGGAAAGCCATCGTAACCGTCCGAACCGCTGGTGGTACACCGGCGTTACCGATGCCGCCGAAGAAGTGATCCGGCTGGTGAAGGAGGCCCTCGGGAAGGATGACCACGCGACTGCACTCGTCCATCTCCGCGCACTGCGTGCAATGTTCGTCCGTGCCGAAGACAAGGCGCGCGTGGCGATGATCGACACCCGGATCGCCGAGATCGAAGGTCTGCCTGCCGCAGGGGCGCCGCCGCGGGAGGATGCGCCACTCGTCTCCGTGATCATCCCGTGCTATGCACAAGCGCAGTACCTCCGGGAAGCAATGGAGAGTGTGCTCGCGCAGACATACTCGCGGTGGGAGATGATCGTTGTGAATGATGGCAGTCCGGACAATGCTTCTGATGTTGCCCGGGCGTTCATGGCCGATCACCCTGACCGCGCCGTGCGTCTTCTCGAGCGGCCCAACCACGGGGTCTCGAACGCCCGGAATGCCGGCGCCCGTGCGGCAACGGGGGACTTTCTCGTTCCGCTTGATGCGGACGACCGGATCGCGCCGGGGTTCATCGCGACATGCCTTGCGGCGTTCCGATCGGCGCCGGAGGCCGGATTTGTGTATACCCATATCAGGCGATTCGGACTTGTGAACGAGGTGTTCGTGCTGCCGTCATTCGACGCACAGACGGTCGTTCACAAGGACAACACGATCGCGATCTGCGCCTTGATCCGCCGGGCCATGTGGGACCAGGTTGGCGGGTACAATGAAGCTATGCGCGAAGGATATGAGGATTGGGATTTCTGGGTGGGTTGCATCGAGAAGGGATGGGTCGGGGTGCGCATTCCGGAACCGCTCTTTGAGTACCGGATCAAGCCGACAGGGACGAACACCAGCGCCAACCGGCGGAGGATGGACCTCATCGCGCGTATCGTCATGAATCATCCTTCATTGTACGAACAGTCAACAAGAACGTGGGCAGAACAGCACGTGAGTGGAACGAGCATCGATCGGCCCGGGAACATCCAGCCCCTCAGGATCGCCTATCTGATCCACAGCATTCAGGGCGTGACGGGAGGGAACCAGACCCTGCTGCATCATGCGAACTCGATGGTGAATCTGGGTCATGACGTCACGATCGTGACCTATTCAGAGCCTCCGGAGTGGATCGCAGTGCACGCCCGGGTCGTCCGCGTTCCCGTCAGCATGCCACTCGCGGCAGGTGTCCCTGCCGTGGATGCCGTGATCGCAACATACTTCCTGAATGCCTTCGAACTGGAACGAGTCACCGCATCGGTGAAGATCTACTTCGCACAGGGGGACCAGTTCATCTTCGGCGACACGCCGGGCACGGCGGGCGGGCCGGCGGCGGCGCAGGTCCGACAGATGCGCGACATGTCGGCTGCGTCGTACCGATTGGCAGGGGTACAGGTCGTGGCGAATTCCCGGACGCTCCAGAGGAAGATCCGCGCACATGGCGGCGAGACGATCGAAGACATCGTGCCCGTGTGTGTGGACCACGCGATCTTCCATCCCCTCCCGCATCCCGCAGAGAAGGTGCTGCCCCGCATCCTGATCGTCGGGCCGGACAGCACAGGGACAGCGTTGGAGCCGTTGACATTCAAGGGGATCGGCGACATCCGTGAGGCGCTCACGGCCCTGCGTGCGGAAGGCGAACGCTTTGAGATCGTGAGGATCTCCAACACGCCCCCGGAGATCTTTCGTGATGTGGAGTGTGAGTTCCATCAGGCACCGCCGGATGAGGAGAAGACCCGCTTGTTCGGAACGGCCGACATTCTGGTGTATGCTTCGCATTATGATTCCTGTCCGCGTCCGCCGCTGGAGGGAATGGCCGCCGGGTTGGCGGTGGTATGCACCGCTACGGAGGGAGCAGCGGAATATTGTGTGCAGGGCAAGAACGCCCTGCTCGTCACCCCCGCCCGGCCGCAGGAACTTGCAGCCGCGGTGCGTGCAGTGTTGCACGACGGCGATCTTCGTCGGCGCCTGCGGGATGGCGGGCGTGCGACCGCGGATGAACGTCCGGCGGACCGCGAATGGAGCACCATGCTCTCCCTGATCGCACGCGCGCTCCCTGCAGGAAGTGCGAACAGATCATCAGTTCATTCCGCCCGGAATGAGAATGCCGTGACGTGTGTCGTCGTTCCGCAGGATGTGACCGACGGCCGATCGTACGCCAGGCTCGTCAACAACACATGGCGGGAATCGGGTGACGGGCCTTTGTGCGTGATCCGGGATGGCGTTGCAGGCGCAGCGGGATGGCAGGAGAGGCTGTGCGCGGTCCTTCAGGCGGAACCCGCATGTGCAGCAGTTGCTCCTTCGGTGCTTTCAGGATCTGACGTCCAGGGGCACGAAGCCGTACGTGCCTTTGAGGAACGTACATCAGGAAGAAGAGTGTCCCTGTCGACACTTCCGGTCCATGCGTGGATGCTCCGCGGTGGCCTCATTGCGCAGGTCGGGTTGCTGGATGAGACACTCGCTTCGATCGAAGCCGTCGTGGATGATCTTGCTTACCGGGTTCTGCTTGCGGGCGGGGATATCCGGTCGATAGGAGAATGCGCCGTGACGGTGCCAGCCGGAGCCGCGGCTGTGACCGTCAGGGAAAACCCCCTGCCGGTGCGCGCGCAGCAGGCGAGCGACCACTTCGACGGTGCGCGGAGAGAGGTGCTGCGGGCGTGTACGCTTGCACGTGCTCTTGAAGAAGCCGAACGATATGAAGAAGCCGTCACGATCCTGGACGAAGCGATCGTCCGCGTGCCGGAGAGTCCGCGCCTGCATACCGCGCGCGCCTGGCTCCTTCTCCGGATGAATGAGTATGAACGGGTGTCGAACCTCCTGCTCCCGACGCCGGACAGTGTGAAGCGGGATCCCGTGTGGCTGGAGATCGCAGGATGTGCCATGCAGGGAATGGGCGAGACGACGCTGGCGCGGCAATGTGCCGACAAGGCCCTCGCTCTCGATCCGACGTGTGCCCGCGCCCTGGTTCTCAGGGGAATGCTCGCCGTGGATGATGGCGATGATGCGGCAGCGATCAGAGCGTTCCGGGAGGCGGTCACCGCCGACCCCTCATCCGCCATGGCGTTCGCTCATCTCGGTGCCCTGCTCTGGGTCACCGGTGAGCGTGTGCAGGCGAGCAGCGCCATCGAACGGGCATTCATACTGGAGCCCACCCACCCGGCGGTCCTCGTGAGCTATCGCGAGATGGTCCACGAGAGCGGCGCCTATGCGTCCGCGGTGCCCGTCGTCCGTGACGCCTGCACGTATCATCCGCACCACCGGACGTTGGCGGTGGTCCATGCTGAGATCCTGAGCGGTGCCGGCCGGATCGCGGCGGCTCTGGAAGTCCTTGTACATGTGATCGCGGAACACGGGCCGGCCCAGGATGTGCTGGACATGGCGTGCGCTGTCCGCCGGCAGCAGGGCCCGTACGGCCCCGCCCCGGCCGACGGGGTGTCGCTCTGCATGATCGTCAGGAACGAGGAGGCCGCGCTTGCACGTTGTCTGGCCGATGCGACGGCGTTCGTCGATGAGATCGTTGTAGTGGATACAGGATCCACCGATCGTACCGTGCAGGTTGCGACGGCATGCGGCGCACAGGTGCATGCCATGTCATGGCAGAATGACTATGCGGCGGCGCGGAACGTGGCGATGTCGCATGCCCGCGGCGCCTGGGTGTTGTCTCTGGATGCAGATGAACGGCTGGCATTGGCGGACCGTCAGAAGTTCGCCGCCATGATGGAGGCCCTGAGACGGTCACCTGCCGGTGTCGTGTTCACGACGCGCAACTACGTCACCGAGGCCGGGGTCGAAGGATGGCGAAGAAATGACGGCACGTATGCCGAAGAGGCCGGGTCGGGCTGGATCCCGAGCGACAAGGTGCGCCTCTTCCCGCGTGATCCCCGGGTCGTGTACGAGCAGCCGGTGCACGAGGTCGTCGAAGCGTCCCTGCAGCGCTGCGGGTTCCCGCTCATACGCATCGAGATCCCGGTCCATCACTATGGACGGTTGGATGCAGCGAGGACGCGCGAGAAGGCGATCCGTTATGCTGAGATCGGCCGGGAGAAGCTTGCGCGCGGAGAAGCGAATGACCTCCGCGCAGTGCGGGAACTTGCGGTACAGGAACAGGAGCTCGGCAACCATGCCGCTGCGATCCCGCTCTGGCAAAAAGTTGTGCAACTCGATCCGGCCGATGCGCGTGCCTTCCTGGGCCTGGGTGTGAGTCTTGCGGAAGAACGGCAGTCTCCGGGTGCTCTTGAAGCTCTGGCGTGTGCAATGCGATTGGACCCTGTGATGCCTGAAGCCCCGGTGAAGTATGCCCTTGTAGCGCTTGAGGCCGGTGATGTTGCCGGTGCGGTCAGGACGCTGGAACAGGCGCGCCTGGCCACGCCGGAGTACCCGTTTGCGATCGCCGCACATGCGGCGGCACTCGCATGCAGCGGCGATATCCAGGGTGCGCAGCGGTCCATGGACGAGCTGCGCCGTCGGGGTATCGATGGACGCGGATTCTTCGCGCAGGTGGTCCGGGATCTGATGGGGGCGGGGCAGGATCCCCTTGCGCGTTCTCTTATGATGGTTCTTCAGTCAACAGAAGGGATGGCGGTCGCACAATGAACACACTCTCCCAGCCGAACCCACAGAAACAGCAGGCCCGCGTCATGCTTGCGTATGTGTACTATCCTGTGACCACGGCGGTGTACTTCGAACGTGCTTTGCGGACGGATCACCAGGTGGTGACGATCGGGCCCAAGATGGATGATGGGCTGATCCAGGCGTGGAATCTGCAGGCGATGCGCCAGCCGATCAGGGACCAGCAGATCCCGACGGAGTACGAGCCGGACCTTGCCGCGCTCTTTCGGAAGTTGCCCACGTCGATGCATCCCGACCTCTATCTCTGGGTGGAGTCGGTGAACGGGCACTTCCCGCGGAACCTGGAATCGGTCCCGGTCCCGAAGGCCTGCTACCTCATCGACAGCCACCTGAACCTTGCGTGGCATGTTCAATGGGCGCGGCAGTTCGATCATGTGTTCATCGCGCAGCGCGAATACATTCCTGCGTTCCGGGAAGCGGGCAACAAGCATGTCCACTGGCTCCCCCTGGGCGCCGATCCGGATATCCACCGGCGGGCGACCGGGGAAAAGAAACACGACATCGGGTTCGTTGGTTCGCTCAATACCGAACGGCGCGTCCGCCTGCTCAATGCGCTGGAGAAATTCCACAAGGTCACCTATCAGCGCTGTTTCTGGACCGACATGGCTGATTTCTTTGCCGAGAGCCGGATCGTGTTCAACAATGCGATCAAGAACGACCTGAACATGCGGCTGTTCGAGGTGATGTCGACGGGGACATTCCTGCTCACGGACAACGCGGCCGGCAGCGGGCAGGATGAGATGTTCCGGGGGTGTGAAGATCTCGGACAATATACGGACGACACGCTCGTCGAAATGGCGCGGTACTACCTGGAGCATGAAGAGGAGCGCGAACGTATTGCAGCACGCGGACGGCGGCTGATCCACCGGGCTCACACGTACGCCCACCGGATCGATGACCTTCTCCAGGTGGCGATCGGGGGGAAAGCGGACACGTTCTCGGCGCAGGAACTCCGGGAGCAGTCCATCGCCGGTGAGCCGGCTCCGGCACCATCCTCACGTCCGCTTGTGGTGCCATCCACAACGCCGGCGCCGGTGGAGCGGAGCTTCGTCATCCCCGTGCTCGACATGTCGCCGGCCAGTCCCTATAACATCATGACGCTGCTGGAGGATCTTCGTACCATCCCCGGCGATGTGATCGTGGTGTGCAACAGTCCGGAGATGGCGGCGAAGCTCCAGGGGCATCCGCGGATCGACTACATGGCCTCGATGAGCCACAATGTCGGCGTCGCCCGGGCCTGGAATATCGGCCTGGCGATGTCGCAGAGCCCGGTGACGTTCATCCTGAATGCCGACCTTCATGTCTCGGGCGAAGTGTTCGCCAACCTTGAGCGTGCGCTCAACGAGCTTCCGGATGCGGCGGTCGTCGGGCCCCAGGGAAGTTTCTTTGATTTTGCCACGGCACAGGATATCCAGTACTTCCAGCGGGGATCGTTCTCCGCGCCCGTCAATGTGGATGCGGTGTCCGGATTCCTGTTCGGCGTCCGCACGAACGTGTTCGGTCCCGGCGGCATGCAGTTCGAGAACATGTTCACCCCATGCTATTTCGAGGAATGGGATCTCGGCCTGCAGTGCCGTCTCATGGGTGTCAAGTGTTACATCGTTCCGACAGCGGGGTACGAGCACGAATGGAGCGGGTCGATACGGGCGCTGCGGACCATCAAGTACTTCCGTTCGGAGGCAACGTCGCGTGAGATCCTGGACCGCAACCGGGTCCTCTTCCTGGAAAAGTGGAAACGCATCGCACGTTCAGCAGGGGAAGCGGGGTTCCTGGATTCGTTGTGGACCGACTACCGTGCCGCTCATGAGGCCGCGGCAGCCTCACCGGTGGAAAGATAGAGAGGAAGGACCATGACAGCCACGCGGACATTTTCGCCGCTCCTTGCACGTTACGAAGAGAAATATGAGGACCGTCCCCGGATGGAGCTCCTGGGGCTGTTGGATATGCCGTTCCGGACGGTCCTGGAGATCGGGTGCGGAGGTGGGGCGACGGGAAAGATGATCAAGCAACAGTATCCAGGGACGACGTATATCGGCGTTGAGATCGACCGTGAAGCGGCGGGGGAAGCCCGGAAGGTCCTGGATCATGTGGTCACCTGCGATGTGGAGCGATTCACCCTGGAAGACGCCGGGATACCGCTGCAGGAGGTGGACGTTGTGATCCTGGCGGACGTGCTGGAGCATCTGTATGACCCGTGGAAACTGCTCCGTTCCCTCCACGCGCACCTCCGTCCGGAAGGCGCCGTGGTGGCCAGTATCCCGAATGCTCAGAACGTCCGCCTGCTCCAGAACCTTGTGAACGGGTTCTGGACCTACGGCAACCAGGGATTGCTCGATGCCACGCACATCCGGTTCTTCACGATGATCGAGATCGGCCGGATGTTCACGGGGAGCGGCTATCTCATCGATCAGTTGATCAGCAGTTGCGATGCGGACATGCCGTCCGGAGGGAGCTGGCCGAGGGACCTGACCCTTGGCAAGGTGACCCTGCATGGCGTCACGCTTGAAGATCTCCAGCAGCTCTACACGTTCCAATATCTCGTTCGTGCGCGGCGTCAGCCGGCGAACGGCACAGGAGGAAGGCCATGATGTATGCGGTCTTGCCGACGGGCAGTTTTCACGGTTGGGGTGTATGCGGCAAGTACATCACCAAAGAGTTGTCGCGCATCACTCCGGTCGGACTCATCACAGAAGGGTTTGACCAGGCCGCGATCCAGGACGTGTTCGACTACCGGCTCCTGAAGGGTCTGTTGGTGCCGGAGCACGAACAGCAGCAGCTTCGCAATGGTGCGGCGGTGACCGTGGATGTGCCCGTCCTCCAGAATATCGTGGATAAGACGCTCCGTCCTGCGTTGCCTGCGTTCCATGGATCATGGAATGCCGGATACACGTTCTTTGAAGATACTGTGCTGCAGCCGTCCTTCATAGAGAATGGCCGGCGGTTCTATGATGTCGTGGTCACGGGATCCTCCTGGTGCGAGGAGGTGCTCCGCGGATACGGGCTCACGAATGTCACGACGATCATCCAGGGGATCGATCCGACGATCTTCAACCCCGGCCATGCGGAGAAGGAGTATCTGCAGGATGCCTTCGTGATATTTTCCGGGGGAAAGTTCGAACTTCGGAAAGGGCAGGACCTGGTGGTCCGGGCGTTCAAGGTGATGCAGGACCGGTATCGGGATGTCATGCTGGTGAACAGCTGGTACAACCATTGGGCTGCCAGCATGCAGACCATGACGGCATCGCCGCACATCCGTTTCAACCCGCAGTCAGGCGAGTATATGGCGATCATGGAGAGGATGTTCGTCGAGAATGGCATCGATCCATCGCGGGTGATCACCCTGCCTCCGCTGCCGAACATCATGATGACACGGATCTATCGGAATACGGACATCGGTGTGTTCCCCAACCGCTGCGAAGGGGGAACCAATCTCGTGCTCATGGAGTATATGGCGTGCGGCAAACCCGTGATCGCTTCATATTCGTCGGGCCACCGGGATGTGCTGACCGACAGGAACAGCATGCCTCTCCGGGCGCTGCGCCCCATCTCCATATCCCATGGCGGCGAGCAGGTGGCAGTGTGGGATGATCCGCAGCTCGATGAGCTCGTCGAGCGGCTGGATTGGGCATATCACCATCGCGATCAGGTGCGCGCGATCGGGAGTGAGGCCGGACGATCCATGGCGCCCCTGACCTGGGAGCGCACGGCACGGCAATTTCATGCGGTCCTGAACAAGCAACAGGTATCACACAACGTACCTGCCCATCAGTATGCCTGATGTGCGGTGCGGGGAGTCTGCAATGCAGGAGACAGTCGTTTGTGTGGCAACGTCGGAGCGGACCTGGCGATCGCTCGGGCGATATTGCTTCAATGCGCCGTTCATCGCGAACCGTGACAGGTTCGACCTTGCGGTCGGATTCAACGGGGACGATCCTGAAGGGAGGAGATACCTTGACACCCTGACCCCCGAGTACATCCTGACGCGGCCCAATACCGGTCACGATCTGGCGAACTTTGACAATCTTATCAAGAACATACCGGGGTATGCGCACTATATCCTCCTGCACGACGACCATTGGTTCTACGATGATATGTGGTTCGAGCGCCTGGAGGAATTGCATGCATCATCCCCGGCGATCGGCGTCTTCGGGAATCTGGTGCGGTTCGATCTCACGGGGGATTTCAAGGAGTATCATGACCGGCTGTGCAGCGACATGGGATATACCGAGGTGATCGGCAGGCCGTATCCGCACTTCGTGCAGGGGCTGGCCGGGTCATACAAAGGAGAGGTCATCCGTGCGATGCTGGAGCAGGATGGCATCCCGCATCTCCACCGGAGTGTGCAGGCGGCGGCACAGGTCTTTGAACGGGTCTTCAGCGGATTGATGTTGAACCAGGGTGTTCAGTTCGGGCAGATCCCTCCTGGATTCGAGCTGTACCTCGTTCACCGCGATCATAGTTTCGTAGCGATCAAGCTGCAGCAGGCAGCGCAGCATATCGCCGATGGGAACCGTGACGCTGCTGAAGAGATCTTCGTGATGCTCCATCACCTGCGGCCGGACGATGCCTCGGTGAAGGTGCGCGTCGAAGCGGTCCGCGCCGGGTTGAGTGATCCTGCCAGGAATCCGGTAGAGACATGACACAGACAATGACACATAGCATGGCCGCCTTCCAGGCGACCGTCAAACAGCATCCATCCTCCCCCGATGCCTGGTTCAATCTCGGCAAAGCCCTCGCCGATGCCGGAGCATTTGCCGGAGCCGTTCTTGCGTACAGGCGCTCGGTCGAGTTGGGACCCGGGGATGCTTCCGTGCACTACAATCTGGGCAATACCCTCCGGCGGGCAGGTGATACGGAGGCTGCGATCGCCGCGTACCGCACTGCCATCACGTGGGACGCCAATACTGCCGTGATCCATCTGAATCTGGGGTCCGCTCTTGATGATGCCGGGGACCTTGACGGCGCTGTTGGTGCATACAGGGAAGCACTCAGGTGTGATCCGCGGTCGGCACAGGCCTTCAACAATCTTGGCAACGTGTACGACAAACGGGGCCAGCATGCGCGTGCCGAAGAAGCCTATCGCAGTGCCCTCAGGCTCCAGCCGGACCTGCCCGATGCCTGGTACAATCTTGCCGGCGTGCTTGCACGCCAGGACCGGCCGAGGGAGGCTGAAGCCGCGTACCGCGGCGCTCTCCGATTGCGGCCTGAGTTCGTGGAGGCCGTGATCAACCTTGCAGGGGTCGTGCAGGATCTGGGCCGGTTCACCGAGGCGATCGAGTTGCTCCGGCACGCGGTCAGCCTGCAGTCTGCCTCTGCGGAGGCTCATTTCAATCTCGGCCTGGCATTGCTGCAAAGCGGTGCATGGGAAGAAGGATGGAAGGAATTCGAATGGCGCCACAAGACCGCGGAGGGTCTCACCCACACGCGTGAGGGATCGCACCCGGCATGGGATGGTGTCGTCCGTCCACAGGGAACGCTCCTGGTCCGCGCCGAACAAGGCTACGGGGATACGCTGCAGTGTGTGCGGTTCCTTCCGCTCCTGGCCGCGGACAACGTGCGCGTGGTCGTCGAATGCCGTGCGGAGCTCCTGCCGTTGCTTGCATCCTTGCGGGGACCGGTCGAGCTCACGACGCCGGACCGGCCCGTCATGGGCGTGACACATGAGATCGGTTTGCTTTCACTCGCCGCCATGCTCCACACGACGCCCTACACGATCCCGTCCCGCGTGCCGTACCTGCACGCGCCCGAAGACCGCTCAGCTGCATGGCGGACGCGGCTCAGTGCCGGCCGCCGCGCGTTGCATGTTGGCATTGCTCCATCGGGCAATCCCTCTCACAAGAACGATCGGAAGCGATCCATCCCACAGCAGGAACTTCTCCCTCTGTTCGGGGTGCAGGGCGTGGTGTGGCACACGTTCTTCTCGCCATCGGATGTGCACGCGGAAGGCTTCCCTCCGGGACTGCCCGTGGTCCATCATGGTGACGAGATCCGGGACTTCGGTGATTCCGGCGCGCTCATGGAGAACCTCGATCTGCTCATCAGCGCCGACACCGCACCGGCGCATCTTGCCGGGGCCCTCGGGTGCCCGGTGTGGGTGATGCTGCCGTACAATCCGGATTGGCGCTGGCTTCTTGTGCGGAATGATACCCCATGGTATCCGACGGCACGGCTGTTCCGTCAACCCGGCCCCGGTGCCTGGATGCCGGTGGTGGAACAGATCCGCGAGGAACTGTCACGGATCGCAACGATCACGGTCCCGGGGGAGGATGCATGACCGCCGTGGCGGAACACGTGCAGGCAGGGCTCGAGCATCATCGTGCCGGACGGCTGGACGATGCGGCGCGTGAGTATGGCTACGTGCTCACCGCGGACCCGTCCAATGTTGCCGTGCTCCGGCTCATGGGTATCCTGCACACCCACCGTGGCGATCACGACCAGGCGGTGATGGTGCTGCAGGCCGCCGCCGCGTTGGAACCCGGTGCGGCGGAGATCTTCAACGACCTCGGGCTTGCGCTCCGTGCGAAGGGGGATGTTCATGCGGCGCTCGATGCGTTCAATGACGCACTGCGTCTGTTCCCGAAGTTCGGTCCGGCCCATTTCAACAAGGGAGTGACGCTGGAGGCGTTGGGCGCTCGTGTGCAGGCAGTGGATGCCTACACCCTCGCGCTGGAGGCCGATGCGGGGCTCCATGCAGCACGATTCAATCGTGCATCGATACACTTTGCTGCCGGACAGTATGCCATGGCCGCCGACGATGCCGGCAGTGTCCGTCTTGCCGATCCCGCTCTGCTTGAAGCACATGTGTTGTATGGCCGCGCGTCACTGGAACTCCGGCGACTCGCCGACGCGAAAAAGGCCTTCCGGGCTGTGATCACCCGTGCGCCGGGGTTCGCTCCCGCACACACTCTTCTCGGTTCGGTGTATACGATCGAACACAAGTTCCAGGATGCCGCGATCGCGCTCACCGAGGCATTGCGCCTCGATCCGGCCGATGTGCAGGCGACGTTCCTGCTGGGACTTGTCCGGTTGCATCAGTACGATCTGGCCGCGGCGCACGACCTGCTCGATCGCGCCCGGCTGGCACAGCCGTTGCGCCCGGAGATCACCACGGCGCTGGCGTTCACCGCGCGCCGTGCCGGACGCCTGGAGGATGCCCGCATGTACCTCCGCGCGGCGCTCGACGCCGATCCGTCGTATGCCGACGCGCACTGGCACCTCGCCGACCTCCATCTCCTTCTCGGGGAGTATGAGCAGGGATGGGAAGAATTCGAATGGCGATGGAAGCATGAGGGGTTCCTCACCCCGGGGTGGGACCCTTCGATGCGTGCGTGGCAGGGGGAGCCGGTTGAGGGGAAAACCATGCTGCTGTACCCCGAGCAGGGGTTCGGCGACACCCTCCATTTTGTGAGGTATGCATCGCTCCTCACAGAACGCGGTGCACACGTCTACCTCGGCACGCCACCGGAACTCGCCGACCTCCTTGCAGGCATTCCCGGTATCCGCGGTGTCGTCACCTCACGGTCGGATGCCCCTCCGTGTGATGTGATCTGTCCGCTGATGTCGTTGCCGCGCCTCTTCTGTACGCATCCCGGCAATGTTCCGGCAACCGTGCCGTATCTCTTCGCCGATCCGGAAAAGGTCCGCGCCTGGAGCACACGGTTCCCCGATGATGGCAAGCTCCGTATCGGGATCATCTGGTCCGGCAATCCGAAGCAGGAGAACAACCGTCACCGGGCGTGCAGCCTGAGCGACCTGCTGCCTCTCCTCGGGCGCGACCAGTGCCATGTGTACAGCCTGCAGAAGGGAGAACCGACCCACGAGCTTGCTGATCGCCCGGAGGCGTCATCCGTCATCGACCTTTCGGCGGGGCTGACAACTTTCGCGGAGACGGCTGCCGCGCTGCAGAATATCGATGTGCTGATCAGCACGGATACCGGGAGCGTCCATCTCGCGGGTGCCCTCGGGCGTCCGGTCTGGCTCCTCGTGTCGGCGATCCCTGACTGGCGATGGGGTGTGTCCGGTGCGACAACGCCCTGGTACCCGGATGTAACGATGTTCCGTCAGCAACACTGTGGCGACTGGAGCGGGGCGGTGCACGCTGTCGGCGAGGCACTCGATACTCTGCTCCGGTCTCGTGTCCATGTCCATTCTCATCGTACGGAGGAATAGGAATCTATGCTCACGCGTGATGCTGTGCTGCCGATCCCGGCGGGGGGATTGGAGCGGTTCGCCGATTTCCTTGCGATGACGATCGATCAGACGTATCCGGAGAAGCCATCCGAACCTCATGTGAGTGTCACCGCGATCATGCTGGATAAGGTGCTCGACCTGAGCGGGCTGCGGAAACCCAGCCGGATACTTGACGTCGGGTGTGGACAGGGGCCGGCGCTCGATGTGATCCGTGAACGGGGATATCACGCTGTCGGGATCACGGTGAACGATGAGGACCTGCGCGTGTGCCGGGAGAAGGGACATGACGTGTACAAGATGGAGCAGTCGTTCCTCGATTTCCCGTCTTCAAGTTTCGATCTGATCTGGGCGCGCCATTGCGTCGAACACAGCGTGATGCCGTTCTTCACGCTGTTCGGGTTCGCGGCCATCCTGCAGGAGGGAGGATTCCTCTACCTTGAAGTGCCGGCTCCGGATACGGCGTGCCACCACGAAATGAACGTGAATCACTACAGCGTCCTGACGAAGAGTTCATGGAAGTCGCTCCTGCAGCGGTGCGGCTTCTCGATACTCTGGGAGAATGACTTCGAGTTCCAGGTGCCGGCCGGGCCGGATGCGTACCTCATGTTCGTTTGTCAGAAGAAATCCGCCGTGAAGGGATGACGACCACCGCCTCCATAGAACACGCTCTCGAAAAGCACCGTAGCGGGGACCTTGCCGGTGCCCGGGAGGCCTATGGCCTGATCCTCGAGGGCCATCCGGAGGATGTGACCGCCGTGCACTTGATGGGCGTGATCTGCAGCCAGCGTCATGAATGGCACGAGGCGGAATCCTGGTTCCGCCGGACGATCGCGCTTGCCCCTGCATACGCCCCCGCATATGGGAACCTCGGGCTTGTCCTCTCCGAAACGGGGCGTAGCGAGGAAGCCCTGGAGTGCCTGGAGCGGTCGCTCACGCTCGACCCCGGTCAGGCGGGCGTCTGGAACAATCTGGGGATGGTCCAGGTCCGATGCTCACGTTACCGCGATGCGGTGCATGCGTGCCGCACCGCACTCGACCTTGCGCCGGCGTCGGCGGATGCGCTCTGCAATCTCTCCAATGCGCTGCGTGGTATCGGCGACCTGAACGGCGCTCTGGATGCCGCCACCCGTGCCACGGAAGCTCGTCCCGGTCTTGCCGAAGCCTTCAACAGCAAAGGGAATATCCTCGCCGGTCTTGACCGCACCGGCGAAGCGATGGATGCCTATACGCGTGCCATCGAACTCCGTCCGGACTATCTCAGCCCGCTGAACAATCTTGCGAAGCTCTCTCGGGAGCGCGGCGACCTTGTGAACGCACGGGCACTCTATGGCCGCGCCCTGGGGATCGATCCGGCGTCCGCGGACGCACATTGGGGATCCTCCTTTGTGCATCTCCTTGCCGGTCAGCTCGACCGGGGATGGGAGGAGTATGCGTGGCGCTGGCGGCTGGCCACGGTACCTGATGCCCGTGTCTTCGATTCTCCCCGTTGGGACGGTACGGCACGCCGCGGGATGACGTTGCTCCTCGTCTGCGAACAGGGACTCGGTGATGCGATCCAGTTCATCCGCTATGCCCCCCTCCTTGCGTCGGAGGGGGTGCGCGTCATCGTGGAAGCCCCCGAAGCGCTCGTTCGCCTGCTTGGCACCGTTGCCGGCGTGGAACGGGTCGTGGTGCGGGGCACACCCCTTCCAGCGCATGATGCCCACTGTCCGTTGCTGGATCTTCCCGGTCATTGCCGGACGACCCTGGCAACGATCCCGGCGAACGTACCGTACCTGCGTGTGACGCCTGCGGCGGATCATTGGAAGGAACGTGTCGAGTGCGACCCCTCCCGCATCCGGGTCGGACTCGTGTGGGCGGGGAGTACGGGGCACATCGATGACCGCCGCCGTTCCTGCGGCGTGGACCTCATGAGCCGCATAGCGGAGGTTCCCGGTGTCACGGTGTATAACCTGCAACAGAACGTGAACGCCGGGAGTGTCCCGGGGAGCCTCCGGAGTGTCTGGGTGGATCATAGTGCGGCGTTCCATGATGTGATGGATACTGCCGGCCTTGTCGCGCATCTCGATCTGGTCATCACGGTGGATACCATGATGGCGCATCTTGCCGGTGCCCTCGGCATTCCCGTGTGGTTGATGGTGCCGTACGCACCGGATTGGCGGTGGATGCTGGGCCGCAGGGATTCGCCGTGGTACCCGACGATGCACCTCTTCCGTCAACCGGAACCCGGTGCATGGACTGAGGTCATGGATCGTGTGGTGGAGGAACTGTCGGGGTTCGTATCGGAACGTGTCTCCCCGGCTCCGTCCGTGGCCGCCCTGCCAGGCATCGAGCAAGCGCTTCAACTCCATGAGGCCGGTGACCTTGCAGCGGCGGGTGCTGCCTATCGCGCGATCCTCCGCAATGCGCCGGACGACCATGACGCATTGTATCTTTTCTCCGTACTCGGGCATCAGACGGGGCGCGCCGGTGATGGCCTTCGTTGTGTCCGGCGGCTGCTGGAACTTCAGCCCTCGCACGCCGAAGGATGGAACAGCCTCGGCAATCTTCTGCATGACACGGGGGACCTGCAGGGAGCCGTGGATGCCTTCGAGAAGGCGCTCCGGATCAGGCCGGACTACGGCGACGTTGTGTACAACATGGGGCGGGTCCTGTGCGACCTGTGGCGGTTGGATGAAGCGCTGGCATGCAGTGAGCGTGCGAGAATGATGGGAGTGCCGGAGAAGCTCGCGAGGAATAACGCCGGGCTCGTGCTCTACCGTCAGGGACGGTTCGGGGCTGCCATCGATGAGTATCGCAGGGCTCTTGCACTCGATCACGGATTCGTGGATGCGCACTGGAATCTCGCCCATGCGCTTCTCCACACCGGTGAGTTCGGAGAGGGCTGGAAAGAATTCGAGTGGCGTTGGGCGCGTCCGGATTTCCAGAGCTTACGTGTCCCGTACACGATGCCACGCTGGGACGGTACGCCGATGCCGGACAGGACGATCCTCCTCTGGGCAGAACAGGGCTTCGGTGATGTCATCCATTGTCTCCGGTATCTGCAGGCGGTGGCTGACCGCGGCTTACGCATCATCGTGGAGGCGCCGCTGCCCCTCCAGCGGCTCGTATCAGCATCGCCGTACGTAGCGGACGTCGTCCGCCGTGGATCCCTGCCGCCGCACGACGTACAGCTTCCACTCATGAGCCTCCCCGGTGTCCTCGGACATCCCAGGGGGGCGTTCCCATCGGGCCCGTTCATCACGGTTGATGATGCGGCACGCGAACGATGGGAGGAGAGGTTCGTCCATATAGGGTCCGCTCTGCGGGTCGGGATGGTGTGGTCCGGAAGCCGCACAAATCCCGCCGGGCGCTACCGGTCGGTTCCGATCGCCGCCCTGGCCCCGCTTGCAGACGTGCCGGGTGTTGTCTATGTCGACCTTCAGAAGGACGATCCGGACCATGACTTCGCCGGGTCGCCGCTTGCCATGATCGGCGCAGACTGGACACGTGAGTTCATCGATTTCACAGACACCGCGGCACTTATCTCCGTCCTGGATGTCGTCGTCACGATCGATACCGCTGTGGCGCATCTTGCTGGCGCCCTCGGGAAGGAAGTCTGGTTGCTGCTCTCGAAGCATCACGACTGGCGCTGGGGAGGTGAAGGCGAAACGACCCCGTGGTACAGGTCGGTCCGGCTTCTACGACAATCCCGGCAGGGCGATTGGCAGGATGTGGTCGCGCGATGCCATGCGATGCTGGAACGGCGGATCTCCTTTGAAGCATCAGCCAATGCCGGGGTCGCGCGGATGCACGAGGGGAATCCCGGGCAGGGGGTGCGCGACCTTCAGCGGGCGGTGGCCCTTGCCCCTGACCACGCTGGCGTCCACTTCGATCTGGCCCTTGCGCTGCTGGCCACGGGGGAGTGGACCCGTGGGTTTGTGGAATATGAATGGCGCCTGCGCATGGAAGGTGCGCACGCCTCATGCCGTCCGTACCCGCAACCGCGGTGGCACGGCGAATCCATCCGGGGAAGAACGATACTTGTGTACGCCGAACAGGGATTTGGTGATGCCATTCAGTTTGTACGGTATGCCGGCCTCCTGCACGATCTCGGTGCACGCGTCATCGTTGAGTGCCGGCGGGAACTGACGGCGCTCTTCCATTGCGTGGCCGGTGTTGATGCAGTGATCGCGCGAGGCGACGCCCCGCCGGCGTTCGACCTGCACGTTCCGATGTTGAGCATCCCGGGGATCCTCGGAACGACGCCGCAGAATGTGCCGGCGAACATTCCGTATATCGTACTGCCGGAAGGGCCAGCATCGGAGAGGCCTGTACTCTTCGCAGAGGCTCAGCCGGGACCCATGATCGGATTGGTATGGTCGGGCAATAGTGTGTCGTCGATCGACGGCGAACGATCGCTCTCACGGCAGGAGATGTTGCGGTTCCTTCCTTCCGATGGCGTCACGTACGTACGTCTCCAGCCTGGCCACCCGGGTGCAGGAGTGGAGGAACAGGACGGAGAACATCACGTGATCGATGCATCGCCGGTGATCGGGGATTTCATGGATACCGCCCGTATCATCAGCCATTGTGATGCGGTCATCAGCGTGGATACCGCGGTCGCCCATCTGGCGGGTGCCCTGGGCAAGACGGTCGTGAACCTGATCCCTGTCCATGCGGATTGGCGCTGGCTCACGAAAGGCGAAACGACAGCGTGGTACCCGACAATGAGGTTGCGCCGAGTCGCAACGCGGAGTCTGGGAGGATGTGTTGCAGGGTGTGGGGCACGATATTCACCGGATACGAGAGCACTATGATCATCAGTAATGAGAAGCAGTCGGCATCCGACAAGGATGCAGCGATCCGGCGGACATCCAAGGCCGAAGCGTTGAACGTTCTCGGCATGAGGGCGGTCCAGCGTGGCGATTACGCCGAAGCCGTGTCGTTGTTCAGCCAGGCTGCGGCAACGGACCCGGTGTCTGCAGGGGCGCAGTACAATCTTGCGCGTGCGCTCAAGGATGCAGGACGGACCGTGGAGGCGCTTGCCGCGTTCCGGAAGGTGGTTTCTCTCCATCCTGCAGATGCCGATGCATGGTACACCATGGGGAATACCTGTGCGATGCTGGGCGAACACGCCGAAGCAGAGCATGCCTATCGCCGTGCCCTTGAACTCCGCCCGGAAGATGTCCGGATGTACAACAATCTTGCCGTGGCATTGCAGGCGCTGGGGCGCCTGGATGAGGCCGATGCGGTCGCCTGCGTTGGCCTTGCCATCGATCCCGGGTATGCGGATCTCCACTACAATCATGCCCTGGTGTTGCTTCTGCAGGGACGCTTCACGGACGGATGGCGGGAATTCGAATACCGCTTCGACACCAGCGACCACGCCAATCCCCTTCGCCCGGATGTGCATCCGCGGTGGACCGGTGGACCGTTGGAGGGGAAGACACTCCTCCTGGCGTCCGAACAGGGGCTCGGCGATACGATCCAGTTCATACGTTTTGCACGCGACCTCAAGGACCGGGGGGCGCATGTGATCGTGGAATGTGCCCAGGAGCTCGCTGCGCTTCTTCTCTCTGCCCCTGGCGTTGATGCGGTGGTGCCACGCGGCAGCGCGATGCCTTCGTATGATATGTGGACCCCCATGCTGAGCGTCCCGGCGATCACCGGGATGGACAACGAACATGTGTTCGGGCTTTCGGTGCCGTATCTGTTCTCCGATCAGGGCAACGTGACAGCGTGGCGATCGCGCCTTCAGGGATCCCCTGCAGGAGCGCGTGTGGGATGCGTGTGGTCCGGCAATCCGCGTCACCGCAACGACCGCTCCCGGTCGTGTCCCCCGGGAGAGTTCACGGCATTGGCCGCGATCCCCGGCATCCAGTTCTTCAGTCTTCAGGTCCGGAACGATACCGCGGCATCCCGCGCGTTGTTCCCCATGTGTCATGACCTCACCGACAACATCCGTGATTTCAGTGATACGGCAGCGCTGATCAGCGTGCTCGATCTCGTTATCACGGTGGACACCGCTGTGGCACATCTGGCAGGGGCGATGGGGAAACCCGTCTGGCTCTTGCTCCCGCACGCGCCGGATTGGCGGTGGATGCTGCGGCGCAAGGACAGTCCGTGGTATCCCTCCATGACGATCTATCGTCAGGAGCATGCCGGGGAATGGTCGGAGGTTTTCGCGGTGGTCGCCAGAGAATTGCGCAGGATGGCATCGATGCCGCATCAACCGTCGCGCGCTCTCTCCGGTGGCACGTCGTTGCGGGGTCCGGTCTTGCGAGGTGCACCACCCCGCCACGATGTGCGGGCGCTCCTGGATCCGGCACCGTTGCTTGCCTATGCGGACGCTCTGACGCAGGCGGGCAACCGCCGCCATGCCATTGATACGTACCGTCGGCTTCTGGCCTTCCACCCGACGATAGCTCCCGCGTGGAACAATCTCGGGGTCTGTCTCCAGCAGGAAGGCGACCTCTCCGATGCCATCGCCGCGTTCGAACGTGCTGCCAAGCTGGATGCCTCGAATGCCGCGGTCCTGAACAACTTCGGATTTGCGTTGAGCGAGTACGGTGTCCGTGCCCGCGCGGCCGAGGTCCTCCGCCGTTCGATCGCGCTGGACCCCGCGCTCGCGGAAGCACACAACAACCTCGGGAATATCCTCAGAGCCGAGGATGATCGGGTGGGGGCGCGGCTCGCGTATGAGACCGCGATCTCCTGCAGGGCGGACTTTCCTGAGCCGCACTGGAATCTGGCGCAGTTGCTCCTCCAGGACGGCGAGTTCGAGCGGGGGTGGGTGGAGTATGAATGGCGCTGGCGGCGATCGGATTTCACCAGCCCGTTGCGCAAGTTCTCACAGCCGCTCTGGAACGGCGAGGATGTCCGGGGGAAGACTATCCTGGTCCATGCGGAACAGGGATTCGGTGACACGATACAGTTCATCCGCTATCTGACCATGGTGCATGCACGCGGGGCGCGTATCGTCCTCGAATGCCAACCGGCGCTGGTCCGGCTCTTCCTGGGCCTGCCGATGGTGCATGCCGTCGTGGGAACGGGTTCACCGCTTCCTGCATTCGACGTCCATGTGCCGTTGATGTCGCTCCCCCGGATCTTCGGGACCTCGCTGAAGACCATTCCGAAGCAGACCCCTTATCTGAATGTGCATGGCGCCGATGTGCGGCAATGGCGTTCCATCATCAATGGCGAAGGGCCCGCGGTCGGTGTCGTCTGGTCGGGGACCCAGCAGGTGAAGGTGCTTCGCAATCGGACGTGTCCGCTTCCCTTGATGGCCCCTCTGTTCTCGGTGGCGGGTGTGCGGATGTACAGTCTTCAGGTCGGGGATGCGGCCGCGGAACTCGCGAAGGTGCCGACAGGTTTTCGGCCGGTGGATCTTGGTCCGCACCTGCGTGACTTTGCGGACACCGCCGCGGCGGTGAGCATGCTCGATGTGGTGATCAGCATTGACACGGCGGTGGCCCATCTTGCAGGCGCACTGGGGAGGCAGGTGTGGTTGATCCTTCCGGAGGATGCTGACTGGAGGTGGATGCGTGATCGTGACGACTCACCGTGGTATCCGGGGATGCATCTGTACCGTGAGAGGCGGGGGGAGGGTTGGTCTCCCGTGATAGCTCGTGTCGGTGAGGCGTTGCATTCATTGGTGGACAGGCATCGGGGACGGTGATGAATGCCCGCTGGGACATACCGATGGAGCAGAAGCAGCCTTCCGTGACGCTGCAGGCGGTCCGGGAGGCGCGCCGCCGGGGCGATCTGGTGTTCGCGCGTTCGGGATATGAGCAACTGTCCGCCGGCAGGGATGCATCATGGGAGTTGTTCGTCGAGTGGGCGGAATTCCTTGGCGGAACGGGTGCCGCGCAGGGATCGGTGACGGCGTTGCGGGAAGCGGCGCGAAGGTTTCCGAACAACCCCGCGGTGTTGAACAGTCTCGGGCTCGCATTCCACGGAACGGGGGACTATAGCGAGGCGGTACGATCGTTTGAGACCGCGCTTCGTGCAACGCCGGGGGCCGGGGCCATCGCGTACAATCTGGGCAATGCCCGCAGGGAACTTGGCGACATTCCGGGTGCGATGGCAGCATACGTGAAAGCTCTGGAACTCGGTCCGCCGGTGCCCGAGATGTTCAACAATCTCGGGTTGCTCTTTCAGGAGACCGGCGATGCTGCGCACGCGATAACGGCATATCGGTCGGCGTTGGGCCTCGATGCGGCGTTCCTGCCTGCAGCGCTGAATCTTGGTTACATCTCCATCCAGGAGCGCCAACCGGCTCTCGCGGTTGCCGTGCTGGAGTCCGCGCTCGGGCATCATCCCGAGCATCCCGATGTGCACTGGCTCTTGTCGCATGCGTTGTTGGTCATGGGCGAGTATCCGCGGGGCTGGAAGGAATACGAGTGGCGTTGGGAGAAGATGAGGAATGCCACGTATCGCCGCAAGGATGCGTCGCGCCAGTGGACTGGCGAGCCGCTTGCGGGCAAGCGCATTCTGTTGTACGCCGAGCAGGGGCTTGGAGATGCGATCCAGTGTGCCAGGTACATTCCGATGGTAGCGGCGGCGGGTGGTGTTGTGGTCGTTGAATGTCAGCCGGAGCTCGTTGAGCTCATGCGGACCGTGCGGGGTGTTGCGGAAGTTGTCGTGCGGGGGGCAGAGGTTCCTGCTTGTGCACTCGAATGTCCCCTCATGTCGCTTCCGGGAGTATTCGGGACCACATTGGCGACTGTTCCGAAGGAGGTCCCGTACATGGTTCCGGATCCTGCAAAGGCGGCGGTGTGGGAGGCGTGGAGTCGGGACGGGGGGGCGGGGCGTCGGATCGGGGTGGTATGGGCGGGGAATCCGTCGCACCGGAACGATATGCGGCGGTCGTTGCCCGCATCGTATCTGTCGGGGCTCATGGAAGCGGGGGATGTGCGATGGATAAGTCTTCAGAAGGGGGAGCGGGGTGATCGTCGTTTGGAGGTGCCGCGGGGGGTGCAGATCGAGGATATGGGGGAGCGATTGCATGATCTTGCGGACACGGCGGCATTGCTCATGCAGTTGGATCTTGTGATCACGGTGGACACGGCGGTAGCGCATCTGGCGGGGGCGTTAGGTCGGCCGGTATGGGTCGTGTTGCCGTACGCGCCGGATTGGCGGTGGTTGTTGGAGGGGGAGGGAACGGTCTGGTATCCGACGGCGCGTCTCTACCGTCAGCCTGCTCCCGGCAACTGGGGTGCCGTTATTGCCCGTGTCGTTGCCGACCTTGCTTCCCTGCCGTGACCCCTGGGGTGGGTTGCCGTCGTGTGGTGCCGGCACGAAAAAAGTGGTGTGTCTCCCCTAAAGTCTTCCGCTGATCATCCGATACTGTCGTTGCGTACCCCCGTCCCATCGTCCGCCCTGCACGCCGAAAAATTCTCCCTGACGCTCTAAAGTCCTCCAGCAACCTACCGATAATATTCTCAGAAGGTGAATCGAGACAAGAAGTTACAGAAGACACCACCACTTGTAGATCCAAACATCAACCACCACCCAGAAAGGGGGCAGTAGAACATGGCACAGCAGATATCCCTCACCTCCGCGATGCGCGCGAACCTGCTCAGTCTGCAGAATACGGTTTCGTTGCTCAATCGCACCCAGGACCGGCTTTCGTCCGGGAAGAAGGTCAACAGTGCTCTGGACAGTCCGACCAACTACTTCGCGGCCAAGGCGCACATGAATCGTGCGAACGACATCTCCGGCCGGAAGGACAGCATGGGCGAAGCGATCCAGACGGTGAAGACCGCGAGCAGTGGCATCGAGTCGATCAACACCCTGATCGAATCGGCGAAAGGTATCGCGCAGGCCGCACTGGCCACGAGCGACACCACGCAGCGTGCGCAGTATGTGACGCAGTACAATGCGGTGATCAGCCAGATCAACACGATGGCCAGCGACTCCGGGTATCGTGGAACGAACCTCCTTGTGGCGAACACTCTCGGTGTGAAGTTCAATGAGGATGGTGCGAGCTCGCTGAGTATCGAAGGCTTCAAGGCGACGGCCACGGGCTTGACGGTCGGTATCGTGGGCCAGGCAACCGGTGGCATCACGGCATCCTGGTCGGACACCACCAACGGTGTCGGGTCGATCAACTCGGCACTGACGCAGCTGTCGGATGCCCTGAGCACCCTGCGCGTGAAGGCTTCAGCGCTGTCATCCAGCCTGAGCATCGTGCAGACCCGTGCGGACTGGGCGGATCAGATGATCGCGACCCTGAACGCCGGTGCCAACTCGCTGACCGAAGCGGACATGAACGAAGAAGGCGCGAACATGCTGATGCTGCAGACCCGGCAGTCCCTGGGTACCACGGCCCTCAGTCTGTCGGCCCAGAACGCTCAGTCGGTGCTCCGCCTGTTCTAGACGTACGCAGCGGCGCGGGAGGGAGGCGGCTCGCCTCCCTCCCGGTCGCACAGGTACTGAAGTGAAGTCGTCCTTACGAGAACGTTCAGCAAAGGATACCAGGTCATGCACGCGAGTCAGGCAGAGGTCTACAGTCGGAATCAGGTTGCAGCACTCGGAGATCGGGAGGCGGAAGCGGCGGTGCTGATGAAGGCGGCAGCCTTGATGAAGCATGTGCAAACACACTGGGCGGCCCCGGATCGTGACAGGAGTCTGGAGAAGGCGTTGCGGTACAATCAGCGTTTGTGGACCTTCTTTCAGGTCGCGTTGCTGGACGAGAAGAATCCGTTGCCGCAGGGGATCAAAGAGAACGTTCTCCGTCTGAGTGCATTCATTGACCGGCGGATCTTTGACACTCTGGCATTTCCGGCACCCGAAAAGCTGGACATCCTTATCAATATCAACACGAACATTGCGGCCGGCCTGAAGGGGTCTGCGCAGTAAACGACTGAATCCAGGAGTGTGGGTCATGACGATCTCGACCATCATCAGCAATGCGGCTTCGGTCAGCTCCCTCCGGGGCAACCGGGCAGGGGAAGAGCGGCGCGGAGCGGTGGCAGCAGAAGAGCCGACGAAGGACCGTGTGAGTGTTTCCGGCCGTGCGCGGGCCCTGCATTCTGCGGATGAGACGCGCAAGCTGGACGTGATCCGGGAGCGGGTCCGTCGTGGGTACTATCTGGATGGCTATGTGACGGAGCAGGTGGTTGACAGTGTAGCGCGGGAGATCGAAGCCGCCATGGGCAGGTAACAAGAGCGTTCCCCTCCGAAATACCCCATAAGTCGTTATCCTACAACGACTTAAAATAAATCTAAAATAACTTTTCATTTCGGCTAAAGATTTGACATCCCCGGCCGATAATAGGGTTAGGTACAGCCTCAGAAGAGGCTGCCATTTCCACACACACCCTAGAAAGGGGATCATCAATGGCACAGAGCATTTCGTTGACGGGCGCGATGCGGGCTAACCTGCTTAGCTTGCAGAACACGGTCAGCCTCATGAACCGCACCCAGGATCGTCTGTCCACCGGTAAAAAGGTGAACAGCGCACTGGACAGCCCGACCAACTACTTTGCGGCCAAGGCGCACCTCAATCGCGCCAACGATATCACTGCACGCAAGGATAGCATGAACGAAGCTATCCAGACGGTGAAGACCGCGAGCAGCGGTATCGAGTCGATCAACACGTTGATCGAATCGGCGAAAGGTATTGCTCAGGCCGCATTGGCCACGAGCGACACCACGCAGCGTGCGCAGTACGTCACGCAGTACAACTCGGTGATCAGCCAGATCAACACGATGGCCAGCGATTCCGGTTATCGCGGCACGAACCTCCTTGTGAGCAACACGATGACCGTGAAGTTCAACGAGGACGGTGCGAGCTCGCTGAGCATCGAAGGATTCAAGGCGACGGCCACGGGTCTGACGGTTGGTATCGTTGGCCAGGCGACGGGTGGTATCACCGCATCCTGGTCCGATTCGACCAGCGGCACCCTGTCCATCAACTCCGCTCTTACCCAGCTCTCCAGCGCTCTGGATACCCTGCGCGTGAAGGCATCGGCCCTGTCGTCGAGCCTCAGCGTGGTGCAGACGCGTGCTGACTGGGCGGATACGATGGTAGCCACGCTCAATGGCGGCGCCAACGCTCTGACGGAAGCCGACATGAACGAAGAGGGTGCGAACATGCTGATGCTGCAGACCCGGCAGTCGCTGGGTACCACAGCATTGAGCCTGTCGGCGCAGAACGCCCAGTCCGTGCTGCGGCTCTTCTAACCCGGATAACGACAAGGAATGCCAGAGAGGGAGGAGGGAATGATCCCTCCTCCCATTCACTGGCAACGAGGTGACCATGTCAATCAACACTATCGGGTTCGATCCCGCCCCCCAGGGCGTGAACCGCTCCCAGGATAGGCTTGATAGACTTGCCTCTCAAGCGGGATCCGCGGCACAGTCTGGAGGAGTTACGTCTGAGAAGGCCGGTCAGTTGACCATTGCGCGTACAGCGCCGGAGTATCAGCGGTTGACGGCGTTGCACGAGCGGTCGAACGCAGTTGCTGCCACCATCAGGACGATGGATCAGGCCATGGAGGCCGCTGGCACAACGATCGATGCTATGAAGAAGGAGCTGGAGGTCGTCTCGAAGACGTACCCTCCGTTCCCTCCGGGTAGCGAAGAGCGCGCTCGGCGTCTGCGGAGTTATGCTGCTCTGCGGACGATGATCGATAAACTGACCATCCCTCCGGAAGAAGACGCACGGACGCTCTCGGACCAGGAACGGACGTCGGTTCAGGTCGGTATGGATGAATGGACGGTCGCGATCGGGCCGAATGGAATCGCCAGGACGGTACAGACGGAACAAGTGCAAACGGGTCCTCTGGGGCTACGTCTGCCGGAACTTACACCGCCGGAAAATGTTAGTGATAAGGACATCGCCAGTGCTGTGCAGCAATTGGATGATGCCTCGACCACTCTTCTTTCCCGGCGTGTGCGCCTTCGGGAACAAAGCTATGAAGCACCCGGTTCTACGTTCGACCGGGGCATGACGGAGGCGGCGGCTGAGGGGAACAGCGGAATGGCACGGCGGATGCTCGCCGATCAGACTGTTGGTCTCTCCGGCAGCGGCACAGCGCAGCTCGAGCAATTACTGGGATAAAGGATCATGGCTCTGAAGTTGTCTTTGAAAGCCAGTGAACGGGTCATTGCCGGTGGCGCGGTCTTGCGCAACGCCACCGGCAAGACCATTGAACTGATGGTCGAAAATGAGGTCCCGCTCCTCCGTGAAAAGGAGATCCTGAGCGAGGCCAAGGCCGATACGCCGTGCAAGCGGGTGTATTTTGTCATCCAGCTGATGTATATTGATGGCAATAACCTGCCGAAGTACCAGGAGCTGTACTGGGACCTCGCACGCGATATCATCAATGCCGCACCCAGCACGACCGGGATGTTCAAGACCATCAGCGAAGCGATCTACAATGGCAAGTACTACCAGGCGCTGAAAGAGACCCGGAAGTTGATGCAGTACGAAGAAAAGGCAATGTCGCATGCGATCAGGTCAGGCAGAAGCGTACAATAAGGCACAGTGCGCATCGATGACGGACCGCGAACGTGAGGCGGCGGTCCTCATGAAGGCAGCAGCACTCCTGCGCCATGCCCAGATGCAATGGGCGACCGCGCAGCGGGAGAAGCTCCTTGATGAAGCTCTGCGGTTCAACCAGCGCATCTGGACATTCTTCCAGGTGTCGTTGTCGGACCAGGAGAACCGGTTGCCGGACGAGATCAAAGCCCAGGTGCTGACGCTCAGCGCGTACGTGGACCGGCGGATCTTTGAGGTCATGGCGTTCCCGGAAGCGGACAAGCTGTCGGTACTCATTGCCATCAATACCAATCTCGCAGCCGGGCTCAAGGGGTCGGCTGCGTCATCGTGACCCGAAAGGTCGGGACGTATGGCTATCCAGGAAATACTGAACACGGCGGGCGCGGTCGACCCGGTGAAGGGTGGCAACCGCTCTGGTACCAGCTCGAAGGCACCGATCCGCGCCAAAGAAAAGACCGATTCCGATGAACGGTCCGATCGCATCGAACTCTCAGATGAGGCCCGCGCCATGTACGAGTCTCAGCAGTCCAGCCGCTTCGAGGCCATCCGCGAAAGGATCCGCGACGGATTCTATTTCCAGAAAGATGTGACGGAAAAGGTGGTGGATGCCATGCTGAAGGATATCAAGAAGGGGCCCGCTGAATCCTGATGCCCGACGGGGACCTCCCGTCCCCGTCTCTCCGGCCCGAACCCGGACCTTCGTGCCCTGCCCATGCACCGGTCTTCGCGGCCCGTCTTCACGCCAGCCACCTCCGGCGTGTGTCGATACCCCCACCGTGGGATTGACACTCGACTTTCAATAGCGTACATTCTTCCACCCCGGATAATTGTCCATTCTCCATTATCCACTATCCATTATCTATCATTCAATCTCCGCAGTGAAAAACAGGCCAATCGGTGTCCTTGTAGCCGACGACCACACGATCGTGCGGCGGGGCCTCGTCTCGCTCCTTTCGCTTGATGAAGGGATCGAGGTCGTTGGAGAGGCTACGGACGGACGCATTGCGGTGGAACGGGCGATGGAACTCGATCCCGATGTCGTCCTCATGGACATCAGCATGCCGGAGCTGAACGGCCTGGAAGCCACACGGCTGGTCAAAAAACAGATGCCCCATATCAAGGTTCTCGTCCTTTCGGCCCACGACAAGGATGAGTATATCCTCCAGGTCGTGCGGTCGGGTGCCAACGGCTACCTCCTCAAGAATACTTCTGCTGAAGACCTCTACGCGGCGATCAGGGCGGTTCATGCCGGCCATGCCTTTTTCAGCCCTTCCGTGTCCAAGGTCATTCTTGATTCGTACATGGTCGGGGGAAAGAACGACCCTGCAACTGAGGGAGAGAGCCACCCGGCGCACAGATTGACTCCCCGGGAGCGGGAGATCCTCCAGCTCATCGCTGAAGGGAAAACCCACCAGGAAGCTGCCAACGTCCTCCATATTAGTGTCCGGACCGTTGATACCCACTGTGTGAATATCATGAAAAAGCTTGATATCCACGAGAGTGCGGGGCTTGTCCGGTATGCGATCACCAATGGTATCGTGATTCTTCCGCAGTAGTCGTTCTTCCGCCATCTGCCCTTCCTTTAGCCAGAAACAGCGTCTTTTCGCCACATGCTTCGATTTCCATGCCGGGATTTGGCCAACTACGTCCCCGGGATGCGCGGAAATACGTTGATATGCGTATTGCAACCAATTGGCCAATATTGGTACCTTGGTTACGATTCTCCCAGCTGATTTCTTTTGACCATTCAGAACGATCTGTCTATGACGATTCCATCTGAACACTCTTCGCGTACACCGAGCGATAGCCAGACCCTGAAGGTGCTGCTGGTCGATGATATTCAGGAGAACCTGGAACTCCTCGAAGATGTGCTGTCGGAGAACGGGTACCGCCCCATCATGGCCCGCAACGGGGTGGAGGCGCTGCACCTTCTCAAGGCGGAACCCTTCCACATGATCGTGGCTGATGCCATGATGCCAAAGATGGATGGGTTCCAGCTGTGCAAGGAGGTGAGGACATTGCCCGCGTGCGGGACCCTTCCTTTCATCATCTACACCGGCAACTATGTGGATGCAGGCGACCAGGAGTTTGCCCGGAGCATCGGGGTCGACCGGTACGTGGTCAAGTACGCGGGGCTTGGTGCGCTGGTACAGGCGATCAACGAGCTTGCCCAGCAGCACTATGGCCGTGTTCCTGACGAGCCGGCCCCTGCCATGGAGCAGCTCGATGACCAGGAGTTCCTGGAAAAGCACCGCGCGATCGTCATCAAGAAGCTCGAAGAGAAGATGGCGGAACTGGAGATGTACGCGGACACGCTGATCAAGAAGAACCGTGAGATCCAGGCTTCGGAGGACCGGTACCGGACCCTCTTCGACCATGCAAGCATCGCGATCTTCGTTGTCGACCGTGAGACGGGCCGGGTGGTGGACGTCAACCGCGCCGGGCTGGAGTTGCTCGGCTACGAACGCGAGGAGCTCTTTGCCATGGCGCATCTTCCGTTCGCCGCCGGTGAGTTCACCTCCACGATGCTCGACACGATGCACTTCGCTTCAGGCGAGACCACGATCACACGGAAGGGCGGCGAATCGGTCCAGGTGGATATCGGCGTCGGCCCTGTGACGCGGCCGCAGGACACGCGTGTCCTGCTGTATGTGCGCGACATCAGTGAACAGAAGAAGATGCGCGAGCAGCTCATCCAGGCGGACAAGATGACCCTGATGGGAAGGCTTGCCGCCGGCATCGCGCATGA
This sequence comes from Ignavibacteriota bacterium, assembly GCA_016707525.1. Taxonomy (NCBI): domain Bacteria; kingdom Pseudomonadati; phylum Ignavibacteriota; species Ignavibacteriota bacterium. The sequence goes on from JADJHP010000006.1 coordinate 64,330, forward strand.
GATCCGCAATCCTCTGTCCGCCATCGCGCTCAACCTCCAGTACCTGGTCTTCAAGACCCAGACACACACCGAGTTGTGCGACCCTCTCAAGGACGCGCTGGAAGGGACCCGGAGGATCGAGGCGGTGATCGAGAATACCTTGAACCTTGCACGCGTCACGCCGCCCGTTCTCAAGGAAGAAGAGATCAATGACCTGGCGCGGCAGGTGCTCGGGTTCATCAAGATCTCGGTGCAGCAGAAGGATATCCATTTCGCGACGCATCTGGCGGATGGCCTGCCGCCGGTGATGATCGATGCGAAGCAGATGCAGCAGGTCGTCCTGAACGTTGTCCAGAATGCCATCGACGCTTCACCGGATGGTGCAACGGTCGAGCTGACCACCACCAGGACCTCCGGCGAGCCCGGGAGCTGCGGGATGGTGGAGCTGGCCGTACGCGACCTCGGACCCGGTATCTCTGCGGAACAGCGCAAACACCTCTTCGAACAATTCTATACGACCAAATCCGGTGGCACAGGCCTCGGCCTTTCGATCTCGAAGCAGATCATCGAGAAACACAAAGGAGAGATCCGGGTCGATCCGGCCGAAGGTGGCGGCACCATCGTTCGCATTTCGTTACCAACTCACAGCTAAGAAAAGGACTTCGCCATGGCGAAAGCGCGGATACTGGTGGCTGATGATGAACCCATCCTCGGGAACACCCTGAAGAAGATCCTGGGTGAACTCGGATACGTCGTGGCGCTGTGCGACCGCGGGGAGGCGTTCTTTCAGTTCCTGGACGACCAGAAACCAGACATCGTGCTGTTGGATATCTACCTCGGGAGTGTGAACGGTATTCAGCTCCTGAACCGGATGCGGCAGGAGGGGTGGCAGACCCCGGTGATCATGATGACCGCCCACTCGGATGTGTCGCTGGCGGTACGGGCGATGAAGGAGGGCGCCGCGGATTTCGTTGTGAAACCGTTCGACCTGAACCACCTGGGCGTGCTGATCGACAAGAACCTCGATCATGCGCGGCTGCAGACCCAGGTGAAGCTGCTCCAGGAGGAACTGGAGGGCGAGCGTTCACGGTCCGGCATCATCGGGAAGAGCATCGCGCTCCGCCGCGCACTGGAGACCGCCGAGAAGCTGGCGCAGGGCGAGAATACGACCGTGTTGATCGAAGGGGAGAGCGGCACCGGCAAGGAGCTCATGGCCCGGTTCGTTCACCAGCAGAGTTCGCGGCGAGAGAAGCCGTTCGTGACCCTCAACTGCGGGGCGATCCCGAAGGAGCTGGCCGAGAGCGAATTCTTCGGCTATGAAAAAGGAGCGTTCACCGGCGCCACGGAAAAGATGAAGCAGGGGAAATTCGAACTCGCCGATGGCGGGACGATCCTGCTCGATGAGATCCGGGAGCTGTCGTTGGATATGCAGGTGAAGCTTCTGCGTGTGCTCGAGGAGAAGCGCTTCTACCGGCTGGGCGGCACAAAGGAGATCAGTGTCGATGTCCGTGTGATCGCGGCATCGAATAAGGAACTGGCCCGGGAGGTGGAAGAAGGGCGGTTCCGTGAGGACCTGTTTTATCGGCTCAACGTCGCATCGGTTCGCATCCCGCCGTTGCGGAATCGCAAAGAGGACATCGGTGAACTGGCGAAGGCCTTCCTTGCCGAGTTCTGCCGGCGCTTCACCCGTCCGGTTCCCGCCATCACACCCGAGGCGCTGCAGTGGCTCGAGCAACTCACGTGGAAGGGGAACGTCCGGGAATTGCGCAACGCGATGGAGCGTGTGGTGCTGCTGAACAACGTTCCGGCGCTCACCGCCGAACATTTCAGTTTCCTCCGTGCCAGCGGCACATCGGCCGCGGCGTCCTCCACGAACGGGAAGGCGTTCGTCCTCGAGATCCCGCCGCAGGGGATCCGCATGAACGACGTGATGAAGGACCTGATCCTCAAGACCCTGGACATCGTCGGTGGCAACCAGGTCCAGGCAGCAAAGGTCCTCGGATTGACGCGGTCCAAATTGCGGTACAGAATGGAACAACTCGGCATACGGCCTGAACAGAGGACCTACAGGACGAGCGTCTGATCATGCCCCTGCGCCGGAAGAAGGGAGGGGGACGCCCCGCGCGGAAGGGGGCCCGACCCCGGACAACGATCGGGGAGGGGCAGCACTTTGCCGCGCACATTCCCGGCCTCACGTTCGTTCTCGATGGGGCGGGAGCGCTTGTCGGCGCGAACGACCTGGCGCTGTCGTTCACCGGAACCACGGTCCGGCAATCCCGCGGCCGGCTCTGGCACCGCCTCATTCACACCGATGACCGGCCCGCCGCCGTCCGCGCGATCGATGCGGCCGTCCTGGCCCGGCAGCATTTCCAGATCGAATGCCGGGTGCGCACCGCGAACGATGATCACCGCTGGTGTACACTTGCTGCCCGCCGCCGTCAGATCTCACCCCGCAAGGCCGAGTACATCCTTCTGATCAACGACATCACCCCACGCCACACGGCGGAGGGGATCGCCGGCCGCGCATCCTCACGGCTTCAATCCATCATCGGCACGCTCGAAGAAGTGTGCATTGGCATCGGGTCCGACGCCGAGGTCGTTTTCTGGAACACTGCTGCCGAGCGCCACACCGGTCTACCGGCCACGGAGACGATCGGCAGGGCTATCGATACCTTCCTGACGGAAGAGAGTCTTGGCAGGATACGGGTGCTGTTGCGCCGCATCCGCACCACCCTCGGGGGGCCGGCCACCGACGAACTCGTCTTCTCCGCGCAACCGCTCCGTCCGTTGCGCTGCAGGGTCGTGGTGTCCGGCGATACAACGATCTTCGTCGCGATGCCGCAGGAACAGATGATCCACCGGTCTTCGGGTGACGGACATCTGCGGCTCCCGACCGGCGACGAATACCTGCACTCCCTCCTGGAGTGCACGGAAGACATCATCATCATGCAGGACATCGAAGGGCGGTACCTGTATTACAATGGCCCCTTCCGGTTCGGTGTCCGCATGGAGCAGCTGCAGGGAAAGCTCCCGGAGGAGGTCCACGAATCCGGCTTTGCCCGGCAGATCCGCGACCGTATCCAGCGGGTGGTCGATACCGGGCAGGGCTTCACGGACGAGACCAGGATGATGTGGGATGGGCAACTCTTCTGGTTCCTGGACCAGGTGTCGCCCATGAAGGATGCCTCGGGGAACGTGTCCGCGGTCGTCACCATTTCCCGGAACATCACCGAGAGGAAGAAGGCCGAAGAGTGGCTGCGCGAAAGCGAGGAACGGTACCGCACCTTCGTCGAGAATAGTTCGGAGGGCATCTGGCGCATTGAAATGCTGGAACCGATCCCCGTGGATCTGCCGCCTGCGAAGCAACTGGAGCTGCTCTTTGAACGCAGCTATTTCGCGGAATGCAATCTGCCGTTCGCGCGCCTCTGCGGGTGTGAGCACCCGCGGGAACTCATCGGGACCACGCTGACGCGTCTCTTCACCGATACCCGGGTCGAGGACCGTCGCACCGTTGAAGAGTTCGTCATCTCCGGCTACCGCCTGACCGCCTTTGAATCCGTGCTCATGCCTCCGTCCGGACCGGTCCGCGAAGTGCTGCATAGTGTCACCGGCACGGTCGAGGCGGGAAGGCTTGTGCGTGTCTGGGGGAGTGTCAGCGATATCACCGAACGCAAGGAAGCGGAGAGGAGGCTGCGTCTCCTCGCGCATACCATCACGAGCGCCCGCGATTGTGTGACGATCACCGATCTGGAAGACAGGGTGCTGTTCGTGAACGATGCATTCCTTGAGACCTACGGGTACCGCGAGGAAGAGATCCTCGGACAGGACATCGCGATGGTGCGGAGCGGTGCATCGGCGGCCGTGGAGATGAATGAGATCCGCAACGGGACGCTGAACGGTTCGTGGTATGGCGAGGTGCTGAACCACAGGGCGGATGGGTCGATCTTCCCGGTGGAGCTCTGGACCTCCATCGTGCGCAACGACGACAACGAGCCGGTGGCAATGGTCGGTGTGGCGCGGGATATCACGGCGCGCAAGCGTGCCGACGAGGCGCTCAGGAATTCGCTCCGGGAAAAGGAGGTCCTCCTGAAGGAGATCCACCACCGTGTCAAGAATAACCTCCAGGTGATCTCCAGTCTCCTCAGCCTTCAGTCCGAATACCTGAAGGACGAGGCGATGATCAAGATCTTCAAAGAGAGCCAGAACCGTGTGAAATCCATGGCTCTCATCCATGAGAAACTGTATCAGTCGGCGAACCTCGCAGAGATCGATTTCTCCGACTATTTGCGGGAACTCACGACCCAGCTCTTCCGTTCGTACGGGATCGGGGCGCACGGGGTGTCGCTCAACGTCCATGCGTCGCAGGTCCTCCTTGCCGTTGACCGTGCGATCCCGTGCGGGATCATCGTCAACGAATTGGTCACCAACGCGTTGAAATACGCTTTCCCTGAGGGCCGGGGAGGGCGCATCGATATCGACCTGCATCCCGTCAGCGATGACATGGTGCGGCTTGCGGTGCGGGACAATGGGGTGGGGTTCCCCGCGGATGTGGACTTCGAGACGTCGGACAGCCTCGGGCTTACGCTCGTGCGCATGCTTGCGGATCAGGTGCAGGGTGAAGTGGCGCTGCAGCCGGCCGAGCGGGGGGCAGAATTCATCATGACATTCCGGAAATAGCGAGGCGGTATGGGCAGTACAAACATCATGGTGGTTGAGGACGAACTCATCGTTGCGGAGGATCTGACGCGTTGGCTCATGACGCTCGGGTACACGATCGCGGCGCGGGCGGCCGCTGGCCGTGAGGCCGTGCAACGGTGCGAAGCCACGCGGCCGGATCTGGTCCTGATGGACATCCTCCTGCCGGGCGATATGGATGGCATTCAGGCGGCGGAGGAGATCCGGCGGCGGTTCGACATTCCGGTCGTCTTCATCACCGCATCGTCGGACGAAGCCACGCTGGCGCGCGCCAAAGTCTCCGAGCCCTTCGGATACATCCTGAAGCCCTTCGATGAACGCGGACTCTATTCGACGATCGAGATGGCGCTGTACAAGCACCAGTCGGAGAAGCGCATGCGGGAGAGCGAGGAACGCTTCCGCCTGATGTTCGAGAACGCGCCGATCCCGTTCCACGCCCTCGATGCTGATGGACACATCCTCCGTGTCAATAAGGCCTGGCTGGAGTTGTTCGGTCATGCCCAGGACGAGGTGATCGGCCGGTGGTTCGGAGAATTCCTCTCTTCGGGAAGTATCGACCGGTTCGTTTCGACCTTCACGCGGTTCAAGAGTTCGCCTGTCCTGGAGACCGTGATGCTTGAGATCGTTCTCAAGGATGGGACACTCCGCACCGGAGCGTTCAAGGGAAGCATCGCTGTGGATCAGCGGGGACGTTTCGAGATGACGCTGTGTGTCCTCGAAAGCAAGCTCCACGCCGCGGTGCAGGAATCCGCTGCGATCCCGCCTGCTGCGAGCCTGATCCTCGGCGCCGATGGCCTCGTGCTGGCGGTATCGCCTGCCTTCGAGGCGCTGACGCGTTGGGGGCGCCTGACGTGTGCGGGCGTCCGCTGAAGGACCTCTTCGGTAGACCACGTGAGGGTGAGGAGATCGTTGATCATCTCTCCACTGCGGTGTCCATGGACAGCCGGCCGTTCCATCTGCGTGGGAACGGGATCGGGCCGATCGATGTGTTGATCTCGGGTGCCGCGTATCGCGGCGCCTCCAACAGAACGGAGACCATGTGCCTCTTCATCCGGCAGCGGTGAGCGACATCTCCCTGTGGGAGGGACTCGTGGTGTCGTTGCAGCGGCGTCACCGGGTTGCTCTGCTCGTGGTGGCGATCGTGATCGCCCTGGGGGCGTACGGAAGTCTGGCGACCTCCATCTCCACACCCCGGCTTGCTCCGGTCTGGTTCCCGGCCGGCATCGCGCTGGCCTCGCTGTTGATCTTCGGCCCCCGCATCGTGCCCGCGTTATTGGCAGGCTCTCTGGTGGTGACCACCATGGCCGGCATGCCGGCGTGGGTCTCCATCATCGTCGCGGTGAGCGTCGTCCTGGAAGGATCGGTCGGCGTCTACCTCCTCCGCAACGCTTCGGATCTCCGGCCCGGACTCAGGAGGGTGAGCGACATCCTGGCGTTCCTCCTTTTTGCCGTGGGGATCGCTCCGATGGTCGGCGCGACCGCGGGAACCCTTGCTCTCTGCGGGAGCGGCGTCGTTCTGTGGCGGGATGCCGGGCATCTCTGGCGCTTCTGGTGGTTGGGCGATGCGATGGGAACACTCGTGATCGGGTCGCTCGCTCTTGCCTGGTCGCACCGGGAAGAACTCTGGCTCTCCTCCGCGCGCAAAGGAGAGGGCGTCATCATGTTCATGCTGCTGGTGTCAGGGGCGACCGTTGTGCACGCGGGGGTATTCGAGCTGGACCTTGTTGCCCCGCTGTCGTTCGTCGCATTCCCGTTCGTGATCTGGGCTGCCTTGCGGTTCGGACAGAAGGGGGCAACCGCAGCCACTGCCGTCGGTGTGGCCTTCGCCCTCTGGGGGGTGCTCCACGGCGAGGGGCCGTTCGCTGAACCGCGCTTCGCTGTCGGGCTCGTGTTCTTCTACGGGTATACCGCCTCTCTCGGGCTTACGGGCTTGCTCCTCGGTGCATCCACCACCGAGCGGAGGCGATCCGCAGAGGAACTGCGCCGGATCGGTCAGGACCTGGACATCCGGGTGAGGGAGCGAACCGCCGACCTGCAGGAAGAGCTTGTGCGGCGCCGCCGTGCCCAGGAAGAGCTCCAGGGGGCGCTCCAGAGCGTGAAGACCCTGAGTGGCCTGCTCCCGATCTGCGCCTCGTGCAAGAAGATCAGGGACGACAGCGGGTACTGGACCCAGGTCGAGCGCTATCTGACCGAGCATACGCAGGCACAGTTCAGTCATGGAATGTGTCCCGAGTGTTTCTCTCACCTGTATCCGGAGATCGCCGACAAGTACGCGCAGGACACGAACGGCCGGCGGGGACCGGACGCGTCCACTTCACCGAACGGAGCATAGCAGGATGACCCAGGCATCTATCCTTGTTGTTGAGGACGAACACATCGTCGCAAAGGATATCGCGGCGCGCCTGACCCGCCGCGGGTATTCGGTCGTTGCCATTGCATCGACCGCTGCAGAGGCCATCACGGAGGCGGGACGGCACAGGCCGAATCTGGTGCTGATGGATATCATGCTGAAGGGGGATGTCGACGGCATCACGGCGGCGGACAGGATCCGTGAGCTGTACGGCCTGCCGATCGTGTATCTGACCGCCTACGCGGACGACAACACCCTGCAGCGCGCGAAGGTCACCGACGCCTTCGGATACATCCTGAAGCCCTTTGAGGAGCGCGAACTCTCGATCACCATCGAGATGGCGCTGTACAAACATCGCATCGAGGCGCGCCTGCGCGAAAGCGAACGCTGGCTCACCACCACGCTGCGCAGCATCGGTGACGCGATCATCGCGGCGGACACTGCCGGGGCGATAACGTTCATGAACCCCATCGCGGAGCGGCTGACGGGATGGATGGTCAGGGATGCGTCCGGCCGCCAACTTGCTGATGTCTTCAAGACCGCCTTCGAACACAGTGAGGCTCATGAAGCCGGCGCCACGGTCCTGGTCAGCAGGTCCGGCTCGAAGATCCCCATCGAGGAGAGTGCCGCCCCGATCAAGGATGACCGTGGGGAGACCACCGGTATCGTTGTGGTGTTCCGCGATGTGACCGAACAGCGTGCGGCGGAAGAGGCGTTGCGCATCAGCGAAGCGCGCATGACCGGCATCATCCAGTCGGCGATGGATGCGATCGTTACCGTGACCAGCCACCACGAGATCGTGCTCTTCAATGCGGCGGCCGAGCAGATGTTCCGATGCAGCGCGGCGGCGGCCGTCGGCAAGTCCATCGGGGGGTTCATTCCGGCACGCCTGCGCGAATCCACCGTTCGCACCTTCGACGAGATCGCCCGGGTCGGAGGGGCACAGGCGCGCATCAGCGATGCGGATGCCATCACCGGCCTCCGCGCGGACGGCACAGAATTCCCGCTGGAAGTGTCCGTGTCCCAGGTGGAGGCCCGGGGTGAGCGCCTGATGACCATGGTGCTCCGCGACATCACGGAGCGGCGGAAGGCGGAACATGACCTTCGTGAGAGCGAGGAGCGGTACCGGCGGTTCTTCGAGGACGATCTCACGGGCGATTTCATCGCGAAGGTGGACGGAACGTTGCTGGATGCGAACCCGGCATTCGCACGGATCGTGGGGTTCCCGTCGGTGGTGAGTGCAATGCAATGCAACGTGCTCTCGCTCTTTTCCTCGCCCGAAGTGCGGGACTCGATCTTCGATATCCTGCGTGCCCGCGGCCGTGTGGAGGAATTCGAACTTGACCTGGTCCGTCCTGACGGCCAGTTGATCCATGTGGTCATGAACGCCATTGCCATCACGCTGGCCGACGGCAGTTTCGCCGAATTCAAGGGGTACATGTATGATATCACCGAACGGAAGAAGCTGGAGGAGCAGGTCCGGCAGTCGCACAAAATGGAGAGTATCGGTACGCTGGCGAGCGGGATCGCGCATGATTTCAACAATATCCTCAACAACGTCATCGCGTTCGTGCTCCAGATCAAGAAGCACGCGCAGGAACCCGAAAAGGTCCTGAAGTACACCGCGACCATCGAGAAGTCCGCCACGCGGGGTGCGGAGCTGTCGGCCCAACTCCTGTCCTTTGCGAGAAAGGCGAAACGCGAGAGCGTGACGGTGAATGTGGCGCAGATCATGGACGAGGTCTTCAGCCTCTGTGGCGAGACATTCCCCAGGACGATCAGTGTGACCCGTCATTGCGACGACGCCCTCCGGTCCATTCTTGGCGATCACGGGGAGGTGTACCAGGTGCTGCTGAACCTGTGTGTGAACGCGCGTGATGCGGTCACGTCTCGGAGTCAGGGTGGTGCCGGTGCGATCAGCATCGGGGCGTTCAACGGGAAGGTGGGCGAGCGGATCAGTGCCTCGATGCTCGGGGTCCCCTCCGAGAACTATGTGGAGATCCGGGTCAGCGACGACGGCATCGGCATCCCTGCGGACATCCGCGAGCGCATCTTCGATCCCTTCTTCACGACCAAGGAACGCGGTCGTGGAACGGGCCTCGGCCTCTCGGTGGTGTACAGCATCGTTCGCAATCATCACGGGACGATCGTCGTGGATAGCGAAGAGGGTGAAGGGACCACATTCCACGTCTATTTCCCCGCGGTGCCATCGGCGTCGTCCCGCCCGGTGGTTGCCACCCCATCGGCCCCGGCGCGCGGAATGAATGAGACCATCCTGATCGTCGACGATGAAGAGTCGATGCAGGAACTCGGATGCGAGTTGCTGGAGGATGAGGGGTACAAGGTCCTGATCGCCAGTACGGGACAGGAAGCGGTGGAGGTGTACCGCCGCCATCGCGACAAGATCAAGTTGGTCGTCCTCGATCTGGTGATGCCCGGGATGGATGGTGGACAGACGTATCTTGAGTTGAAGAAGATCGATCCCGAACTGAAGGCGTTCTTCTGTACCGGATACATGCCGGACCAGGTCATCTCGGCGTTGCTGGAAGAGGAGCACCTGCAGGCGATACAGAAGCCGTTCAATCCGGAGTCGTTCATCCAGCTTGTACGAGATGTCCTGGACGGGCGCCGATAATAGCGCAGGGAACCATGACGACGTTCGTGGTGATCGTGTCGATCGGCCTTCAACTGGCTGCCGCGGCATGGGCGATCCGCCTCATCCGGTACACGGGCAGGCGGGTGGCGTGGTTCCTCATTTCGTCCGCGCTTCTCCTGATGGCCCTCCGCCGTGTCATCGCACTGATCCTCCTCCTGAACAAGGGGAACACCCCGGGGGCTGACCTCAACGAGATCGTCGGACTCCTGATCTCGCTCCTGATGTTCGCCGGCGTGATCCTCATTGAGGGGTATTTCCGGCACAGCCATCAATCGGATCTTGATGTCAGGGAACGCGAGCATCTGTTCCGTCTCCTCTTTGAGAAAGGCGGCGAGGGGAATCTGCTGATCGATGGCGGTGTGTTCATCGACTGCAATGCCCGCGCGCTGGAACTTCTCGGTATGCCCTCGAAGACCGATCTCATCGGCCGGGACCCCTCCTCCATCTCCCCACCCATGCAGCCTGATGGTGAACCATCCGATCGCAAGGCGGCGGCGTTGATCGAACGGGGATTGCGTGAAGGATGTGTCCATTTCGAATGGATGCACACCCGTGCTGACGGTTCGTTGGTTCCCGTTGATGTTGTGCTGACCGCCATCCCGCTGCATGGCCGGACGATCCTCCACACGTCCTGGCGCGATATCTCGGCGCGCCGCAGGGCGGAACAGGCGCTGCAAGAGAGCCTTCAGACATCGGAAGATATCATCCGCTCGATGCCTGTCGGCATTTTCATCTATCAGCACGCACCCGCCACGGGCCGCTTCATCCTCACCGGCGGCAATGGCGAGGCCGAGAGGCTGACCGGATTCTCGCTGCCTGAAGTGCGCGGGAGGTCGTTGGACGAGCTCTGGCCCCGCTGGTATGGTCGCGAGGGGGTGCGGGAACAGGTGATGAATGTGATCCACCATGGTGCCGTGCTCCATGTGGATAGTCTGGACTATGATGACGGCACGGTGAAGGGGACCTACCGGTTGTCCCTCTTCCGTCTTCCCGGCTCACGCCTTGTCATCGCATTCGAGGATATCACCGCCCAGCGGCAGCGCGAAGAAGGCATCCGGCTCTCCGAAGAGCGGCACCGGAACCTCGTTGAGACCATGGCCCAGGGGGTCGTGTATCAGGCAAGCGACGGCCGGATCCTCTCGACCAATCCTGCCGGTGAACGGATCCTCGGCCTGACTTTCGATCAGATGATCGGCCGCACCTCTCTCGATCCTCGCTGGCGGACGGTACGTGAGGATGGCACGGACCTTGCCGGGTCTGCCCATCCGGCCATGGTGGCGCTGCGTACGGGGAAGCAGGTCCATGACTTCATGATGGGCGTGTTCAACCCATCGTTGGACGAGTATCGCTGGATCATTGTGAACGCCGTGCCGTTGTTCCGGCCGGGAGAAGACCGGCCCTATCAGGTGCACACGACGTTCACCGACATTTCAGCGCTCAAGAAGGCCGAGGAAGAGAACCGGTTGCTGAATGCTGAACTCGAGGACCGCGTGAAACAGCGGACCGCCGAACTGGAATTCACGAACCAGGAGTTGGAAGCGTTCACGTACAGCATCTCGCACGATCTGCAGGCGCCTGTGCGGGCGATCGATGGATTTTCGCGGGCGCTTGCGGACCGTTGCGGGGAGCAGCTCTCTGCGGACGGGCAGCGCTATGTCGAATTTCTGAAGGTGAGTGCGGGAAAGATGCAGGACCTCATCGGGGCACTCCTGACCCTCTCCCGTACGGGGCGGTCGCCGGTACGCATGATGCCGGTCGACCCGACGGTACTGGTCCGGGATGTACTGGAGGTCCTCCAGTCTGAACTCGAAGGCAGGGTCGTGGATTTTCAGATCGACCCATTGCCGCCCTTCCAGGGGGACCCGACGCTCATGAAGCAGGTCTATCACAATCTGCTTGCCAACGCCGTGAAGTTCACCTCACGATGCGCGCAGGCGAAGATCCATGTCGGGTGCAATGGTACGGGCCCGGCACGCGTGTACTTCGTCCGCGACAATGGCGTAGGGTTCGATCCTGCGAATGCCGAGCGGTTGTTCGGTGTGTTCCAGCGGCTTCATCGCGAGGAGGATTTCAAGGGGACGGGTGTGGGGCTTGCGATCGTGCAGCGCATCATCCGCCGCCACCGGGGGTGGATCTGGGCCGAGGCCCAGACAGGCCAGGGGGCAACATTCTACTTCCATCTTCACTCGCTTGCGGCCGGGACGGAGGTGGCCGCATGAGCGCAGCGCAGCTACGGATACTCTGTCTCGAAGACAACGCGCTGGATGCCGAGCTCATTGCCCTGAGGCTGCAGAATGACGGGGTGGAACACGTGATCGACCGTGTCGATACACGGGAGAGCTTTGAAACGGCGATCGCCACCGGGTCCTATGATCTCATCCTTGCCGACTATGCCCTCCCATCCTTCGATGGGTTGACCGCGTTGCGGATCGTCCGCGCCAGGTATCCGGATCTTCCCTTTATATTTGTCTCCGGCGCATCGGGGGAGGACATCGCGATCGAGGCGGTGAAGAGCGGCGCGACGGACTACGTATTGAAGCAGCGCCTGACGCGCCTGACGCCTGTGGCGCGCCGCGCCATCCGGGAGTTGCGGGAGCGGCAGGAGCGGCAGGAGACCGAGCGCGCACTGCAGGAGACCGAGCGCAAGCACCGCCTGATGGTGCAATACCTGAGGGACATTGCCATCGTGTTCCTCGATCCTGCCGGGCATATCGTAAGTTGGAACGCCGGGGCGGAATTGATCACGGGATATACCGAGGCGGAGATCACGGGGCAGCACGTCAGTGCGCTCATTCCGGAATCGGCCGGGGGGGGGGGAGGAGCAGCCGATTGGCTGTTCAGTGCGGGGGCCGGCGAAGAGGTTCAGGTCGAGGTGTGGCACACCCGTCCGAACGGCTCGTCCTTCTGGGCCGAGATCCTCGTGGCTTCGGTGCGGGAGGCCGGGAGCTCGGTCGAAGGATATGTGATGATCATCCGGGACGTCACCGAACGCCGCGATGCACAGGAGCGGGCACTCGTGGCGCGACGGATGGAAAGCACGGCAACGGTGATGGGTGGCATCGCCCATGAGTTCAGCAATATCCTGAACAATGTGCTCGGGTTCGCGACCCTCATCAAGAAGTACATCCATGACCACGGCCGGGTCCTGAAATACAGTCAGGCGATCGAGCAGTCGGTGCACCGTGCCGACGAGGTGACCCAACGGCTCCTGGCCTTCGCCCGCGTGGAAGAACGCTCGACGGAGCCGGTCGCGATCGGCCCCCTGATGGACGAGGTTACCGAATTGCTCCGGAGCGAGTGCCCCGACACGATCACGATCCATAAACGGTGCGAGATCTCCCTGCCGCTGATCACGGCCGCCCGTGGCGAACTCCGCCAGGCGTTGATGAATCTCGGCCTCAATGCCCGTGATGCAATCCAGGCACAGGTGTCCACCGGCGGCCGTGGCACGATCACGCTCGAGGCCATGCGCGTCCGCATCACCGAGGCCATCGCTCCCGCATTGGCGTTGCCCGTCGGCGATGAATGCATCCTCCTCCGCGTGACGGATACGGGCGTCGGGATTCGTCAGGAGATCGCCGACAGGATCTTCGATCCATTCTTCACAACGAAGGAATCCGGCCGCGGAGCGGGGCTGGGGCTTTCGATCGTCTATACGGTGATCCGTGGCCATCGCGGGATCGTGCTTGTCGACTCGTCGCCCGGACACGGCAGCGCCTTTTCCGTGTATATGCCCCTTGCTGATGCTCACCGCAAGGATGGCGTGCGCAATGGTGAGGTCGCCGTGCCACGCTCCGAGCTCATCCTGCTGGTTGACGATGAACAGGGGATGCGGGAGTTCGGCCGCGATATCCTGGCCGAACATGGCTATCGCGTCCTGACGGCGCGCGACGGCACCGAAGCACTCGCTGCGTATCAGGAGCACCATGAAGAGATCTCGCTGGTGATCCTTGACCTCATCCTCCCGGGTATGGACGGGGGCCAGACCTATCTGGCCATGAAGCATATCAACAAGAACCTCAAAGCGATGTTCTGTTCCGGGTACACATCGGACCAGCTCATTTCCTCGCTCCTCCAGGAAGAACACTTGCGCGCGGTCCGGAAGCCATTCCAGATCGATGAGTTCCTTTCCGCAGTGCGCGAGTGCCTGGATGCTCCCCGCACCTGACCGCTCATGTTTCACACACCACAGGCACGTGGCTGATATTCGGCACGCGTATCATGCCGGTGTCACTCCCTGACTCCCTCCGATGGCGAAATTGCGCCGCTTCCAGCATTTCCTGTGATCCGGCCTGCTGGCATGGGTTTTGGGTATCTCTGATATGTGAGATGGGAGGGGGGGGATATCAACAATTCGACGGGATGCCAAAGCGCATGCGGACGGTTCTCATTGTGGAAGACGATCATCTCTTCCGGAAGGCCCTGACGACGTTCCTTTCGTCGCTGGGATTCGAAACATACGGCGTGGCAACAGCAGAAGAAGCGTTGCGTGAGGCATCGTGGTCGAATGTCGACCTGGTCCTCATCGATTACTATCTGCCGGGAATGAACGGGATCGAATTGGCCAGGACCCTGCAGGCCCGCCATCTGCGGGCCAGAATGTTCCTCATGTCCGGCTATCTTCCCGAAGCCGTCCGTCAGGAAGCCCGTGCTGCAGCGATCGAACTCGTTCTGTGTAAACCGCACGACATGGCGTCGCTGCACAAGGCACTCGAACAAGCACTTGCAAGTGAGGAGCACAGCCATGCGCCGCAGCTACCGATGGCCTGAAACAACACCTCCCGAATGCTGTCCGGAGTGCGGAGAGGATGCTCTCCCCGGTGGGCCGGATCATCGTACGGATTGCCGGTTCTTCGTGTTTGAAGAAGAGCAGTGCGACGAGCCTGTGACCGTTGAGGATTGGATCAGAGCATCCACCGGTTGGCGCGACCACGACGGCTTCCGGCTGCGTCCACCCGTCGCTGCGTAGATTCTACAACCTACTGGCTTTTCCCTTTCCAGGCTTGCGTATGGGCGCATGGTTTCGCCGTTTTGCGCGTGGCATCGATTTTGGTCTTCCGAGTCGGACATGTGAACTGACATCGGAGACTGTGAAATGCTCTTGCGCACACGTGCGGCCCTGGCGGCCATCATCCTTCTTGCGGCTCCAGCACTGGCAGCCGACCAACTCCAACGCGACGGCAAGGATTCTGTAGCGCTCATCGCGACAGCATCAGCAAACCCGGCCCCGACGGCCACACCGACCACCGCCTCGTCTGCCCTTGCGCTCCATCAGCCATCAGGCTTTGCGACCTGGCCGGTGATCACCGGCACCTGGGGTGGAACCCGCCCGCGCCTGGAAGCCGCGGGATTCACGTTGAGTGCGATGTACCGGACCGACCAGATGTCGGACCTCAATGGTGGGGTGGAATCCCATGGTGGGTCGATCAATCAGTTCGATCTGCAGTTGGCCATCGATGCCGATGCAGCCTTCGGGCTTCATGGGGCTTTCGTTCTTTGCCCATGCGATCGCCAACAATGGCGGCTCGGTGAGCAGATATGTCGGGGACGCGCAGATCGTCAGCAACATCGAATCGACGCGGCTGACCAAGTTGTATCAATTCTGGGTGCGCCAGTCCTTCCTGGATGATCAGGTGTCGGTCCTTGCCGGTCTGTACGATCTGAATGCAGAATTCTATGTGACCGATGCGGCCGTCGTATTCCTCAATTCTTCATTTGGTGTCGGCAAGGAGCTTGCGCAGACCGGCCCGAATGGCCCGGGGATCTTTCCGAACCCTGCTCTCACAGTGCGTCTGCGGGGTGAATTCGGGAGCGTCTACGCCCAGACCGCGGTCATCGACGGTCACCCGGGATCGAAGGATGATCCGTACACGCCGTCGTTCTCCTGGTCCAGGGATCAAGGTGTCCTCGTCGTAGCCGAAGGCGGTGTCGTGAGCGATGGGGAGGATGGCGGCTCACGGTCGAAGTATGCTGTGGGTGCGTGGTGGTATCCCCCGTCTGTCGACTCTCCATTGCCCAACGGGGGAGCCTACGTCCTTGCCGAGCAGCAGGTCCTCCGTGAAGATGGCGGGGAAGAAGGGCTCTGCCTCTTCACACGCGTCGGATTCGCGGAGCTACGGCTCAACCGGTACCGTGCGAATTTCTCGGGTGGCGGTGTGTATACGGGCTTGATCCCGGGGCGCGACAGCGATAGGCTTGGCCTCGGCGTCACATTCGCGCAAAGGAACACGCTGCTTGACCCCGCAGACATGGAAGAATTGCCGGATCGTGGCGGTGAAGTCAGCATCGAACTGGCGTACCGGATCCAGTTGCTTCCATCGATAGCCGTGCAGCCTGACTTTCAATACGTGATCGCCCCGTGCTGTTCGCGACTGGTCGGCAATGCATCGGTCTTTGGCGTGCGCTTCGAAGGCCGCTTCTGAGGTCATCCATGGAGGCGAAACGTTGGCGATGTTTCTTCAGTAGCTGAATTTTAACCATGGAACGGCCCGCATATCGCTGATTTTCGCGAGTTCAGGGGGTCCAGGTCTCCCATTCGAAGATATTTGGGAAGAATTCTGGACCCCTTCTTTTTTCGAAGTGGTACACTCATTGTACTCCTCCTGTCTGAGAACGTATGTCACGTTGACACGTGTACTATTCAAAGACCACTCAGGCGGGGAGCTATGAAATGGTTCTATGACCTCAACATTGCGACGAAACTGATCAGCAGTTATGTCCTCGTCGCCCTCATTGCAGCTATTGTCGGATACTTCGGCTACTCGGGAATAAGCGTCCTCGCGGGAAATCAGGATGAGCTGTATCGCGACCGCCTGGTCCCGATCGTGGGCCTGGGAAATGCAAATGCCGCGTTGCTCACGGCGCGCGGCGACGTACGGAATGTCTTCATGTCCAAGACCCCCGAAGCGCGAACCAAATATATAGGCATCGTCAGGACAGAATCGAAGAAGGTAGACGACCTGGTTTCAAAGTATGCGCAAGGGAATCCGGGAGCAGAAGAACAGAAGGTCCTGGAATCGTTCCGTGCACACTGGACGACGTACAGTGGGGTCCGCGACCGCGCGCTGGAGATGGTGATGAATGGCGAGGAAGTCAAAGCGCTGGCGTTGATCGATGGGCCTGCACGTGAAGAGCTCACAGCGAGCCGGAAAGCGCTGACCGCGTTGGTCGAGATCAATACGCGCATTGCAGACGAACTCGACGCGGCGACCGACGCTCAGGTGGGGTCGAGTGAACGCGCGCTGATCATCGCGATCGCGGTCGCCATGGTCCTCGCCATCGGCCTCGGCGTGTTCCTTGCGCGCATCATCGGTCTTCCGATCAAGAGCGTGGCAGAAAGCGCCGCGAAGCTCGCGACCGGGGACGTGAACGTGCAGATATCAGGCAGAGAGACCAACGACGAGGTCGGCAAACTCAGCAAAGCCTTTGCCACGCTTGTCGCGAACACGAAGGAGCAGGCCGACGCCGCGCACCAGATATCGGCAGGCAATCTGTCCGTCGAGGTCACACCACGGTCACGCGAGGACGTGCTCGGTACAGCCCTGCAGAATGCGATCACCGCGCTGCGTGGCCTGGTGGCCGAGGCAGGGATGCTGTCGAAGGCGGCGGTCGAGGGCAAGCTTGCCACCCGCGGCAATGCGGAGAAGTTCCAGGGAGGCTATCGTGAGATCGTGCAGGGGGTCAATGGTACGCTGGATGCGGTGATCGGACCATTGAACGTCGCTGCGGAGTACGTGGACCGGATCTCGAAGGGCGACATCCCCGCCAGGATCACCGACAGCTACAACGGCGATTTCAATGAGATCAAGAACAACCTGAACCAGGCCATCGGTGCCGTGAATGCACTCGTGGCCGATGCCGTCCTGCTGTCAAGGACCGCGGTCGAAGGGAAGCTTGCGACGCGCGCCGATGCATCCAGGCACGGCGGCGACTTCCGGAAGATCGTTCAGGGGGTCAATGCCACGCTTGACAGTCTTGTCGGGTTCATCGACTCCATACCTGTCCCGGCAATGGTGATCGACCGGAACCGGACCATTCAATACATCAACAAGATCGGAGCTGCTGTCGGCGACCGCACGCCCGCGTCACTCACCGGAACGAAATGCTCCGACCATTTCCGCACCGATCACTGCACGAGTGGTGAATGTGCCTGCATGCGGGCGCTCACAACGGGCAAGACGGAGCAGGGGGAGACCACGGCACGCCCCGGGAAGAATCAGCTCGAGATCGCCTACACGGGTGTTCCCGTGCGGGATGAGAAGAACGAGATGATCGGTGTGCTCGAGATCGTTGTGGACCAAACGGCGGTGCGACGTGCGCAGGCGATCGCCGACAAGGTAGCGAGCTATCAGAAGGCACAGGTGAACGGGCTCGCCAGCGACCTGCAGAAATTGTCCGTCGGTGATCTGCACCTTTCGCTCGCTGTGGATCCGGCCGATGCGGACACGGCCGAAGTGAAGAACAACTTCGATGCGATCACCGGGCGCCTGGGCACGGCCCGTCAGGCGGTCGCGAATCTGGTCGCCGATGCGGTGATGCTGTCGCAGGCGGCGGTGGAAGGGCGCCTTGCGACCCGTGCCGATGCATCGAAGCACCAGGGTGACTTCCGGAAGATCGTGCAGGGTGTGAACGACACGCTGGATGCGGTGATCAAGCCGGTGCAGGAGGGGTCGAACACGCTGGCGGTGATGGCGACGGGAGACATGACGGCGCGGATGAATGGTGACTACCGCGGCGACCTGGCGCTCATCAAGGAGAGCATCAACAAGGTGGGCGGCTCCCTGCAGGATGCCCTGCGGAAGGTGAGCGAGGCGGTGAGTGCGACGGCGAGTGCATCGAGCCAGATCAGCTCAAGCACCGAGGAGATGGCTGCCGGGGCACAGGAACAGACGAGCCAGGCGGGCGAAGTGGCGAGTGCAGTGGAAGAGATGACGAAGACCATTCTCGAAAACTCGAGGAATGCGAGTGCCGCAGCGGAGACGGCGAAACTGGCCCGGGTCAGTGCTGAGCAGGGCGGGAAGGTGGTCGATGATACCGTCGAAGGCATGAAGCGCATCGCCGGCGTGGTGAACAAGAGCGCGGAGACGGTGAAGGAGCTCGGGAAATCGAGCGATCAGATCGGTGAGATCATCGGCGTCATCGACGACATCGCGGACCAGACGAACCTGCTGGCTCTGAACGCGGCCATTGAAGCGGCCCGTGCCGGGGACCAGGGGCGCGGCTTTGCGGTGGTGGCGGACGAGGTCAGGAAGCTGGCCGAGCGGACGACGAAGGCGACGAAAGAGATCGCCGGGATGATCAAGAAGATCCAATCCGATACCACGGGAGCGGTGCGGTCGATGGAAGAAGGGACGCAGGAGGTGGAACGGGGGATCGAACTGGCCGACAAGGCAGGCGCGAGCCTGAAGGAGATCGTGGCGTGAGCCAGAAGGTGACGGACATGGTCACGCAGATCGCGGCCGCAAGCGAGGAGCAGTCGAGTGCCAGCGAGCAGATCTCGAAGAACGTCGAGGGCATCAGCAAGGTGACGAGCGAGACAGCGCAGGGGACGCAGCAGATCGCGCGTGCCGCGGAGGATCTCAACCGGCTCACGGAGAATCTGCAACGTCTGATCGGCGATTTCCGTCTCGGACGGAGTGACGTTGGACGGAATGCCGTTGCAGTGCACGAGAACGGGGTTCTGGTGGCAGGCTAGCGAATGCAGATATCAGAATATCTGAATTCAGATATCTGAACTGGAAAGAACGGGTGGGCTTTTCCGGCATTGCAGCGGAGGGCTCACCCGGCTTGCTTTTCATCCGGACCGGTCTGGCCAAAGTACCTGTCGCTTGACAGAAAAATAGGGCACCTGTCGAATAGTACGCACCGAGAGCAGGGAGACATCCCCTCACTCCGGTTGGTGCGGATGGAAAGCGCCAAAATATGATGAAATAAGCTGTCTGAAGCGTTCCAGGAATAGTGAGCATGTTGGTACAGCATTTGCGCGAGAGGCAGCACGCACTACCCCCGGTAGAGGACGGGGAGATGGGGGAGAATGTCAACAAGGTAGATGACAACGGAATGAGAGCGGCAATGTCACCACATACGGAGGTTCCGTCCATGAAGTCGAAGGCTGTGGCAGTACTGGTTCTGCTCCTCGTGACGGGGAATGCGCTCGGTCAGGATTTCAAGAAAGTGATCGAGATCGTGGATGAGATGGAAACGTCCCTCAAGGTCATGATCTCGCGCGAGCAAACGGAGCGCAAGAATGAGATCGCGAGTCTCCGGAGTGAGGTCCTCGCGCTGCGACAGAGCCTCGTGGCCGTCCCGCATGCGGACCGCAGCGACAACGCAGCGGTTGCTTCGGCCTCGGTCGAGGATCTGGCGCGCCGGATGGATATCCTTGAGAAGCGCATCAGCGGCGTGCCGCAGAATGCAGATCTCTCACAGCTCACGGGGCAGTTGAATACCCTTGTTGCCGAACTGAAGAAGGTGATCACGGAGAAACCTCCGATCGCAGCGCAGCAGGTCAAACCGCCTCAAACGGTCCCCGCACCCTCCGGCATCACCTACCAGATCTCGGGTCAGATCAGGGACCGGGGTGAGATGGATGGCCGATCGTTCGTTCCTGAAGCCCGAACCCTGGGGTACAATCTTCTCCGGTCGCGCGTGGGGGTGATGGTGAAACCCTCCGACGATGTGCAGGCCTTCATTCAGATCCAGGATAGCCGCACATGGGGTGGCGGGAATCCCGCGTTGGCGCGGGGGACGACCGACGGTACAGCCAAGGCGCTCGACTTCCATCAGGCCTATCTCGGCGTGGCCAACATGTTCTCGTCCGGATTGAGTTTGAAGCTCGGACGGCAGGAGATGAGCTATGGCAATGAGCGCCTGGTAAGCCCCTCGAACTGGGGAAATACCGCGCGGTCGTTCGATGCAGCGAAGGTGTCCTATGAGAGCGAGATGTACACCGTTCACCTGTTCACGGCCAAGCTTGTTGGCAGCCAGACGGTGGTGGCGGCCGAGAACTTCCACGGCCTGTATGCAACGCTGCGCAATCTGAAGCCCGTGATGGCGGATCTTGTGTATCTCCTCGACGACAACACGACGGAACTGACGAAGGGCCCGGAGATCGGGGCTTCGAAGCTCAGCCGCGCCACGGCCGGCCTGCGGCTGTATGCCAAGAGTGCACCATGGGATGCGGACGTTGAGTTCTTCCATCAGTACGGGCACATCTCCCTGATAGAAACGGATGCGCGGAACAAGATCAGCGCCGACCTCTACAGTATGAATGCAGGCGTGACGGTCGATGCATCGCTGAAGATGCGCGTGGGCGTGGTCTACACGATGCTGAGCGGCGACAATGATGCGAAGGATGGGTCGTACCGATCGTTCAACACGGTATTCGGTTCCGGCCACACCTATTACGGCTTCATGGATCTGTTTCCCAAGGTCCTCGGGGAGTATGGATTGCATGACGCGATCCTGTCCTGGGCCGCGACGCCGTATGAACCGCTGTCGCTGGCGCTCGACCTGCATCACTTCCGGTTGGACCGTGGCGCGATGTTCAAGGATCCGACCACCGGCCAGTTCACCGAGGCAAAGGCCCTTGGTCAGGAGATCGATCTGACCGTGAACTACAAGTATTCTCCCATCGTCACATTCACGCTGGGATTGTCGGCGTTCGTCCCCGGTGAGGCCATGCAATACAAACAAGGCCCGGCAACTTCGTACTGGGGTTTTCTTGCAACGACCGTGAACTTCTAGTCAAAGGATCGAGTCATGAGCAGCTCCGGAGCACGCACACGATTCGCAATTGGCACAGGGATATCGCTGCTGGTCTTCACGATGCTGGTGCTGGCAACACCGCTTTCCTCGCAGACGGACAGCACGGCCACTGGTATGTCGACCAGGGAAAAACTTCTCCGCCTCATGGGCGACAGTACTGCCCCGGCCACGAAAGCACCTGTGCCTGCGGTCAAGCCGGCACTCCCCCAGCAACCCGTGGAGCGCGGCGATCAGAGCGTCGATCGGTCCGTGTCTCCCGTGACAGAGCGCGGGGCGGTCGCCTCCTTGTCCGCACAGCCGTCCCCGGCATCATCAGAGCCCGCTCCGGCACCCCGGGGCGGCGATGATCGCGAGAAGGCCGCTGGTGTGCCGTCGGTGAAGGCTGCCCCTCCGTCGGGGCCTGTCTCCGGCGGCTCGTCCGCACTGTGGTGGCAGATCCCTGCGGTCGTCGCCGTTGCAGCGATCGTATGGTATCTGATGACCCGGCGGAGGCATGCCATGGTACACGTGTTCGGGGCACTGACCACCCGCCTCGGGTTCAACTCGCTCCGGGGGCGGCTCGTCCTCATGACCGTGGGCTTGATCACGCTGACGGTCGCGGTGACGGGTTATGTCGCCTTCGACCGCGGCTCATCCAGTATCGTGGATGGATTGCAGGTGAATTTTCAGAATGTCGCTCTGTCGACCATGGACAAGATCGACAGAGGCTTGATGGAACGTTACGGGGATGTCCAGGCATTTGTCGCCAACCCGCTTGCTATAAACACGATGAGCGGCAAGGAGCCGCCGGACCGTCTCCGGGCCTTTGCGAATGAGATGTCGCGACTCTATGGGGTCTACGACGCAATGATCGTCGTCGACCGCTCCGGCAAAGTCGTTGCGACCGCCAATACTTCGCACGACGGCAAGCGCTATGACACAGAGGCGCTCGAACGGACATCGTTCAGCTCGGCCGATTGGTTCAAGGCCTGCATCAGCGGTCAGGTTGCGCCGGGTTCCTCGTTTGCCGGTGAACCGGTGCGTGACAAGGCCATCGGAGGTGTGTTCGGGTCGAACGTGATCACGGTCCCGTTCGCGGCTCCCATACGCGATAAGAACGGTGCCATCCTGGGCGTGTGGTGTAACTACGCCAGCTACATCGCTGTGGTACAGTCGATCACTGATGAAACCATCGCATTCCAGAGAGCCAATGGCTTTCCATCATTCCGCGTCACCATCATTGATCGGCGCGGTCTCATCATTGATGATGATGCCGAGAAGGACATACTGACGAAGAATCTGGCCACGTCGGGAAGTTCACAGTGTGTTACCCGGGTGATGGCAGGAGAGAATGGATCCACGGTCGAGAAGAGTGTACGATTCGGCTTCACACAAGTGAATGGATTTGCGTTCTCGAAGGGCGTGGGAGCATATGCCGGCCACCGCTGGGGACTTCTTGTCCGCGCGAAGACGGAAGACGCGCTCGCCCCCGTCCAAACCCTACGCACCACCCTGATCGTCGTCGGTCTCGCGATCGTGCTCATCGGGGTGGGACTCGTGTATCTGTATACACGCCGGATCATTGCACCGATCCGGGCCATCGCTACGGCGGCCGACCGGCTGGCCCTTGGAGATGTTCATGTGAGCGTGGCGGTGACCTCAAAGGACGAGGTCGGACAGCTGGCCTCATCATTCGTGGCGCTGACCGAGAATATGAGACAGCAGGCAGGGATCGTGGAAGCCATCGCTGCAGGCACAATCGATGTGACGGTCTCTCCACGTTCGAATGACGATGTGGTCATGCTCGCCCTCCGCAACGCAGTCGGTTCTCTTCAGGGATTGCTTGCCGAGACGCGCATGCTCTCCCGGGCAGCAGTGGACGGGAAGCTGGCGACACGGGGAAATGCGGAGAAATTCCAGGGCGGCTACCGTGAGATCGTCCAGGGTGTGAACGAAACACTGGATGCGGTGATCGGACCGTTGAATGTGGCGGCAGAGTACGTGGACCGCATCTCGAAGGGCGACATCCCGACGCAGATCACGGACAAGTACAGCGGTGACTTCAACGAGATCAAGAACAATCTGAACCAGGCGATCGTCGCGGTGAATGCCATGGTTACGGATGCCAGCATGCTGTCACAAGCGGCGGTGGAGGGACGACTCGCCACGCGGGCGGACGCCCGGAAGCACGGGGGTGAATTCCGCAGGATCGTTGAAGGCGTGAACGCGACGCTCGACAGTCTCGTCGGCTTCATCGACTCCATGCCGGTTCCCGTTATGGTCATCGATCGTGACCGGACGGTCCTGTATATGAACAAGATCGGTGCTGCTGCTGGCGGCCGCCGGCCCGAAGAACTCTACGGGAAGAAGTGCTTCGACCATTTCCGCACCGACCACTGCAGCACGGGCGAATGCGCATGCATGCGTGCCGTTGCGACCGGCAAGACAGAGCAGGGCGAGACGACCGCGCGCCCGGGCGCGAACGAATTGGAGATAAGCTATACCGGTGTGCCGATCAAGGATGGGAAGCATGAGGTTGTTGGCGTTCTGGAGATCGTCGTGGACCAGACCGCTGTCAGGAAAGCTCAAAAGGTTGCGGACAAGGTGGCTGCGTACCAGCGCGTGCAGGTGGAGATACTCTCCGAAGACCTTCACAAACTGTCCGCAGGCGACCTGGGCCTGCAGCTGTTTGTTGCCCCGGGGGATGCTGACACCGCGGAAGTCAGGGCGAATTTCGAAACGATCAACGAGCGCCTCGGTCTTGCCCGTGAGGCGGTGACGCACCTCGTGCAGGACGCCACGATGCTGGCTGAAGCGGCGGTGGCAGGGAACCTCGCGACCCGTGCCGATGCACTGAGGCATGACGGCGAGTTCCGCAGGATCGTGCAGGGGGTCAATGATACGCTGGACGCGGTGATCAAACCGGTACAGGAGGGGTCGCGCACCCTGGCCATGATGGCCACGGGGGATCTGACGGCCCGCATGCAGGGCGACTACCGCGGCGATCTGCAACTCATCAAGGAGAGCATCAACAAGGTGGGCACCTCGCTGGTGGACGCCCTGCGCAAGGTCAGCGAGGCGGTCAGTGCCACGGCCAGCGCATCGAGCCAGATCAGTTCGAGCACCGAAGAGATGGCCGCGGGTGCCATGGAGCAGACGAGCCAGGCGGGCGAGGTCGCCAGTGCCGTGGAAGAAATGACCAAGACCATTCAGGAGAATTCCAGGAATGCCAGCGTGGCCGCCGAGACGGCAAAGCAGGCACGTCTCCGGGCGGAGCAGGGCGGGAAGGTCGTGACGGAGACGGTGGACGGCATGAAGCGGATCGCCGGTGTGGTGCACAAGAGCGCGGAGACCGTCAGAGAGCTGGGCAGGTCGTCCGACCAGATCGGTGAGATCATCAGTGTGATCGATGACATCGCTGATCAGACGAACCTCCTCGCGCTCAACGCGGCGATCGAAGCCGCACGGGCCGGCGACCAGGGACGCGGCTTTGCCGTCGTGGCGGATGAAGTGCGCAAGCTGGCGGAGCGGACGACGAAAGCGACCAAAGAGATCGCCGACATGATCAAGAAGATCCAGTCGGATACGAACGATGCGGTCCGGTCGATGGAAGAGGGCACGAATGAGGTCGAACGCGGGATCGCCCTGGCGGACCGGGCAGGGTCGAGCCTGCAGGAGATCGTTGGGGTGAGCCAGCAAGTGACGGATATGGTGGGCCAGATCGCTGCCGCGAACGAAGAGCAATCCAGCGCAAGCGAGCAGATATCGAAGAACGTCGAATCGATCAGCAAGGTCACCGGTGAGACCGCCCAGGGGACACAGCAGATAGCACGGGCGGCAGAGGACCTGAACCGATTGACGGACAACCTGCAACGGCTGATCACCGCTTTCACTGGGGGGGGGGCCCGGCGGGGGGGGGGGCGGATGGGCGGCCCCAGACCGCGTGGTGAGGGGTCGATGGCGGAGGGGTAGAAATGCGAAGGAGGGTGATCGGACGGTTCACCGTGGGAAGCAATGGCGCCGGCGTGAGAGCCGGGGGTGACGTTGTCACGGTGGGTGGCATCGGCGTACGGGAGGAGGGTATGTTGGAGAACGGATAGCAGGAATACTAAGGAAGAAGCAAGCAGTTCGGTGCGAGTGACCAACACGGGAGGTGCAGTATGGCAGAATCGGCATCGATCCATCAGTCAGCGGACGCGAAGCATGGCAGTGAGGAATTGCTGCAGCTCGTGAGCTTCAACATCGGCGACGAAGAATTCGGGGTGGACATCCTGCAGGTCCAGGAGATCAACAGGATGCTGGAAGTGACCCGCGTGCCGAACGCCCCGCACCATGTGGATGGGGTGATCAACCTCCGGGGAAAGGTCATACCGATCATCGATCTCCGTTGCCGTTTCGGCATGCCCCGGAAGGAGCACGATAAGCACACGCGCATCGTGGTCGTCGAGCTGAGCGGACGGGTGCTCGGATTCGTTGTGGATGCTGTCCGTGAAGTACTCCGGATCCCGCGGAGTGTCACCGAACCGCCGCCGTCGATCACGGGTGGAGTGAATGAAGAGTACATCACGGCCGTAGGGAAGCTGGAGGACCGCTTGCTCATTCTTCTGGATCTGGAGAAGGTGTTGGGCGCGGACATGAAGGCTGCGTGATTCACCTGAGTAGCGGAAGGGGGAGAGGCAAGTGAGGCGTATCGTTGCCATCGGGCAGGCAACGGTGCCACCGGATGTGAAGAGGCAGGTGGAAACAAGGGCCCCGTAACCCAGAGGAAGAGGTGAATATGCATCGTCTATCAATGGTTGTCGTTGCCATGCTGGTGTTCACCGGCGGCGTGCTGGCGCAGGAACTCTCCCGCATCGCGGAGATCACCGCGCGTGTCGATTCCACGTTGCAGCGTCTCGCGCCGCGCACAGAGGCTCCGCGGCCGGCAGGATAGCATCCGCCCGGACAGAGCCCGGAGCACCACCACGAGCCCTGGAAAGGCCGCCAAGCCTGTCTCAGCAGGCGCCGCCGTCGGGGCGCTCTTCATCGAAGAACGGCTCGCCCTGCTCGAAGCGGTGGTCATTCCTCCTCCCCGCCTGAAGTCGCGCAGTTGCTCGCAGACCTGAAGAAGGCGGTAGACGACCTCCGGGCGAAACCCGCGGTACCGGCAGAGGTCTACCCCATGATGAAGGTCGGCTTGTTATCGCAGTTCCAGGCTCAGGCGTTGCAGGAACAGACCACCGCCCAGCAGGACAACGATCCGGCGTACAACCGCCACTGGCAGCGTCAACTCTTCATCCGCCGCCTGCGCGTGCTGGTCGGCGGGAACCTTACCAAAAACACATCGTTTTTCTTCGAATCTGACGCCACGAACATCGGTCGTGTGGGTAGCAACGGCAGCAAGGTGAACGGCGTGTCGATGTATGTCCAGGATGCCCAGATACAGCATACCTTCATGCCCGAACTGTCGTTCGTTGCAGGATTGCATCTCGTGGGAATCTCGCGCAACGGCCTGCAGGGGCCACGACCCTGATGGGCATCAACTACGGGAGTTACCAGTTCATCAGCAGCGCCCCGCTGGACAACTCCGTGGGGCGTGATCTGGGCATCACCGCGCGCGGACACCTGGTGGACGAACGGCTGGAGTACCGCGCGGGATTGTACAGCGGCAGGAACGTGAACCAGTATTCACCCATGCGGAGCGCGGTCCGCTTGCAGTACTGCTTCCTGGACAAGGAGAAAGGCTTCTTCTATACAGGCACCACGCTCGGGAAGGGGCGCATGGTCAACGTCGGAGCCGGTATGGACATGCAGGGGACCTACCGTGGATATTCGGCAGATGCATTCGTTGACCTCCCCGTGTCCGAGCTGGGATCCATCACCGTTTCCGCTTCTGCCGGGGCATTCAACGGCGGAGGAAGCGATATGGATTCCTCGGCGTTCACCGGGCTCGTGCCGAAACAGTCCATCGTCTTCTTCGAGGCAGGCTTCCTGTTCAAGGATCTCCACCTCCAGCCGTACCTGAAGTATGAATCCCAGACCGTGCGCGCGGCCGTCCTGAAACAGGTGGGCGCTTCTGCGGCGACGCTCGACTATCAGAACATGCTGCGGTCCGGCGATCGCTTCGGCCTCGGCGTGAACTACTTCCTCAACGCTCATGGTGCAAGTGTGAAGTTCATGTACGAGATCGTTGGTCGCCATCGGGCCTCGACGACACCCGGGTCGCCGAGCGTGTGACAAATGGGGAAGCAACCCTGCAAGTCCAGTTCTATACCTATTGATGCTCACGAGACGGAGGTGCGTATGACGGTTCGACGATTCGCGGATTGGGGATGGGCATCGAAGGTAGGGGTGGTCACACTGGCAACAGCAATTCCGTTGGCTGCATTGCTCTACTTCTATGTCCTGCCGGAAGTAGAAGGTTGGGCCTATGAAGAGAAGGCAGCATCGATCCATCAGGTGGTCGATATCGCCTACACGCTCGCCACGGAATATGAAGCACGGGTCGCAAAAGGCGAATTCAGTCGGGAGGAAGCACAGCGCCGCGCCATGGAGCGCGTGAAGAACCTCCGGTACAATGAAACGGACTACTTCTGGATCAATGATCTGACCCCACGGATGATCATGCATCCCCTCAAGCCGGAGATGAACGGCACAGACATCACGGGGTTCAAGGATCCCAACGGAAAGGCGTTCTTCGTAGAAATGGTAGAGGTCTGCAAAGCGAATGGCAAAGGGCTTGTGAGCTACATGTGGCCCAAACCCGGGTCGGATGTTCCGGTGCCAAAATTCTCCGCGGTGAAATTGTTCAAGCCGTGGGGGTGGATCATCGGGACCGGCGTGTATGTGGATGATGTTGAGACCGATCTCGCAGGGTTGCGCTGGACGATCATGGCCGTCATCGGGATCTCGCTTGTTGTGGCAGGGGTTTCGGGACTCATTCTCGGCCGCCGGCTTGCACGCTCGATGCGTGGACTGACCGAGGCGGCCGGACGTCTCGCGCTTGGAGATGCTGACGTCTCGATCGACGTGACGTCTAAGGATGAGATCGGTGAACTTTCAGCGTCCTTCAACACGATGGCCGGCAACACGCGAGAACAGGCAGAGCTGATCGGGCGCATCGGATCCGGTGACCTGTCCGCCGATGCACGCGTACGATCGGAGAAGGATGTCGCAGGCAAGGCACTCATCCGCGCGACCGAGGCGCTGCGCGGCCTCGTTGCCGAGGCCGGCGTGCTCTCCAAGGCCGCGGTCGAGGGCAAGCTCGCGACCCGCGGGAATGCCGAGAAGTTCCAGGGAGCGTACCGTCAGATCGTCCAGGGTGTGAATGATACCCTGGACGCGGTCATCGGACCGCTCAACGTGGCGGCGGAATATGTGGACCGCATCTCCAAGGGAGATCTCCCGGCGAAGATCGCGGACAGCTATCACGGTGACTTCAATGAGATCAAGAACAACCTGAACCGGGCGATCGATGCCGTGAACGCCCTCGTGGCCGATGCCAACATGCTCTCGCAGGCAGCAGTCGAGGGCAAGCTCGCCACGCGTGCGGATGCGTCTGCCCATCACGGGGATTTCCGCAAGATCGTGCAGGGTGTGAACGACACACTGGACGCCGTGATCGGGCCTTTGAACGTGGCGGCCACGTATGTGGACCGCATCTCCCGAGGCGAGATCCCTGCGAAGATCACCGACAACTATAGCGGTGACTTCAACGAGATCAAGAACAATCTGAACCGCTGCATCGATGCGATCCATGCGCTGGTGGGCGACGCCAATATGCTGTCGCACGCAGCAGTGGAAGGCAAGCTCTCCACACGGGCAAATGCTTCGCAGCATCAGGGCGATTTCCGAAAGATCGTGCAGGGGGTGAACGATACACTCGACGCAGTGATCGGTCCTCTGAACGTCGCGGCGACATACGTCGACCGGATCTCGAGGGGAGATATTCCAGCGGAGATCACGGACAGCTACAACGGCGATTTCAACGCGATCAAGAACAATCTGAACCGGGCCATCCAGGCCGTCGATGCGCTCGTTGCCGACGCGCGCATGCTTGCGCAGGCCGCGGTGGACGGACGCCTTACCGTGCGGGCCGATGCAACGAAGCACCAGGGCGATTTCCGCAAGATCGTGGAAGGGGTGAATGAGACTCTGGACGCGGTCATCAAGCCCGTGCAGGAGGGGTCGAAAACGCTGGCCGTGATGGCCACCGGAGACCTGACCGTGCGCATGCAGGGCGACTATCGTGGTGACCTTCAGACCATCAAGGAAAGCATCAACAAGGTGGGTTCCTCGCTGGAAGATGCCCTGCGGAAGGTGAGTGAGGCCGTGAGTGCGACGGCGAGTGCCTCGAGCCAGATCAGCTCGAGTACGGAGGAAATGGCTGCCGGAGCGCAGGAACAGACGAGCCAGGCTGGAGAGGTGGCGAGTGCGGTGGAGGAGATGACCAAGACGATCCTCGAGAATTCAAAGAACGCGAGTGTTGCGGCAGAGACGGCGAAGCTCGCAAAGGAGAGTGCGGAACAGGGAGGGAAGGTCGTCGGCGAGACCGTGGACGGCATGAAACGCATCGCCGGGGTGGTGAACAGGAGCGCCGACACGGTGAAGGAACTCGGGAAGTCCTCCGATCAGATCGGTGAGATCATCGACGTCATCGATGACATTGCGGATCAGACGAATCTGCTGGCGCTGAATGCGGCGATCGAAGCGGCGCGGGCCGGTGAGCAGGGCCGTGGCTTTGCTGTCGTGGCCGATGAGGTGCGCAAACTGGCCGAGCGGACAACGAAGGCGACGAAAGAGATCGCGGGAATGATCAAGAAGATCCAATCGGATACCGCCGGGGCGGTCACTTCGATGGAAGAGGGGACCGGCGAAGTGGAGCGCGGGATCGCTCTGGCCGACAAGGCGGGGACAAGCCTGAAGGAGATCGTCGGCGTCAGCCAGAAGGTGACGGACATGGTGACGCAGATCGCTGCGGCCAGTGAGGAGCAGTCGAGCGCGAGCGAGCAGATATCGAAGAACGTGGAAGGGATCTCGAAAGTGACGGGTGAAACGGCGCAGGGAACGCAGCAGATCGCGCGGGCGGCGGAGGATCTGAACCGCCTGACGGAGAACCTGCAGAACCTGATCGCAGCATTCACCCTCGGTGATGGGTCGAGAGAGAGAAGCGGGGGTATGACAACCTCAGCGGCCTCGCGAAGGGAGTACAGTACTGTTGGGGCTGGGTAGGTGTGTCGTATCCGGCAAACGGAACAACGAAGCACGCATAGTCTATAGAAGAGAAGGGGTGATATGGCATTCCGTACGGGGTTCTCCGGGATGAACCGGAACCTGCGCATCGGCACGCGTCTGGCGATCGCCTTTGCCGTGGTCACGATCGTGTTTGCGTCGGCCCTGGTGTGGATGATCCGTGCCCAATCCGGGATCATAGCGCGTACCCAGGACCGTGCTTCGCACGGAGAGGTGTTGATGCTGCAGTACAGCAATCTCTATGCGGGCGGCCTGCAGACCGGTCAGGCCACCCGCAACGTCATCCTGAACCCGACCGACACGAAGGCGAGGGCGAACTTTGAAACGGCGGCCACGGAGATCCACACCGCGCTCGGCACCGTGGGCAAAGTGCTCCGTACGTACGAGCCCGATTCCTCGGCGAAGTTGGTCCGGATCGAAAAGCTCCTGCAGCTCTGGCAGGAGGATCTCGCGTTGCAGCAAGAGGCGCAGCAGCTGGCGATCGGCGGGAAGCCTGCCGATGCCGTGCAGCTGATCAACAAGAAGGAAACCGCCCTCTGGCGCGATATCAAGAAACAGGTATTTGTATTGCGCGAAGGTCAGCAGAAAGCGATGCAGGCCGACCTGGCTCTGATGGCCGCGGAAACCGATACGCAGTCGCGCGTGATGGCGGTGATAGGTGTGAGTGCCGTCCTCTTCGTCATCCTGATCGGGGTGATCATCACACGAAGCATCACCCGTCCGCTTGCCGAACTGCGCGGGGTCGCGTTGCAGGTAAGCACGGGCTCGGTCAATGTTCCTGCGGCCGTTCCGTACAGGGATGAAGTGGGGGAACTGCACGCGTCATTCGAACATGTCGTTGACGCCATTCGCCAGCAGTCCGATATCATGGAGCAGCTCGCCGGAGGTACGTTCACCGATCAGGTGACCGTCAGGTCCGGAGAGGACGTCCTCAATCAGAGTATTCAGCGCGTGCAGTCTTCCCTGAAGCAGTTGCAGGAAGAGGCATTGCTCCTGTCCCACGCAGCGGTGGAAGGGAAGCTTGCGACACGCGGCAATGCAGAGAAGTTCCGGGGTGGGTACCGTGAGATCGTGCAGGGTGTGAATGACACGCTGGACGCGGTGATCGGGCCGCTCAACGTTGCGGCGGAATATGTGGACCGCATCTCCGGGGGGACATCCCCGAGAAGATCACGGGAACGTACCACGGCGACTTCAACGAGATCAAGAACAACCTGAACCAGTGCATCGCGGCGGTGAACGCCCTGGTGGCCGATGCCGACCTGCTGTCGAAGGCCGCCGTGGAGGGCAAACTGGCCACGCGTGCCGATGCCTCGAAGCACGGGGGTGACTTCCGGAAGATCGTGCAGGGAGTGAATGACACGCTGGACGCGGTGATCGGTCCGTTGAACGTCGCGGCCACGTATGTCGACCGCATCGCGAAGGGTGATATCCCTGCGAAGATCACGGACAGTTACAACGGTGATTTCAATGCTATCAAGAACAACCTGAATCAGGCGATCGATGCCGTGAACATGCTGGTGGCCGATGCCCATATGCTATCGCGCGCCGCAGTGGAAGGGAAGCTTGCCACACGCGCGGATGCATCGAAGCACCAGGGCGATTTCCGGAAGATCGTGCAGGGGGTGAATGATACGTTGGATGCCGTGATCGGGCCGCTGCGGGTTACAGCCGACTACATGGAGCGGATCGCCAAAGGCAATATCCCGGAGACCATCACGGACAGTTATAACGGGGATTTCAACGAGATCAAGAACAACCTCAACCAGGCGATCGCTGCCGTGAATATGCTCGTTGCCGATGCGCACATGCTGTCGCAGGCAGCCGTGGATGGCCGCTTGAAGACGCGTGCGGATGCAGCGAAACATCAGGGAGATTTCCGCAAGATCGTCCAGGGAGTGAATGACACGCTGGATGCCGTGATCCGTCCGGTGCAGGAAGGGTCGCAGACGCTGACCGTCATGGCCACGGGAGATCTGACGGCACGGATGGAGGGGGACTACCGGGGAGATCTGCAGCTCATCAAAGAGAGCATCAACAAGGTAGGAAGTTCGCTCGAACGGGCCCTGCGCAAGGTGGGTGAAGCGGTGAGTGCAACGGCGAGTGCGTCGAGCCAGATCAGCTCGAGTACCGAACAGATGGCCGCCGGGGCACAGGAACAGACCAGCCAGGCCGGCGAGGTCGCGACCGCAGTGGAAGAGATGACCAGTACGATCATGGAGAACTCCCGGAATGCGCATGTCGCTGCCGAAACGGCGAAACAGGCGCGGCTCAGCGCGGAGGCGGGTGGAAATGTCGTGGGCGAGACGGTGGACGGTATGCGCCGCATCGCCGGCGTGGTGAACAAGAGCGCCGAAACGGTGAAGGAACTCGGGCGTTCGTCGGATCAGATCGGAGAGATCATCGGCGTCATCGACGACATCGCGGACCAGACGAATCTGCTGGCACTCAATGCGGCCATCGAGGCCGCGCGGGCCGGGGACCAGGGCCGTGGATTCGCGGTGGTGGCTGACGAGGTGCGGAAACTTGCCGAGCGGACGACGAAGGCGACCAAAGAGATCGCAGGGATGATCAAGAAGATCCAGGCCGATACCACCGGTGCCGTCGCCTCCATGGAGGAAGGGACCCACGAAGTGGAGCGGGGTATCGATCTGGCGGATAGGGCCGGCGAGAGCCTCAAGGAGATCGTTGGCGTGAGTCAGAAGGTGACGGATATGGTGGCGCAGATAGCGGCGGCCAGCGAAGAACAGTCGAGCGCAAGCGAAGAGATCTCGAAGAACGTCGAAGCGATAAGCAAGGTGACGGGCGAGACAGCGCAAGGCACCCAGCAGATCGCCAGGGCGGCAGAGGACCTGAACCGGCTGACGGACAATTTGCAGCGGCTCGTCGGCGAGTTCAAGGTCGGTCAGGATCGTGAGGTCGGGCCTTCAGGCGGACCTCACTCCGGCGTGGCGGTCAGGGACAATGGTTCGCTGGTGGAAGCGTGATGCGGTGAGGGGAGAAGAGAGAGTTGGAAAGCGCAGGGACGGGAGGGCACGGGCAGGCCCAGGCGGATACCTGCTCTCGTACTTGTGGCACTGTGACATATCATAGGGGAGTACGGGTACTATGTCAATTTCGAAACGCATCAGCCTGATCGTGGCCGCGGTACTGACCGTGGTCCTCCTTGCGATGTTCATCGTCCTCCGGATGACACAGGAGGCGAACATGATGGCCAAGGCACGAGACTCCGTCCATCAGTCCGGAGAGGTTCTGGTGCGGTCGATCACGTCCGCGATGGGCCAGGGCGTCACCGAGGTCAAGCCCCTTCTGGACAAGATGGAAGGCGTCGAGGATCTCCGCGAACTGCGGGTCCTCCCCGCGGAAGTGATCAAACAGGGCGGGGAAGCCGCCATGGATTCGATCGAGCGCATGGTCATGCGCACCCAGAAGGGGTTCGTGCGCGAAGAGGATTTCAAGGGGGAGCCGATCATCCGCTCGGTCGAGCCGATGCTCTCGGACGAGGGGTGTGAGGCCTGCCACGATACCAAAGCGGGCACACCGCTGGCGACGATCAGCATGCGCATCTCGATGGCGAAGCACCATGCGGCCATCAGCAGCGAACGATGGCTCGTCGTGTTCACCGCGGTTCCCACCATCCTGCTCACGTTCTTTGTGGTCACGTTCATGGTGAAACGCCAGGTCGTGAAAGACCTGGCACTGGGTGTTGGGGACCTCAGACAGCTCGCCCTCGGGGATCTTTCGACGAACCGCGAAGTGACGCGGAAGGACGAGATCGGTCAGCTCAGCCAGTCGATCCAGGACCTGCAGGCCAGCCTTCGCGGCAAAACTGAATCGGCGAAGGCCATCGCCAAAGGAGATCTTTCGACAGAAGTACCCATCGCGTCTGACGCGGATGTCCTCGGCCAGGCACTCGGGGAGGCGTGTACCGCGCTCCGCGGGCTGGTCGCCGAAGCGGGAATGCTGTCCCATGCTGCGGTGGACGGCAAACTTGCCACGCGCGGCAACGCAGAGAAGTTCCAGGGTGGGTACCGCGAGATCGTGCAGGGAGTGAACGATACCCTGGATGCCGTCATCGGGCCGTTGAACGTTGCGGCGGAGTATGTGGACCGGATCTCCAAGGGCGATATCCCGGCGAAGATCACCGATAGCTACAACGGCGATTTCAATGAGATAAAGAACAATCTGAATCAGGCGATCGAGGCGGTGAACGCATTGGTGGCCGATGCCGATCTGCTATCGAAAGCAGCGGTGGAGGGTAAACTCGCGACCCGTGCGGACGCCACGAAACATGGCGGCGACTTCCGGAAGATCGTCCAGGGCGTGAATGATACGCTGGACGCAGTGATCGGGCCGCTGAATGTGGCGGCGGAATACGTGGACCGTATCTCCAAGGGCGACATCCCGGCGAAGATCACGGACAATTACAACGGCGATTTCAATGAGATAAAGAGCAACCTGAACCAGGCGATCGACGCGGTCAATATCCTCGTCGCGGATGCCAACATGCTGTCGCAGGCAGCGGTGCTGGGAAAGCTCGCGACACGGGCGGACGCCTCAAAGCACCAGGGCGATTTCCGGAAGATCGTGCAGGGCGTCAACGACACGCTCGATGCCGTCATCGGGCCACTGAATGTTGCCGCGACGTATGTGGATCGCATCTCCAAGGGGGACATCCCGGCGGTGATCACGGAGAGCTACAACGGCGACTTCAATGAGCTGAAGAACAATCTGAACCAGGCGATCGGGGCGGTGAACGCGCTCGTTGCCGATGCCCGGATGCTCGCGCAGGCCGCGGTGGACGGTCGGCTTGCCACCCGGGCGGATGCATCCAAGCATCAGGGTGACTTCCGGAAGATCGTGCAGGGCGTGAACGATACCCTGGATGCGGTGATCCGTCCCGTGCAGGAAGGATCGAGCACGCTGGCGGTGATGGCTACCGGCGACCTGACGGCCCGGATGCTGGGTGACTACCAGGGTGACCTGCGGCTCATCAAAGAAAGCATCAATAAGGTCGGCGGGTCGCTCGAGGAAGCCCTCCGTAAGGTGAGTGAGGCCGTCAGTGCGACGGCCAGCGCGTCGAGCCAGATCAGCTCCAGCACGGAGCAAATGGCGGCCGGGGCACAGGAACAGACCAGCCAGGCAGGAGAGGTGGCCACGGCGGTCGAGGAAATGACCAACACCATCCTGGAGAATTCCAAGAACGCAAGGATCGCGGCAGACACGGCGAAGCAGGCACGCGTCAGTGCCGAAGCGGGCGGCAAGGTCGTGGGTGAGACGGTGGAAGGGATGCGGCGCATCGCCGGTGTGGTGAACAGAAGCGCCCAGACCGTCAAGGAGCTCGGCCGGTCGTCGGACCAGATCGGCGAGATCATCGGCGTCATCGACGATATAGCGGACCAGACGAATCTGCTGGCACTCAATGCAGCCATCGAGGCGGCGCGTGCCGGAGAACAGGGGCGTGGATTCGCTGTGGTGGCGGACGAGGTGAGGAAGCTTGCCGAGCGGACAACGAAAGCGACCAAGGAGATCGCCGGGATGATCAAGAAGATCCAGGCGGACACCATCGGTGCGGTCCAGTCGATGGAGGAGGGGACCAGCGAGGTGGAGCGCGGCATCCAGATGGCCGACAGGGCGGGTGTGAGCCTGAAGGAGATCGTCGGAGTGAGCCAGAAGGTGACGGATATGGTCACCCGGATCGCCGCCGCGAGCGAGCAGCAATCGAGCGCCAGCGAAGAGATCTCCAAGAATGTTGAAGCCATCAGCAAGGTGACAAGCGAGACGGCGCAGGGCACGCAGCAGATCGCCCACGCGGCGGAGGATCTGAACCGGTTGACGGACAACCTCCAGAACCTCATCGGTGGATTCAAGGTGGGAAGCGGGCATGGCGATGATCCGTCGCGCGGGCAACATTCGGGGGTCGCGGTTCGCGAGAATGGATCGTTGGTGGCAGGGTAGGAAGACAGGGTGAGATGCAGGGTGCAGTGCACAGTGAGCGCAGAGCGTGGTGCGCGGTAGGTGGTGGTTGATGTGACGCGCCGCCCCTCCTTGGGTGGAAGGGGCGGCACAAATGAACGGCGCGTGTGAGATGGCCTCACACGCGCCGTGCTGTATTCCATCATGCCCCGGATCCCCGGAACAGGGGTTCATGCCCCGACAAGCGTCCCACACGTCCGACCCCATCCCTTGCATTCCCGGGCGGTGGTTCTGCCGGGAAGCACAGCGATGACAGCGATCAGCAGAAGGCGTCCGGCCAGGAGCATGAAGGTATCGAGACCGGCTTAGTGATCACGCTTCACTTTCTCTGCAGTCGGGGGTGTGGATCCCTGAGCGGGTCCATGTGCCGCGCGGGACGCGCCTGTGTGGGACTCCGCTACAGTTCCTTCGTGGAAGCTCACACCGCCGGTTGTGAGGCTGTAGGTGGCCCCGAGGATCCGGAGGTGGCCTTCTTCCACCATCGACTTCAGCAACGCACTCTGCGCGGTGACCTGTGCCACCTGATAGCGTACGTTCTCCTGGATGCAGACACTGTCGAGCTTCACGCCCTTCAGATGCATTCCCTTCACCTTCTGCACCGGCGGAGAGATGCGGTGAAGGATCTGCCCGATGTTCGGGGGACGTCACCCCCCTTGATCGTAGCGTTCACTGCGCCGCATGCTTCATGTCCGAGGACGATAAGCAGGCCGGCATGCAGATGTTCAGCGGCATATTCGATGCTGCCGAGCACCACGGAATCCACGACATTGCCGGCGTCACGCACCACGAACAGTTGGCCGAGTGATTCATCGAAGAGAAGCTCGGGTGGGACGCGCGAATCGGAGCAGGTGAGAATGATCGCATAGGGGTGCTGCCCCGCGGTCAATGCCGGGCGCTCATGGACGAAATCTCTTGCGGCGGTCCTCCCCTCTACGAATCGGCGGTTGCCGTTGAGAAGTCGAGCGACCGGATCCTTGCTCGCCGCGGGTTCTGCGGCACCATTCGCTGTGGATGCCGCCCCCCCTGCGCTGAACCCAGGAGTTCCCGCACCGTCCGGGCGCGACTCGTTTGCGGGGGTCTTGTGAGCCCGTTCTTCGTCCGCGAGCATCTTCGTCAGGCGTCCTTCCATGCGCTGGACGATCTCCATCACTTTCCGGTAGTCCTGCGTGAATGCCACAGTGTGCACTGCGGCGACAGCGAGGAGTACTGCAAGTCCGAGGCGATACATCACGGTGTGTCCTCCCAATTGTGCGCCCCCCCCGTCCCCGGCCTCATATCTGAGGAGGCCGCTGACCGGTGAGCCGGTATTCTGGAGCGACTCATAGGTCAAGTTGCATGCCAACTGTGGAACAGGTGTGGAATCATTGAAAACTCGAATGCGTAGTGAATTCAAACAGATCCGGGATGACATGGGAGCCGGCAGGTAACAGGGGAGGGCATGTGGCCATATTTGATCACCGAGTCTTCCGGGGCCGTTCCACCCCCGAGATGTCCGTGCTTGGGTGATGCTGCTAAATCCTTGGTGTGCTGCACAATATGGTTGTTCCTCCGAAAGGTGGCGTCAGCGGATTTTTGGTACACTGCTTGCGCACGTTTTCTGTGCGAAAGAGCGTCGTCCCACGTTGGGGGGATGAACCAACACGTAATATTGGAGGATTCGATATGGCACGGGTCAAGAATTGGCCGTTAAAGATCAAACTGCTGGCGGCATTCTCGGTCCTGGCCGCCGTGACCCTGGCGGTCGGCTATGTAGGGATAACTACATCTCAGCAGATCGTTAAAGCTGATATGGAAATGTACGAAGACAAGACCGTCCCGCTGACACACGTATCGAACGCGCGTGAGGCGTTCCACAAGACCCGTCACCAATTATTGGTCCTTGTTCTCGCGAAGACACCGGGGGACCGTCAGGCCCCCCTGGATGCGATCGCCCGGAACGTCGCGGTCTATGAAGCGGCGATGGCAGAATTCGGGAAATCGATGGACTCCGAAACGGGACAGAAACTCTTCAACGCGTACAAGGAAGAGTATGGGGTCTATGCGCCCTTGCGGGAGCTTTTCATCGAGCTTGTGAAGTCGGGCAAGTCGGATGAGGCCTTCGCTCTCATGAAGCGGGAAGGCAACGCGGCCGTCAAGAAACTCGATGAACGGCTTATCTCCTTCCAGGCCCGCAAGGCGGAAGGCGCGCTGGAGCTCCATGAGGAGACAGAAGCTCTTGCGGCACGGGCTGACACCATCATGCTGGTATCGATCGTGGTGGCAGTTCTCCTTTCGGTGGGCCTGGGGATAGCTCTGACGCGCGCGATCGCGCGCCCGGTGAACCAGGTGATCGAGGCGTCAAACGCCGTGGTCCGTGCGAACCGTGAACTCACCGATGCCGCTACCCGGATCGCTGCAGGTGATACGGATGTGCACCTCGGTGAGAGTGCATCACGGATCGGATTGGCGCGTGAGGATGAGATCGGCAAGTTGGGAGCCGTGGTCGATGACCTGGTCGATTCCCAGCAGGCACTCCGGACATCGTTCACAGGAATCGCGGGCACCCTCTCCGAGCTCGTCACGGAGGCCAACACGCTGTCGAAAGCTGCGGTGGATGGCAAGCTGGCCACACGGGGGAATGCCACGAAGTTCCAGGGCGGGTACCGTGACATCGTCCAGGGAGTGAACGACACACTGGATGCGGTGATCGGACCGCTCAACGTTGCGGCCGAATATGTGGACCGGATCTCCAAGGGCGATATCCCGTCGAAGATCACCGACAGCTACAACGGTGACTTCAACGAGATCAAGAACAATCTGAATCAGGCGATCGGGGCTGTCACCGCGCTCGTGGCGGATGCAAACATGCTGTCCAGGGCGGCGGTCGAAGGAAAGCTTGCGACCCGTGCCGATGCATCAAAGCATCAAGGGGATTTCCGCAAGATCGTGCAGGGTGTCAATGAGACGCTGGACGCGGTGATCGGGCCTCTGAACGTGGCCGCAGAGTATGTGGACCGGATCTCCAAGGGCGATATCCCTGCGAAGATCTCGGACAGCTACAATGGCGACTTCAATGAGATCAAGAACAATCTGAACCAGGCGATCGATGCGGTCACCACGCTGGTCACCGACGCGAAGATGTTGTCGCAGGCGGCTGTGGAAGGGAAGCTCGCCACGCGCGCCGAGGCCTCGAAGCACCAGGGCGATTTCCGGAAGATCGTGGAAGGTGTGAACAGCACCCTCGATGCGGTCATCGGTCCTCTCAATGTGGCCGCCGAATACGTGGACAGGATCTCGAAGGGGGACATCCCGGCGAAGATCTCCGACAGCTACAACGGTGATTTCAACGAGATCAAAAACAACCTGAACCGGGCGATCGATGCGGTGAACGCGCTCGTGGCGGATGCCAGAATGCTCGCGGAAGCGGCGATGGAAGGACGGTTGAAGACCCGTGCCGATGCCGCAAAGCACGAAGGCGATTTCCGCAAGATCGTCCAGGGGGTGAACGACACACTGGATGCGGTGATCAAGCCGGTCCAGGAGGGTTCCAGCACGCTGGCCGTGATGGCCACGGGCGATCTGACCGTGCGCATGGCGGGAGACTACCGTGGCGACCTCCAGCTCATCAAAGAGAGCATCAACAAGGTCGGCAGTTCGCTTGCCGATGCTCTCCGCAAGGTGAGTGAGGCCGTGAGTGCCACGGCAACCGCATCGACCCAGATCAGCTCGAGCACGGAAGAGATGGCCGCCGGGGCACACGAGCAGACCAGTCAGGCGGGCGAGGTTGCCAGCGCGGTCGAAGAGATGACCAAGACGATCATGGAGAACTCCAAGAACGCGAGTGTCGCGGCCGACACGGCGAAGCAGGCGCGGGTGAGCGCCGAGCAGGGTGGTCAGGTCGTCGGTGAGACCGTGGACGGCATGCGCCGCATCGCCCAGGTGGTGAACAAGAGCGCACAAACCGTGAAGGAGCTCGGCCGTTCGTCGGATCAGATCGGAGAGATCATCGGGGTCATCGATGACATCGCCGACCAGACGAACCTGCTGGCCCTGAATGCTGCTATCGAAGCCGCGCGTGCCGGGGAACAGGGACGGGGCTTTGCTGTGGTAGCGGACGAGGTGCGGAAGCTCGCCGAACGGACGACAAAGGCGACGAAGGAGATCGCCGGCATGATCAAGAAGATCCAGTCGGACACCACCGGAGCGGTGACGTCGATGGAAGAAGGAACGAACGAAGTGGAACGCGGCATCGAGTTGGCGGACAAGGCGGGAGCCAGTTTGAAGGAGATCGTCGGGGTGAGCCAGAAGGTGACGGACATGGTGACCCAGATCGCCGCGGCCAGCGAAGAGCAGTCGAGCGCAAGCGAAGAGATCTCCAAGAACGTCGAATCCATTTCGAAGGTGACGGGCGAAACGGCGCAGGGCACCCAGCAGATCGCCCGTGCGGCGGAAGGGTTGAACCAGTTGACCAACACCCTGCAGGAACTCATCGGCCAGTTCCGGGTGACCCGTGCAGGCGATCACGGGGGGCGGGAGGCGATCCGCTCCGATGTATCGGTCAAGGAAGATGGCGCCCTTGTGGCCCGGTAATGATGAGCGATCATAGAGATGACAGCATGACCATCAAGGAGGTCGTATGGCAGACGTAGCATCGGTACATCAGGCGAGTGAGACACGGCATGGCAGCGGAGAGGAATTGCTGCAGCTTGTCAGCTTCAATATCGGTGAAGAGGAATTCGGCGTTGATATCCTTCAGGTCCAGGAGATCAACCGGATGCTCGAAGTGACGCGCGTTCCGAATGCCCCCGAGCACGTGGACGGTGTGATCAACCTGCGTGGTAAGGTGATCCCGATCATCGACCTCCGCCGCCGGTTCGGCATGGAGCGCAAGGAGCATGACAAGCATACGCGGATCGTCGTCGTCGAGCTGTGTGGCAAGGTGGTGGGTTTCGTCGTCGATGCGGTGCGTGAGGTCCTGCGCATCCCGCGCAGCGTCACCGAACCTCCCCCGTCCATCGCCGGCAGCGTGAACGAGGAATACATCACCGGCGTGGGCAAGCTCGAAGACCGGCTGTTGATCCTGCTTGACCTCGAGAAGGTGCTCGGAGCGGAAGGCAAGGCGGCCTGACCAGAGGCTCCATGCACAGGTGAAGGGGATGTGCCGGGTGACGGCTGTGTCCCCGCCATCTGGTCCGTGGATCTTCCGGCCGGGAGGTCTCGCCCCGGGCGATGATCTCCGTCGTGGCTCAGATCGTTGCCGGTTCGAGTCTGCAGTCGGGGCAATGGGTCGGTCGGCGCCCACCCACGCGGTGGGCGCCGGTCGGATGGTGCCCCACGGGAGAATGGATCTCCGTTGATGGGGTCATGAAAACAACGCAAGGGACGTTACGATGAACTGGTTCACAAACTTGAAAACGCGCACCAAACTGATGCTCGGGTTTGGCATCGTCACGGTGATCGCCCTGGCACTGGGTGTCGAGGCGGTCAAGACCGTCTCCTGGATGAAGACGGCCGAAGACGATATCTATTCGAACATCATCGTCTCGATCGGCAAGCTGGGGGTTGAGCGGCGTGAATTCATGCGCCTGCGCATGCAGAACGTGCGCCTCCTCGTGGTCGCCCCGGCAGAACGGGCCAACGCCATGGAAGAGCTCGTTGCCCTGGAACGGACGATCGAGAGCGGCCTTGCCGATCTTGCGCGCGATCTTGTTGAGGATCATGAACAGAAGACCCTCCGCGATGGTCAGGATGCCTTCAAGGAATACCGGGCAGCGGGCGCAGCGTACCGGAAGGCGGTGCAGGATGGGCGCATGCAGGAAGCGGCGGCAATGCTGACCGGTGCGTTCAAGGTCAAGGGAGCCGTGGTTGAGAACGTCTACAATACGCTCATCGAAGGGCATATGGCAGAGGCAAAGAGGACCGATGTCGAGTTCGACGAGACAACAGCGGAATCAAGGAACATCGTCATTGCACTCCTCGTCTTCGCGGTGGCATCCAGTCTGGGGCTTGGCATCTTCCTTTCGGGAATGATCAGCAAACCGATCACGCAGGTGGTTCAGACCATCGACAATGCAGACCTTACCACCTCACTGTCT
Source organism: Ignavibacteriota bacterium (assembly GCA_016707525.1). Classification (NCBI taxonomy): domain Bacteria; kingdom Pseudomonadati; phylum Ignavibacteriota; species Ignavibacteriota bacterium. The sequence goes on from JADJHP010000006.1 coordinate 107,036, forward strand.
TCGGACCGGAAGGACGAGATCGGGGACCTGTTGCGGGCGTTCGACAAGTTCACGGGGACGATACGGGCGACATTGACCGAAGTGGCAGGGGCCTCGGAAGCCGTGGCAAGTGCCGGGGCCCAGATCTCGGCCGCAACAGAAGAGATGGCGGCCGGTGCCGCCGAACAAAGCGGGCAGGTGAATGAGGTGGCGTCGTCGATGGAAGAGATGGCCCGGACCATCATGGAGAATTCGCAGAGCGCCCAGCAGACCGCACATATGGCAACGGATGCGAAGAATGCCGCGGAGCGTGGCGGCGACGTGATGACGCAGACGATCAACGGCATGCGGCGCATCGCGGATGTCGTGAACAAGTCGGGTGACGCGGTACGCAATCTCGGTTCCTCCAGCGAGCGGATCGGTGAGATCGTTGCGGTGATCGAAGACATCGCCAGCCAGACCAATCTGCTGGCCCTCAATGCGGCGATCGAGGCAGCGCGTGCGGGCGAACAGGGGCGCGGGTTCGCCGTGGTGGCGGATGAGGTACGCAAGCTAGCCGAGCGCACCGCACGCGCGACGAAGGAGATCGCCGGGATGATCAAGGAGATCCAAACCACGACGAGCGAAGCGGTGACGTCGATGGAAGAAGGGCAGGGTGAGGTCACGAACGGCATTCAGCTGGCGGAATCCGCCGGCGTGGCGTTGACCGTGATCGTGACGGAAGCACAGAAGGTGACCGCGATGGTGACGCAGATCGCCAGCGCCTCCGGGGAGCAGTCGAAGGCCGGTGAACTCATCGCGAAGAACGTGGATGGCATCAATGGTGCCATCCAGGAGAACTCCAAGGCCGCCCATCAGATGGCGCAGACGGCTTCCGATCTGAGTCACCTGACCCATCAGTTGCAGGATGCCGTGGGACGGTTCCATTTGTCCAATGCGCGGCCGGGGCAGCATGGGGGGGCGAGGCACTCGTCAGAACATCACTCCGGGGTGGCGGTGCGAACGAACGGTGCTCTTGTCCTTGAAAAGGAAGGCTGACCCATGCGATTCAAAATGTCGGATAAGAAATTAAGCTGGCAGATCAGCGTCCCGATCGCCGCAGGGTCCCTCATCATTGCCGCCGGGGTGTATTTCTGGTTCTCCAGCGTCTTCGCTGAGACGAAGGAAGCTGCCCTTGTGGATCGCGCCCGTGCCATCCTGCTCCAGGCAGAATCGTCACGAGATTTCACTGCCCAGCAGCAGAAGGAAGGCGTCTTCCGCAAGGATATCGCCAACGTGGACCAACTGCTCTACACGGTTCCCGTCGTGGGCGCGATGAAGACCGCCGCGAAGAAAGCAGCGGAGTCAGGGTATACGCTCCGTGTCCCGAAGTTCTCGCCCCGGAACCCGAAGAATATGCCGGATTCCGTGGAGGCGAGCGTGTTGCGCAAGCTGGATGCAGAGAACGCCACCGAGCATTTTCTCATCGACAAGAACACGAATCAGCTGCGGTATTTCCGGGCGGTGCGCCTGACGGAGGAGTGCATGGCGTGCCACGGCGATCCGAATACCAGTTTCGCCCTCTGGGGGAACAAGGAAGGGAAGGACCCGACGGGCGTGAGGATGGAAGGGTGGAAGGTCGGTGAGGTCCACGGCGCGTTTGAATTGATATTCCCGCTCGAATCCCTCCAGGCCGAGGTCGCGGCCGAATCGAGGAAGATCGCCCTGCTTGCCCTGCTCGGTTCCATCGCGATGGTCGGCATCGTCGTCGGTATCACCGTGACCGTGACGCGTCCGGTGAAATCGCTGGTGGACGCCGCGACCAAGGTCGCTGGCGGTGATCTGACCGTTCTGGTCAACACGGAGAGAAACGATGAGATCGGCACGATGGCGAAGGCCTTCGCACAGATGGTGGATTCGTTGAAGAAGACGCTCGAGAGCATCGTGGAATCCTCCTCGGAGGTTGCGAGCGCCAGCGCAGAGATCTCCTCCAGCACTGAGCAGATGGCCGCCGGGGCGCAGGAGCAGAGCACCCAGGCGAGCGAAGTCGCCGCGGCAGTGGAAGAGATGGCGAAATCCATCATCGAGAGCTCCGGCAATGCGATCAAGGCGGCGGAGACATCGACGCACGCAAAAGAGGCTGCCGAGCGTGGCGGTGTGATCGTGCAGGAGATGATCGTCCGCATGCGCCAACTCTCGGATGTGGTGAAGCGGTCCGCCGCGACGGTTGGCGAACTTGGCCGCTCCAGCGATCGCATCGGGGAGATCGTGTCCGTGATCAACGATATCGCCGATCAGACGAACCTCCTGGCGCTGAATGCGAACATCGAAGCGGCGCGGGCAGGTGAACAGGGGCGGGGTTTCGCGGTCGTGGCGGATGAGGTCCGCAAGCTTGCCGAGCGCACATCGCGTGCGACGAGAGAGATCGCGGGCATGATCAAGGAGATTCAGAAGAACACCGCCGATGCGGTGACAACGATGACCGAAGGGACGGGAGAAGTGGAGCAGGGCATCGCGGCGGCCGACGAGGCCGGGCGGGCGTTGCAGGGGATCGTCGATATCTCCCAGGAAGCGACGGACCGGGTGAGTGCCATCGCCCGCGCCACGGAGCAGCAATCCGATGCCGCAGACCAGATCTCCAAGAATGTGGATGGGATCAGCAGCGTGACGCGGGAAACCGCCCTGGCGGTCCACCAGATCGCCAAGGCCGCGGATGACCTGAGCAGGCTGACGGAATCCTTGATGGCATCCGTTCATATGTTCAAGACGCAAGAGGGTGAAGCACCGCGCGGGGGCGATGGCACTTCCTCATACCATGCTGCAACGATCACGGCGAAGCACCGGCCGGTCGTGCTGGCAGAACAATAGTGCACTCTGGAAGGCGGGGGAACTATGCTGGTCCTGATCGCTGAAGATGATGCTGCGACACGGATGACACTTGCCAAGCAGGTGAAACAGTCGGGGCATCGGGTCCTGGAGGCTGAGAATGGCGAGGTCGCCAAGCATCTGTATGACCAGCATCATCCGGACGCGGTGTTCACTGACTGGATGATGCCGGAAGTGGATGGTGTGGAGCTGTGCAGATACATCCGTACCCATCCCCAGAGCAAGGGCACCTACGTTTGCATGGTCACGGTGAAGGGGGGCGAATGGAGCAGACAGGAGGGTCTCGAGGCCGGGGCCACTGACTATCTGGTCAAGCCTGTTCGCCAGGAGGATCTGGAACAGAAACTCCGTGCCGTGGTCGACCAAAGAACTTTTACCCGGATACGATAAGTATGAGAGTCCTGATCGTCGAAGACGATGCGGTGAGTCTGGTCCTGTTGAAGAAAGTGCTCCGCAAGGAGCAGTTCGAGATCCTTACTGCCAGGAACGGCGCAGAGGCGTTCGACGTCCTCCGCCGGGAACCGGTGGATGCCGTCCTCACGGATTGGATGATGCCGGAGATGGACGGGATGGAGCTCGTGAAGAAGATCCAGGCGCACATCAAACCCCTGCCCCTGCTCATGATGGTCACCGCGCTGGCTTCGCCGCAGGCCCGGCAACGGGCCCTCGAGGCGGGGGCGGACGTCTATGTGACGAAGCCGATCGATGCCGGGCTCGTGGTCGATGCTCTGCAGAAGGGGCTTGTCCAGAAGCGTCAGGGCCAACAGTATGAAAAGGTGCTGAAAGGCGCGGCGACGGGCTGGCGGGGCAATGTTGTCGGTGTCGGGATCACGGCGAGTACCGGGGGGCCTCCGATGGTCCGGGAACTTCTCCACGGGATCACGCCGACCACGGATGCTGCATTCTTCATCGTGCAGCATGGGCCTGCGTGGATGCTTGAAGCATTCGCTACACGCCTCCAGGAGGAGACCACCATGCCTGTCCGCCTCGGCAAACATGACATGCGTGTGGATGCCGGTACGGTCTATCTTGCCCCGGGCGATAAACATATGATCGTCGATCCGGGCGCGCCACGTCTCCTGCTCACGGATGATCCACCGGAGAACTATGTGCGTCCGGCTGCCGATCCGCTCTTCCGGAGCATGGCCTCGGCATTCCGGCACCGTGCCCTGGTCGCAGTGCTCACGGGTATGGGGCGCGACGGAACGATCGGTGCGGGGTACGTGAATGTCTCCGGTGGTGTGGTCCTGGCACAGGACCCCGCAACCGCAACGGTCGAATCCATGCCGGGCTCGGTGGTGGCGCTGCGGATCTCCCGTATGCATGCTCCGGTGCCGAAGCTTGCGCTCGAGATCAATCGTCTCATCCAGGAGTTGCAGCACGCCACGATAGGAGCTGCCTGATGGCATTCACATTCTTTTTCCGCGACATGAGCATCCTGGACCTGATCGGCCAGCATGTGGTGCCGGCCGTGTCCGGTTTCACACGGGTGAGGGTCTGGGATGCCGGGTGCGCGATGGGGCCCGAGCCCTATTCCCTCGCGATCGTCATCGCCGAACGCATGGGGCATTTCATGTTCCGCAACGTGCGCATCGACGCGACGGACATCGATGAGCAGGACCAGTTCGGCAAGATCATCATCGCCGGTATCTATCCCGAAGAGCCGCTCAAGCGCATCCCTCAGGACCTGTTCGCCCGCTATTTCGAGCCGGCGGATGAACCGGGCCAGTACCGTGTGGTGCAGATGGTGCGCGACAGGATCCACTTCCAGAAGCATGACCTGCTGTCCATGACACCCATCGGGGCGTCCTACCACCTTATCATGTGCAAGAACGTCCTTCTGCATTTCCAGCAGCAGGAACGCGCAGCCGTGATCCGCATGTTCCATGCAGCCCTTGCGCCGGGCGGTTTCTTCGCCACCGAGCAGACCCAGAAACTTCCGGACGAAGTTGCCGGGATGTTCGAACAGGTCTCGCCCGAAGGGCAACTCTTCAGGAAGCTCGAGCGGGCGCCGTGAAGGTCATCCCTCTCCGGTCATCGGGCCCGGTGTACTCGGGTTGGGCCTACCTGTTGCTCGGCGAGTGGAACAGACTGGAAGATGTGAATGCGCTCGTGGATACCGGGACGGATGGCGGGATCGTCGATATTGTGCAGACCCTGAATACCGGCATCGGGAAGCGTCAGGTGGACCTCGTCCTGCTCACCCACTCCCATTTCGACCACGCCGGCGGTGTCGGTCGTGTGACTGCCGCCTATGGTTGTCCCGTGGCTGCCATGGCTCCCACGGATGGCGTGACACGACTCCTGCATGATGGGGAGTCCCTCCGCCTGGGCGACAGGGATGCGGAGATCATGGCCTGCAACGAGCACTCCATGGACTCCATGTGCATCTACGTACACGGCGACGGGTACCTGTTCACAGGAGACACACCGTTGTTCGTTCGGTCGACGGGTGGGACGTACAGTGACGAGTTCACCACTCTTCTTCGGCGTCTCACGCGTCTGCCAGTTCGGGCGATCTTCCCTGGCCACGACGTCCCACTATATGAGGGGGCCCAGGATCTCATCCGCAGGACGCTGGCGATCGTAGAGGGTGAAATGGACACTTTCCGACCATCTGCGTAATAATCGCCACCAAGATTTTGCCTCATTGTCAATACCCGCCATTTTCCTGATGCGCACTCATCAATTCCTGCTAAATCACTGAAATTCCAACGGTTTAATTGTAATATTTACACGCATCCTTGGCATGGGTTTAGAAGTGTAATTTTTGTCCGGGGAGTGGGATGAGCATGTGTTCATCCAGGGATCTCCCCCATAGGCGAATGCAACAGGGATCATGCCCAGGGCAAGGATACTTATCGTTGAGGATGAGCGGATCGTGGCCAACGATCTGCGCGGGCGTCTCGACCGCATCGGGTACGATGTGGTAGGGATGGCGTGCACCGGCGCGGATGCGATCGCACTGGCGAGCGAACACCTTCCCGACATCGTCCTCATGGACATCACCTTGAAAGGTGCGATGGATGGGGTGGAAGCTGCCGAGGCGATCGGACGCACATCCGATATCCCGGTGATCTTCATGACCGCACATTCGGACGATGTGACGCTCCAACGAGCCAAGCTGACCGGGCCGTTCGGCTATATCCTCAAGCCGCTTGAAGAACGCGAACTCCATACGACCATCGAGATGGCGCTGTACAAGAGCACCATGGATCGGCGGCTGCGCGAGAATGAGCATTGGCTGTCCACCACACTCGGTTCCATCGCCGATGCCGTGATCAGCACCGATGCGGCGGGTATCATCCGGCTCCTGAACCCCGTTGCGGAGATGATGACCGGATGGACGAAGGACGCGGCGCTTGGCAGGCACATCAACGACGTGTGTCAGTTGGAAGCGGGGACAGGCCGTGGTGCCCAGGAAGCGCCGTTCGTCTTGCTCATGGGCCGCGACGGGCGGCGTACCCCGGTCGAGCAGAACATCACTTCGATTCGTGATGCCCGGGGCACGGTGTCCGGCATGGTCCACGTCTTCAGGAACCGGACGGAGCAACAACAGGTCCTTTCGGTCTTCGACAGCATCGCGGAATCCATCTACGTCGCCGATCCGGTCTCGTATCAGATCCTCTTCGCAAACCGGCATCTCCAGGAAGTCACCGGCAAAAAGCTCACGGGGGGGATCTGCTACAAGGAACTGCACGACGCATCGGTCCCGTGTTCGTTCTGTACCAATGAACTCATCCGCCGCTCCGGCAACGAGTCGCTCCAGTGGGAACATCACGACGACGTGAGCGGGCGCGACTATCTTGTCACCGACAAGATGATCATGTGGTCCGATGGCCGCCACGTCCGGTTCGAACTCGCGATGGACATCACGGAGCACAAGCGGGCGGAGTCGGCGATCCATCAGCAAGCGGTCTTCCAGCAATTGATGCTCGATGCGATCCCGCTGCCCGTCTACTTCAAAGCAGCAGAGGGGCATTTCCTGGGGTGCAACACGGCATTCGAGAATTTCACCGGTTGGACCCGTGACGAACTGGTGGGCAAGACCGTCTATCAGATCCTCGGTGAACGGCATGCACCGGTGCAGCAGCAGCTCGAGCAGGAGATCGTCCGGACCGCCCGGGTTCTTGTGCGCGAGATCGAAGTATGCAACCATGCCGGCGAGCTCCGCCAGGTGCAGTTCCATGCCGCACCGTTCTCCTCCAGTGAGGACGGTCCCATTGCAGGATTCGTCGGTGCCCTCCTGGACGTCACCGAGCGCCAGCACAATGAGGAAGAACTCCGCAAGCTCTCGCGCGCGGTGGATCAGAGTCCGACGTCGATCGTCATCACGAATGTCGATGGGATCATCGAGTACGTGAACCCGGCCTTCGAGGCGCTGACCGGGTACACCCGGGCAGAGACCCTGGGTCAGAATCCGCGCATCCTGAAATCCGGACTCACGGACCACGAAGTGTACCGGGAAATGTGGACGCAGCTCCGGAGTGGCAGGGTCTGGCGGGGCGAGCTGGCGAACAGGAAGAAGGACGGCGAGATCTTCTGGGAGGCCGCGTCGATCTCGCCGGTGAGGAACATCGAAGGAGAGATCACCCATTTCGTCGCCGTCAAAGAGGATGTGACGACGAGGAAGAGAATGGATGATGAGATCGCCCGGCTCGCGTATGTCACGCGATCCATCGGTGAGTTCGTCGTCATTCTGGACACCCATGCGTGTGTCACGTATGTGAACAAGGCCTTCGCGGACAGGTTCGGATATGCCGTGGGAGAGATCACCGGTCACCGTCTGGAGGAGTTCCTCGCACGATCCACCGAGCCGCTGCTCATGCGGGGTATCCTTCGCGGCACGATCCGCGGTGGATGGAGTGGTGATGTCCGCGGCCGGACCAACAGCGGCGAAGAATTCTGGATGTCTCTGACGACATCCCTGCTGTCGCAGGAACAGCGGGTGACCGGGGTCGTGGTGGTCGGGCGCGACATCTCCGAGCCGAAGCGTGCAGAGGAGCTCCTGAGGAAATCCGAAGCGCAATTCCGGTCGGTATGGGAGCATTCCCAGGATGGCATGCGCCTGACGGATCCTGACGGTAACGTGCTGATGGTGAACGAAGCCTTCTGCCGGATGGTGGGAAAGACGCGCGCCCAGCTCGAAGGCGGCATGATCGATGCCTTCTATGCGCCGGGTGACAGCGCCCGCGTGCTGCAACAATACCGCATGCGGTTTGAGACCCGCACGGTGGAGACGTTCTTCGAACGGGAAATGTGGCTCTGGGACAACCGCCGCGTGTGGTTCGCGGTCTCGAACACGATCATCGAGGTCGAGGAGCAGCAGCCCATGCTCTTGAGCCTCTTCCGGGACATCACCGAGCGCAAGATCGCTGACCAGGCGCTGGCCGACCATGCCGCCGAATTGCTCGTCGCCAAATCCAAGGCCGAGGAGCAGGCCCGCATGCTCGAGGTCCAGGCGGTCGAACTCCGCCAGGCCAAGGAAGAAGCGGTCCAGGCATCGCGCTTCAAATCGGAATTCGTCGCGAACATGAGCCATGAGATCCGTACGCCGATGAACGGCGTCATCGGGATGACCGGTCTGCTTCTGGATACCCGCCTCTCGGAAGAGCAGCGCGAGTATGCGGAGATCATCCGGACCTCGGGTGACGCTCTGCTCACGATCATCAACGACATTCTTGATTTCTCGAAAATGGAAGCGGGCAAGCTCACGCTCGAGAACACCGACTTTGAAGTGCGGTCGACGGTGGAGGAAGCCGTCGACCTGCTCGCCACGCGCGCCCACGAGAAGAACCTTGAGCTCTCCTGTGTGGTGGACGACACTGTGCCCGCGATGGTGCACGGTGACCCGGGACGCTTACGCCAGGTGCTGGTCAATCTGTTGAGCAATGCGGTCAAGTTCACGGAGACCGGAGAGGTCGTGGTCCATGTCCGTTGTGAACACCAGGACGGGGAGGGGATCCGGTTGCGGTACGAGGTGCGCGATACGGGGATCGGGTTGACCGCTGAAGGCCGGGGCCGCCTGTTCCAGCCGTTCTCACAAGCCGACGGTTCCACGACACGGAAGTTCGGGGGCACGGGCCTTGGCCTGATGATCTCGAAGCAACTCGTGGAACTGATGGGTGGGACGATCGACGTCAGGAGCGATCATGGCAGAGGGAGTACATTCTGGTTCACGGTCCAGTTCCACCAGAGCACCCGCCCGCTGCCCGTTTCCCTGGATGCCCGTGCCATGATCGGACGCAGGGTCCTGATCGTTGACGATAATCACACGAGCCGATCGATCCTTCTCCATCAACTGGAACACTGGGGGATGCGGTGTGTTGCCGCGGCGGATGCCTTGCAGGCGCTCCGGCTGATGCAGGAGGGTGTTGCTCTCGGCGATCCGTTCGCCCTCGTGCTCGTGGATATGCAGATGCCCGGGATGGATGGATCGTCGCTGGCCGCGACGATCAAACATGATGCGTTCCTCCGGCGGACCATCATTGTGATGCTCTCGTCGCTGGGAGGGGCGCAACTCCCCGTGGATGCGGCTGACGGCGTGGCGCTGTGCCTCACGAAGCCGGTCAAAGAAGGCGCTCTGTACGAGGCGCTGTTGACGGTGTTGGATGATGACGATACCGTCATTGGTCCGGGTCCCGCCCATCATGTGCATGAACGCCCGGGCCGTGCCGGCCGCGCGTTGAGGATCCTGGTGGCCGAGGACAATCCTGTGAACCAGAAGGTGGCATTGCGCATGCTGACCAAGCTGGGTTGCAGGGCAGATGTCGTCGGGAACGGCAAAGAGGCGGTCGACGCCGTGCGGTCCGTACCGTACGACATGGTCTTCATGGATTGCAATATGCCCGAGGTGGATGGCTTCGAAGCCACCCGGCTGATACGGGACATGGAACACAATCATAAACAAACGGTGATCATAGCCATGACAGCGAACGCGTTGAAGGGGGACAAGGAGAAATGCCTTGCAGCGGGGATGGATGACTACATAGCAAAACCGGTCCGGCAGAATGATCTTGCCGCCATGGTCGATCACTGGAGCGGCGCTCCGAATCCGGCACCGGATATCCCGGTCGCGGTCCCTGCGCAGGCATCCGTCCTGGAGCATTGTGCGGGCCCGGCGGTCGATAGTGCCCGGCTGGATGAACTGGCCGAACTCGGCGATGAGGAGGATCCGGAATGGCTGGTGAGCATTCTCGACAAGTTCGTCGAGGACGCGGCGTCCCGGATCGTGAAGCTCGTTGTCGCCTCCGAATCGGGGGACGCCACGCAGCTCGGCCAGGTCGCGCATGCCCTCAAGGGAAGCTGTGGGAATATCGGCGCGGCAGGGATGGTGACCGTCTCCCAGCAACTCCAGGCTCTGGGGAAGGCAGGTTCCGTCCAGGGTGCGGGCGATATGATCACGCTTCTGGAGAAGGAGTTTGCGCGGGTGCGCACAGCCCTCGGTAGTTACATGCAGACGAAGGTCAAGGCGCAATGAAGGTCCTGATCGCAGAGGACGATCCCGTCTCCAGCTATGTGCTGGCTGCGCGGATCAAGAAGATGGGGCACGATGTTCTCGTGACCGAGAACGGACGGGAAGCCTGGCAGGTGTATCAGCAGGAACACCCGCGGCTCGTCATCACGGATTGGATGATGCCGGAGATGAACGGCGTCGAGCTGATCCGCCTCATCCGGAATGCGGACTCGAACCTGTACACCTATGTGATCCTCCTGACCGCGTTGAGCGGCCGGGCGCACTACCTGGAAGGGATGAATGCCGGTGCGGACGATTTCGTGACAAAGCCTCTGGAGGCTGATGGTCTCCGGATCCGGCTCCAGGTGGCCGAGCGCATCCTGTCGTTACAGCAGGAGCGCCATCAATTGGAAGGGCTGCTCCCGATATGCTCGTACTGCAAGCGCATCCGGGATGAACATGATGATTGGCACGTGCTGGAAACCTATGTCGGGGAAAAGACGGAAGCATCGTTCTCGTCGACCCTTTGCCCCGATTGTCAGTCGACGTAATACACAAAGGAAGCGATGGTATGGGACTGATCAGTCTGAATGACATCAAGCCGGGGATGATCCTGGCAGCCGAAGTGAAGGACCGGGCGGGCCGGACGTTGTTGGCGGCCGGCCAGGAGATCACGGAGAAGCACCTGAAGATCTTCAAGACCTGGGGCGTCACGGATGCCAATATCGAAGGCGCCTCGCAGGAGGACATGGTCTCCCAGGATCTGGTGGACGTGGATCCCGAGGTCCATCAGAAGGCTGAGGAATTCATCACGGCGAAGTTCCGCCATGCAGGGACCACGCATCCCGGCCTCAAAGAACTGGCACGCCTTGCCGTCATGCGGCGGGTGCGCGAAATGACGGAGGGTGGCAATGGAAATTAGTCCGCGTGACCTGCTCAAAGGGTATGTTGAGGTCTCCTCGCTGCCGATGATCCACCTCCGGCTCGAGGAAGCGATCAATAACCAGAACAAGTCGATGTCCGATATCGCGAAGGTCATTCGCGAAGACGCCGGCCTGACGGCGCGCCTCCTGCGCATCGTGAACAGCGCGTTCTACAACTTCCCGTCGAAGATCGAAACGATCTCGCAGGCCGTCACCATCGTCGGGACCCAGCAACTCAGCGCCCTGGCCCTGGCGACATCCGTCATGAAGATGTTCAAGGGCCTGCCGCAGAACCTGGTGAGCATGGATTCCTTCTGGCGGCATAGCATCGCCTGCGGCCTCGCCGCCCGCATGATCGGATCCTTCCGGCGGGAGACCAAACCGGAGCGGTTCTTCGTCGCGGGTATGCTGCACGACATCGGCCGTCTGATCATGTACACGAAGATCCCCGACCAGGCGCGCGAGATCCTCGACGCGGCCGCGAAATCGCAGACCCTGCTCTACGAAGAGGAGCGTGCCAAACTCGGATTCACGCATGCGGTGGTCGGCGGTATCCTGCTCCAGACGTGGAAACTGCCGACGAGCCTGGAGGAGATCGTGATGTATCATCACAACCCGAAGGCGGCGACGCGGTATCCGATGGAGACCGCCATGGTGCATGTCGCGGATATCATCGTGCATTCCATGGGCCTCGGGAGCAGCGGCGAGGTGTTCATTCCACCGCTCGACAATGACGCGTGGGACAAACTCGGGCTGTCCCCGAGCGTGATGTCGAGCGTCGAAGAACAGGTCGACCGGCAGTATCAGGACGCGCTTCAGACCATGTTGGCGGACATGTGACATGACCGAATTGACCGATATCATCGAGCATCTGCGGCAGACGGAAAGCCGCGTGCGCCACCTGGAGGACGTGAACCGTCGCGTGCTCGATGCACTCGACTTCGTCGCCTCGCTGGGTGATTTCCAGAACAGCTTGAATGCCGATCAGACACCGGATCGATCCTTGCCGCCACCCGGGCCAATCTCTCGCGCCTTCTCTCCTTCCGTGCCACGGCATTCCTGCTGGATGAGGCGGGGGATGGGAACCTCGTCGTGGCCGATTGCGAACCCGGGGACGGGCGCGACAAGATCCAGGCGGAGATCGATCAGCAGATCGAAGAGGGGACCTTCGCATGGGCCCTGAATCAGAACCGTTCGCTCGTGGTGCCGGCGCGCACCTTCGACAGTTCGATCATCCTGCACGGGCTTGCGACGCGCTCCAGGATCATCGGCATGTTCGTCGGCATCCTGCCGAATGATGATCAGCTCATCACGGACGTGCCGTTGAACCTCCTGACGATCCTTCTGTTCACGTGTGCGAACGCGCTGGAGAATGCGTCCCTCTACACCCAGGTCCGCGACTACAACAAGACCCTGGAACAGGCGATCCAGGAACGGACCCGGGAATTGCAGGCCGCGCTGGAACAGGCGCAGGTCGCGAACGTTGCGAAGCGGCAGTTCCTTGCGAACATGAGCCATGAGATCCGGACCCCGCTCAACGGGATCATCGGTCTGGTGGACATCATGAAGGACACGCCTCTGGACCAGGAGCAGCGGAAGTATATCAATATCATCCAGGGGAGCAGCGGGGCGCTGCTCACCGTCATCAACGACATCCTGGATTTCTCCAAGATCGAAGCGGGGAAGCTCACACTCGAAAAGCGGGCGTTCGATCTCCGGCCGGCCGCCGAACAAACCGTGAACCTGTTCAGCAGGCGTGCGGAAGAGAAGGGGCTTGCGCTCACGTTGAACCTGGATCCGTTGATCCCCCGGTCGGTCATCGGTGATCCGGTGCGTGTTTCACAGATCCTCAACAACCTCGTCGGCAACGCCGTCAAATTCACGGAGACCGGCGGGGTGACCGTCCGCGTGGACGTGGTGCAGCAGACAACCACCGAGGCGTTCATCCGGTGCGGTGTCACCGACACCGGCATCGGCATCTCCCCGGAACAGCAACGGGCGTTGTTCCAGTCCTTCTCGCAGGTGGATGGTTCGGCGACACGGAAATACGGTGGGACGGGACTTGGACTTGCGATCTCGCGGCAGCTTGCGGAGATGATGGATGGTGCCGTCGGGGTCGACAGCACCGTCGGCAAGGGGAGCACCTTCTGGTTCACCGCGCGCTTCCCCGTTGATGGGAGCGCGGCCGTGGAAGCCGCACCGCCGGTGCCGAAGAAGGAACGGCACGGTGACGTGCTGCAGGGTGCCCGCATTCTGGTGGCCGAGGACAATGAGGCCAACCGCCTGGTGGCATCGATCATGCTCGGCAAGCTCGGGTGTGTGACCACGATCGTCGGGAATGGCAGTGAAGCACTGACCGCATTGACCACGTCGGATTTCGATGTGATCCTGATGGACTGCCATATGCCGGTCATGGATGGCTTTGAAGCCACACGGATGATCCGGCGTACCGAAGGAGCGGCCAATCACCGGACGATCATCGCCATGACCGCCAACGCTCTCCAGGGAGAGAAGGAACGCTGTCTTGCTGCAGGCATGGATGATTTCCTCTCCAAGCCTGTCGTGCTCGACGATCTGGCGGACAAGTTGCGCGAATGGGTACACGCACCGCAGGGTGTGGCCCCCGGCCGGCCGATCACGGAAGCAGCGGTACTTCCGCCCATGCGGTTGGACCATGTGCGGCTGCGGCATCTGCGGGATCTGGGCGTGAAGCAGGATCCCACCATGTTCGAGCGGATCCTGCAATCGTTCCTTGAGGACGCCCCGCAGCGCATCGTGACGATGTGGCACGGGTTGGAAACCGGCGATGCGGAGAAGTTCTTCGGGGCGGCCCATTCGTTGAAGGGGATCAGCGGCAATCTGGGCGCTATGATCATGATGTCGATGTGCCAGCGGTTGCAGACCGTGGGGCATTCCGGGATGTTGACGGGTGCCGAACCCATGATCCGGGAGCTGGAGGCGGAGCTCGAGATCGTGCAGAACGAGATCCGGGAAACGTATCTCACGTGTGAGAACAGATCGTGAACATTCTTCTGGCCGAAGATGACGTCGTCACCCGCCGCGTGCTGGTCTCCCAGCTCCGCAAGCTCGGACACGCCGTCACGGAGGCCGAGGATGGGGTCCAGGCGCTGGCATTGTACCGCGGGGCGCCGCCGCAGGTCCTGATAACGGACTGGATGATGCCGAATATGGATGGCCCGACACTCTGTCGCAGCGTCCGCGACGAGAAGTCGCGGGAGTATACCTTCATCATCATCCTGACCGCGCTGGAGAAGAAGATCGGGTATACGGAAGGGATGAAGGCCGGGGCGGATGATTTCATGACGAAACCAGCAGACATTGTGGAGCTCAATGTACGTTTGCGGGTCGCCGAGCGGATCGTCCGATTGCAGAAAGAAGTGCAGCAATTGCAGGGGTTGCTCCCGATCTGTTCAAAATGCAAGCGGATCAGGGTGGGGGAGAACCGCTGGGAGCAGGTGGAAAGCTACATCACCAAGAGATCGGTGGCGCAGTTCTCGCACGGCATCTGTCCGTCGTGTTATGCCGCCGTCGTTCAGCCGCAGCTGGATGCGTTGAAGCAGAAGCGGAGCGTGTGACCCGTACGAATGTTGTGCCAAGTAGGGAGGGACCCCGATGGCTGAAGTGCTGAGTCTTCCACAGGTACGCTGTCGCATCGGCGATGGTGGTGCGCGTGCCTATCTGGAATCGCGTGAACCCGTGCCGCCGGGTGCGTTGACCATTGCCGCGCTCAGGGAGATCATCAAGGAGGCCGGTGTGGTCTATGGGCTCCAGGAAGATGTCCTGGCGCGCGTCATCAACGGGGGATATGACGGTGAGCCGGTGGACATTGCTCTTGGCGATGCCGGTATCCCCGGCAAGGATGGACGCGTGGAGTACAAGTTCGAGGTCGATGCCGCGACCCCGCATGCCGGATCGGGCGAGGATGCCATCTATGTCCCCCGCGTGATCACCAGCATCGGTGCCGGCCAACCGCTTGCCGTTCAGATCCCTCCCGAGCCTGGCAGACCAGGGCTCGGCGTCACGGGAATACCGGTGGCGGTGAGACAGGGCAAGGTGGCCCGGCTCATCCCGGGGCCTCAGACGAAGCTGAGTGATGACAAAGAGACCCTGATGGCGGCCGTAGATGGTTGTCCGGTCAGGCGTCCGGATGGCTCTGTCGAAGTGCAACCGGTGGTCACCCTCCCCGGGAATCTGGATTATACGGTCGGCAGTGTCGATTTCATCGGATCGTTGGTGGTGCGGGGCGACATCGTGGGAGATGCGGTGGTCAAGGTGAAAGGTTCGGTTGAAGTGAAAGGGAACGTCGAAGATGTCTCGATCGAGGCCGGTGGCGATGTGACGATCCATCAGGGCTTTTCCGGGCACGGAAAGGGAAAGATCCATGCAGGGGGCAACGTCACCGTCCTGTATGTGATGAACCAGACCGTTGTAGCGGAAAAGGACATCATGATCGGGCGGGAATGTATCAATGCCACGATCGATGCCGGGGGGAAGATCCATGCTCCTCGGGCGCTGATCGCGGGAGGGAAACTCGATGCCGTGCAGGAAGTCGAGGTAGGGAGCATCGGGACCATGGACATCTCTTCGGCGAAGATCCGTGTCGGCAGGCATGGGAAGCTTCTGGAGCATCTTGCGCAGGTGGATAAAGACATCAAGCAGGTCGATACCATGGTGGAAGTGAACGGGGTCCGGAAATTCATCGATAGTGCTCTGGAAGGTGTGATCTTCGTGGAACGTGCGGGGGCTCTGGAAGCCCGCTCAGTATGATGCAGCAGACCAGGAGAACGATCAGATATGATTCCTGAAACCAGAAAACAGCTTGCGGCGCTTCTCGCCGATGAGGACCCTGATGTCCGGCGGCGTGCGGCCGAAGACCTGAGTCGTTGCACGGGCCTCGCCGCCGTCGCGGCTCTTGCGGCAGCGCTCGAAGATGAAAGCAAGGGAGTGCGCGATGCCGCCGCCCGCTCGCTCCAGACCATTGGTGGTATGAATGTGGCACGGGCGATCGTCGAGTATCTGGATGCGAAGAACATCGTGACGCGGAATCTGGCGTCCGAGCTGTTGATGAAGCTCGGTTCGACATCGATCCCGGCGATCCTTCCATATCTCGAGCATCCGAGTCAGGACACCAGGAAATTCGCCGTCGACATTCTCGGATTGATCGGGAACGAGGAGCCGACGCAGCACCTGCTGCCGTTGCTGGTGGATACGGACGAGAACGTCGTCGTGTCGACCGTCGAGGCCCTCGGGAACATGAAGAGTGCCCGGTCGCTGCCCTTCCTCTTCGAGGCGTACGATCGTGACGACTACACACGTCCGGCCGTCGCGGAAGCGCTGGGCAAGATCGGTGACCCCAGTGCCAGCGGCTTCCTGATGGACCGCCTGCGGCAGTCGCTGCTGACGGTCGCTGCCGACCCTGTGACGCCCTTCGCGATCATCGAGGCGCTCGGCGCCCTTGGTGGTGACGGAGTGCTGGCGGTACTGGAAAGTGTCGTCACCCAGGTCAAAGGCCGCGTGCGATCGACCGTCCTGCTGGCCATCTCCCGGATCTCGGACCGCCATCAGCGTCCGCTGCCGTCGCTCCCCGGTCTCCGTTCGGATTTCCTCGCCGCTCTGAATGAGGACGACCTCTCGGTTCAGATTTCGGCCGTGAAGTGGCTCGCCGGGTTCAAGGAAGAGGATGTGACCACCGCCCTGGTCCGCCGCCTCGGGATCGCCCCGGAGCTGGATGCGGTGCTGGGGGGGGAACTTGCGCGGCGGGACGACACCTTCCGGCTCTGTGTGAACGAACTACCGGGGTTGCCGATGTCGCAACACAAATCCGTCGTGGCCATCATTGGCCGTTTGACGATGGATGTGATCCGGCGTGTGATGTCCGGCGGACTCGGGAAGTACGACGAGAATTTCTTCACGCGCGCCTTCGATGTTGTCACCGCGGAGTGGGAAGGCGGCGACGAAGAGACCCGTGCTGCGATCGTGGACGTGCTGTTCCATCTGGACGGTGACCGGGCCGTGATGTTCCTGGATGCGATCATGAACGATCCTGACCCCTGGTTGCGCATCCACGTGATCGAAGTGATCGCGGCGATCGCGGACCGGCGGGCACCGGACTTCATCGCCCGCTTCCTGGAGGACGATGACGAGATGGTCCGAGAAGTTGCAGTGAGTACACTGCAATCGCGAGGGTATGACCCGGCAACCGTGACACCTGGAGCTTGACGAACGTGACCGTAGGCGCGCCTCTCATAGGAAAAGCACCCCTGACCTCCGGCGTCAAGATGTCCGATGATACGTTCCGGCTCATCAGGGAGTTCATCTATCAGCAGACCGGCATCTATTTTCAGGACAACAAGAAGTACCTCCTGGAAGGACGCCTGGGAAAGCGGCTGCAGGTGCTGAACCTCGGGACGTTCGAGGAGTATCTCCAGCTGATCAAGTACGGCACGCGGAGGAACGAGGAGCTCAAGTTCTTCTATGATGCCATCACCATCAACGAGACCTTCTTCTTCCGGAACGAGCCGCAGTTCGAGGCATTCGAGAAGACGTTGGTGCCGGCGATCCTTGCGGGCAAACCGGGCAGGTACAAATTGCGGGTGTGGAGTTCCGCCAGTTCCTCGGGGGAAGAGGCGCACACGATCGCGATGTTGTACCTCGAGCGCCTCAAGCCCAAGTACCCGGGCCTGGAGCTGGAGGTCGTCGGGACGGACATCAATTCCACGGTGCTGGATACGGCGCGGAAGGGAGTGTACCGGGACTACTCGGTGCGGAACATGCCGAAGATGTACCTGGACAAGTATTTCAAGGCCGAGGACGGCCGCTTCACGGTGCGGGACGATGTCCGGCGGCTGGTCCGGTTCGAGCACTTGAATCTGTACGACCAGATCCGGATGAGGCAGATGGGCACATTCGATATCGTCTTCTGCTGCAACGTCTTGATCTACTTCGATGCGCCGTCGAAGATCCAGGTGGTGTCGAATCTGTACGATGCGTTGAACCGGGGTGGGTTCCTGTTCATCGGGTATGCGGAATCGCTCCACGGGATCTCCACCGCATTCAAACTCGAGAACTTTCCCAAGACCGTAGCCTACAAGAAGGAGTGATGCCCTCATGAGTAAAGTCATTATGGCGGTCGATGATTCTACGACAGTGCGCAAATTCGTCTCCGTGGCATTGACCATGCAGGGCTTCACGGTCGTGACAGCCTCCGACGGAATGGATGCGCTTGAGAAACTCCCTCATTCGCATGTGGATGTCCTCATTACGGACCTCAACATGCCGAATATGGATGGATTCGAGTTGATCAAGGCGATCCGGGACATCCCGCAGTATAAGGACCTCCCGATCATCATCCTGAGTTCGCTGTCGGACAATGCAAGCAAGGAACGTGGTGTGGAGCTGGGGGTCTGCTCCTATCTCGTGAAGCCATTCAGTCTGGAAAAGATCCAGTACGAGGTCTCGAAATATGTGAGCTGGGTGGAATGATCCACTCCGGCATGGAACCCCTCATAACAGCCAGGAAGATGCAATGGCAACGGTAAAGTTTCTCGTAGTGGACGACTCCCTGACCATGCGGCGGATCGTGATCAATACGCTGAAGACGATCGGTTATGCCGACGTGGTGGAGGCGGGCGATGGCAAGGATGCCATGGCCAAACTTCTCAGTGAAGGTGCGGATTTCCTGATCACCGATTGGAATATGCCCGAAATGAACGGCCTCGAGCTGACCAAGTGGGTGCGGAGCAACGCGCAGTTCGCCGCGATGCCGATCCTGATGGTCACGACCCGCGGCAACAAGGAGGATGTGATCGAGGCGATGAAGGTGCGCGTGAACAACTACATCGTCAAGCCGTTCACGGCACAGGGCCTCAAGGAAAAGATCGATGCGATCCTGAAGGCGGGCGAAGCGAAACCGGCGTAGGGGGAGGGCCGGACAACCGGAGCATATGGAAAGCACAGGCAGATGAAACCTGAGGAACTTAATATCATCGTTCGCAAGGTCGAGGAACTGCGGGCGCTGATGGTCTTTACCCAACGCACGATCCCGTTCCTCGAGGATGTCTTCGCCTTCGTGAAGGATATCGTGCCGTTGCTGGATGTCCTCAAATCGTCCGTCGAGACCACATCGGAGAAGTTGCCCCACGCGTCCAAGCAGCTGGACAAGATCACGACGGCGACGGAGCTGGCGTCGACGGAGATCATGAACATCGTGGACGTGATGTACCCGAAGGTTGACCGGATGCGGGCGGAGCAGGAGAAGCGCCGGGGCGATGTGGCCGCAGCGCAGGCGTCCCTGAAACGCCTCTGCGAGCTGACCGCGGGCACACCGGCCGCGGGCGAGGCACAGACGATCTGTACCGGGTTGTCGGGGATGCTGGCGGCGATGGTGCCCACGGACGAAGCCGTGCAGGAACTCGAGAGCATCCAGGCGGATTGCACGAATATCATGATCGCCCTGCAGGTGCAGGATATCACCGCACAGCAGATCGCAGCGGTCAACAAGCTGATGCAGTCGGTGGACGAAGGCCTGAACCGGCTCCTGAAGCACTTCAGCAAATCGTCCAGCGAACCCCAGACGTCGCGGTACAAGCACCGCCGCCTGGATATCGTCTTTGATTCCTCCGCGGAGTTCGACGCCACCGGCGAACGGCAGCGCGCCGCGGATGCGGTGATGGAAGAGGCCCTCAAGACACAGACCACCCACGCGCCGCGCACACGGCGGAAGAAGGCCCACTAACGATCGGCCGCGCTGCCAGGGATGGCAGGTGCCCGGATGAAAGGTCGCTATGTCAGTGAGTAACGTGCTCGATTCGCTCTTCGGGATCATCCCCCTTCTGGACCGTATCAAGGTCTCGATCGAGGAGAGCAGTGGTGCGATCCCGAAGGCGTCAACGCAACTGTCCAGCGTGACCCAGGCCACCGAGTCCGCCACCGTCGAGATCCTCAATACCCTCGACCGTATGGCCGGGAGGATCGATGCAGGCGAGGCCGGCCTCGGGTCGCTCCGTTCCGGTATCGATGCCGGGTCCCCGTTGCAGGAGCAGATCGCCACCATTGAAAAGGTCCTCGCCGATACCCGTCAGGATTCGATGGCCATCGCCATGGCCCTCCAGGTTCAGGATATCACCTCGCAGCAGATCGCCGGCGTCACCGCGATGATCGAGGCGGTCCGTGCGCAATTGCTGGACGTCGCAGGCCAGCTGGACCGTGAACATGATCGTTCCACTTCACTGCCGCCCTCGCAGCCGAGCGGCCACTTCGACAGCAACGCGCAATATACACTGACGGGTGAACGTCAGCAGAGCGCGGACGAGATTATTCAACAATGGCAGAAGGTGCAACATGAGTGAGCAGGCGACGGAGACCGGTGGCGAAGGTCCGGTGTTCGACAACGAAATGGCCGAGATCCTTGAAAGTTTCCTCATTGAAACCCGCGAGATCTTTGAGCGCCTGGGGCAGGACCTCCTCACGCTTGAAAAGGGTGTCACCGACAACGAGTTGCTGAACACCATCTTCCGCGCAGTCCATACCGTGAAGGGTACCTCTTCGTTCCTGGGGCTGGAGCAGATGACGTCGCTCGCCCATGTGTTCGAGGATGTCCTCAACAAGCTGCGCAAAGGCGAGATCACGGTCAGCTCGGACAAGATGGACGTGATGTTCGAGGCGTACGATATCATGAAGGATCTGCTGGCGCGGATCGAGGCACGGAACCTCGCGAAGATCGACCTCTCGGCGATCATCCCCAAGCTCCGCGTGATCGGTCAGGTCGGCATGGCAGCTCCGGATGTGGCGGCAGTTGACCCGACCCCTGGTGACGCGTCTGCAGACGACCTTGGACTGCCCGAGGCCGCCGACTTCTCGGACCTTGCAGAGATACCCGTACCCGCTCCGGCGGCGCAGGTCCCCGCACCAGCACCGGCAAAGGCCCCCGCACCTGTGCAGGCAGCGGCGGCACAGCATCCCGAGGCAGCCCAGGCTGCGGTAAAGGCCGCCGACACGACGATCCGCGTCGATGTCGCTCGCCTCGATAGCCTCATGAACCTCGTCGGCGAACTTGTGCTCGGCCGCAACAGGCTCACGCAGATCTCCTATCTGATGAACCAGCAGCACGAGGGGATCCCGATCACCAAGGACCTCACGGAGACGAGTTCGCAGATCGATTTCATCACGACCGAACTGCAGATGGCGGTGATGAAGACACGGATGGTGCCCATCGCCAAGGTCTTCAATAAGCTCCCGCGCCTGGTCCGTGACCTCATGAAAGAGACCGGGAAGGAGATCGAGCTGGTCACGTTCGGCGAGGACACCGAGCTGGACAAATCGATCATCGAAGAACTGAATGATCCGTTGGTCCACCTCATGCGCAACGCCGGTGACCACGGACTCGAACCGACGGCGGACCGGCGTGCCGCCGGTAAAACCGAGAAGGGGATCATCACGGTACGGGCCGAGCACGAAGGGAACCATATCGTCATCTCCGTCGCCGATGACGGACGGGGCATGGATCCTGAAAAGTTGAAGGCCAAGGCCATCGAAAAGGGGATGATCACCGAGGTCCAGGCACGGGAGATGTCGAAGGCCGAAGCCTTCAACCTCGTCTTCGCTCCCGGGTTCAGCACGGCAGCCAAAGTGACGAACGTGTCGGGACGCGGTGTGGGCATGGATGTGGTGAGGACGAACATCCAGAAGCTCAAGGGCATCATCGAGATCGAATCGGAGATGGGGAAGGGAAGCAAGATCATCATCAAGCTGCCCCTGACCCTTGCCATCATTCAGGCATTGCTCGTGGAAGTGGACCGCGAGGTCTTCTCCGTGCCGCTGGAGTCGGTCCTGGAAGTCGTGCGCATCCAACCCAAGGATATCAATACGATCAGCGGCCGGGAGGTCGTCCGGCTCCGCAATACGGTCCTGCCCCTGGCCCGGCTGCAGAGCATCATGGGCACGTCCAATGGGGAGGATCGCCAGGATGACTGGATCTACATCGTCGTCGTTGGCCTTGCACAGCAGCGGTTGGGCATCGTGGTGGACTCGCTGCTCGGACAGAAAGAGGTCGTGATCAAGTCGCTCGGTGGCTATCTCGGCACCGTTCCGGGCATCGCGGGTTCGACCATTCTCGGCGATGGCCGCGTGATCATGATCATCGATGTCGGTGAACTTATGAAGTTGTACTCGGAGCTCAGATGACACGCACCATCAATTGCATCGTGGTGGACGACTCTGCATTCATGCGTAAGTCGTTGGCCATGATGTTGGAGTCGGATCCACAGATCAAGGTTGTTGCGACAGCGCGTGATGGCAAGGAGGGGATCGAGAAGATCAGGGAGTTCAGCCCTGACCTTGTCACGATGGATATTGAGATGCCGGGGATGGATGGCCTGACGGCGCTCGGCATCATCATGAAGGAATGTCCGCTGCCGGTGCTGATGGTCAGTTCTCTGACCACGGACGGTGCGAAGTCGACGCTGGATGCCTTGAACCTCGGCGCCGTGGACTTCATTCCGAAGGAACTCTCCTTCGTGTCGCTGGATATCGTGAAGATCAAGGCCGAACTCATCAGCAAGGTCAAATCGATCGTCCAGAGCAGATCGTTGCAGTTCCGCTTGCAGCGCATCAGAGCTGCGTCGCAGGGTATCCGGGATTCGGCCAATGCCACGAAAGGTGGCCATGCCGCCCCTGCAGCACCCGCCAGGCCGGTCGCCCCCGCGGCCATCGCACGCCGGAAGGAGCTCCGTGCCGTGGTCCTTGGCATCTCGACCGGAGGGCCGTTCGCGCTGCTGCAGACGATACCGAAACTCCCGAAGGATTTCCCCCTGGGCATTGCGGTGGTCCAGCACATGCCCCCGCGGTTCACAAAATCGATGGCGGAGCGCCTGGATGGGCTGAGCCAGGTGAGTGTGAAAGAAGCGGAGGACGGAGATGCATTGCTTCCGGGGCGGGTGCTAATCGCACCGGGAGGGCAACATCTGACGTTCAAGCACCAGGGAAGCGAGGTCGTTGCCCGTATCACCGCCGAGCCGGCCGACACGCTGTACCGTCCCTGCGCGGATGTGATGATGCTTTCGGCCCTTCAGGCGTTCAACGCACCGTTGCTGGGCGTGATCATGACGGGTATGGGCAAAGACGGCCTGGAAGGCTTGCGGAAGATCAAACAGAAGGGGGGCATGGTCGTGGCGCAGAACGAGGAAACCTGCGTCGTGTACGGCATGCCCAAGGCCGCGGTGGATGACGGGATAGCCGATCTGGTGCTTCCTCTTGAGGAGATCCCGGGTGCACTTACGAAGATCACACGAGGATGATGATGACCCAGCAGGATGTTTCCCAGGGGGATGATTTCACTGATCTGGCCGCCTACAAGAAGGTCAGCATGCCGGGGGTCCGGTCCGATGACAACGTGATCAAGCGTGTGCACGTTGTCCACTCAGGGGTGGAGGAGATCCATCGGGATACCGAGGAGGCGGGTACACCGGATATCGTCGTGCATCGCGATGGTGAAATTGTGGTCGGTATCGATTTTGTCTGCAAATGCGGGCATTCTGCGGGCATTCGGTTCGCCTATGACGAAGAATAGCCATCACTTGGCTGATATCAGCCACTGTAGACCCCTCTGAGGCAGTCTCCGCCACACGATTCTCCCATCAGTAGTAAGCATTCCTGCAATATCCCACGTTGGCACCGGTCTTGATAGAGAGATGCCAGGACACTAGGATCGCTTCTTTCATCAGAGGAACACCATGATCACCAATCAGAGCAACAGCATCAATCTGGGCGTGGGAAGCATTGCATTTCTTGCGGGTGTTTTTGCCACGATCGTAACAGCGTACGCGATGGTTTCGAAGAAGAACCGGACCGTGCAGAAACTCCAGGACCACTACGAGGGCTGGGAAGAGGGGCTTGGTGTCTGATGAATGCCCGCCTGCTGCAGCCGCGCCCCGTTCCGGGGCCACATGGCTGCAGGGGCGGAAGCCGGAGTGTGCGGCCAAACACGGACGTTGGGCCGGAGGTGTATGTGCAGGATGCGTGTTGTGACCGGACAGTGAACGAACGGCGAACAATCCTTTGTGGAAAATCCGTGAAACTGTTTGATGGAACAAAGATCCCTGTGTTGAACAGGGCGCTGGATGCTTACGCGTTGCGTCATAAGACGATCGCGACGAATCTGGCGAATATCACCACGCCGGGATACCGGGCGCGGACGGTCGCATTTGAGGATCAGCTGGCCTCGGCGATGCAGGCCCCGTCGTTCCCGGGCCTCGTGACGAATGAGCGGCACATCCCCTTCGGCGGCCCGAACATCGCTTCGGCGCAACCCCAGGTCGAGCAGCCGCCCGCAGATGCCAACCTGCAAGGCGACGCGTCCGCCAGCGGGATGAACAATGTGGATCTCGATCAGGAGATGGCTGAACTGGCGAAGAACCAGATCCGGTTCCGCTTCTCCAGCCGCATCATTGCCGATACGTTCCGCGGACTCCAGAAGAGCATACGGGGTACCACATGAAACTTGATCGCGTGTTTGGCGGACTGAACATCAGTTCGGAAGGTCTCGGGGCCCAGCGGCGCCGGATGAATGCCATCGCCGAGAACCTGGCGAATGCGGACACCACACGCACCGAGCAGGGCGGCCCCTACAAACGGAAGATCATTCAGCTCAAGGCAAAAGGGGCGCAGATGTTCTCGACGATGCTGCGTCAGTCGGCCATGCCGATGAGCACGACCCACCCGGGACACGTTGTCGCTGGTGCGCCGGCGCTCCCCGGAGATCCATCGAATGTCTCCTCGGTAGAGGCGACCGAGACGGTCGACTCTGCCCCGCCCCGCGTGGTCTATGATCCCGGCAACCCGGATGCAGACCCCAACGGGTACGTCACCATGCCGAACGTCAACATCGTGACGGAGATGGTGAATATGATCTCAGCGTCACGCGCCTTCGAGGCGAATGTGGTGGCGGTGAACGCAGCAAAGAACATGGCGAAGGACTCTCTGGAGATCTGATCATGGATGTACGTGGGATCACGACACATACGTTCCCGGTGTTGACCCCTTCGCAGGGCACCCGCAAGGGGAGTCAGGCGGCGGACGAGACGACCCAGCCCCGCGGTGCGCAGAGTTCCGCGAGCGAGCGGCATCCGGCGCTGACCGCGGAAGAGCAGCGTTATTTTGAATCAGCGTTCCCTGTGTCCGCACAGGAGAAACCTGGTGCCACGACCTACAGCGGTGGTGGCGCGATGCGCCAGCCGTTGCGGTCAGGGACGCTGGTCGACAGAAAGGCGTGACAGATGAAGATCGGGCAGGCACTCACATTGATGCCGAATATCCGTCAGGTCAACAAGAATGGCCTGATCGATAGGACGCTCAAAGAGACGCAGGCATCGTTCGGTGAGACGTTGCAGCGGGCGATCACCGACGTGAACTCGCTGCAGAATGAAGCGGGGAAAGCAGTGGACAAAATGGTGACGGGCGAGGCGGTCGATCTGCATGAAGTGATGATCGCCGTAGAGAAGGCCAGGACGAGTTTCGACCTTCTCATGGAGATCCGGAACAAGACGATGGACGCGTATCGAGAAATCATGAGAATGCAGGTATAATCCATGGCCTCCAGCGGTGTAACAGTGCAACAGCAGATGACCGGATTTATGGGCCGGTTGACGGGATCGCAGAAGCTTACGCTGGGCGTCGTGGCGCTTGGTTCGATCGCCGCGATCATCGCGCTCGTCACGCTCGTCAACGCCCCGAGCTATACCACCCTCTTTTCCAACGTGAACGCCGAAGACGCTTCGAAGATCGTTGCCAAGCTGAAGGAAAAGGACGTCCCCTATCAGCTCGATGACGGCGGCAAGACCATCATGGTGCCGAAGCAGAGCGTCTATGAGCTCCGCCTTACGCTGGCCGGCGAAGGTCTGCCCCAGTCGAGCACGATCGGGTATGAGATCTTCGACCGCACCAACCTGGGTGTCTCGGACTTCGTGCAGAAGGTGAACTATCGCCGGGCGCTGGAAGGCGAACTTGCCCGCACGATCCTGACGCTGGAAGAGGTCGAGGCCGCACGCGTCCATCTGGTGGTCCCGGAACGCGCGTTGTTCAAAGAGGACGAGAAGGCCGCCACCGCATCGGTGGTCCTGAAGCTGAAGTCCGGCAAACCGCTCCGCCGCGAGACCGTGCAGGGGATCTCTCACCTGATCGCGAGCAGCGTGGAAGGGATCGAATCCGGCAATGTCACCATCGTGGATTCCAGGGGACAGCTCCTCTCGGATGTGCACAAGCCGAACTCCATCGCAGGCATGACCTCGTCGCAGTACGAATTGCAGCAGAAGGTGGAAGCATACCTCGGACAGAAGGCACAATCGCTGCTGGAAAGCGTCGTCGGCGGCGGGAATGCCCTGGTCCAGGTGAATGCCGACCTGGATTTCCGCCAGGTGGAACGCACCCTCGAACAGTACGATCCGGACAAAACGGCGGTCCGCAGCGAGTCGATCACCGAATCGAAGAACACCGGTGGCGATTCTTCGGCGGCGAGCATGAGTTCCGCAACAACGACGAACTATGAGGTCAACAAGACCGTCGAGCATATCGTCGAGAACATGGGGAATATCCGCCGCCTGACCGTTGCCGCGCTGGTGAACGGTGTGCCGAAGAAGGTCACGAAGGACGGTGCGGAGACCACGGAGATCTCGCCGCGCACCGAGGAGGAGATCGGTCAGTTGACCGAGCTCGTCCGCCGCGCTGTGGGGTATGACCAGCTCCGGAATGATGAGGTGTCGGTGACCAACCTCACCTTCGGCCCGACGGAGCACGAACAGGAGTTCGTCTACAAGTCGTCGCCGCTCTCGGACTGGACCGAATATACGGAAGAGATCTTCATCATCCTCGCCATGCTGGGTGCCGTGATCGTGTTGCGGTCACTCCTGGGCCGGGTGCGCACGCGGATCGAGCTGCCCACGGTAGAGAAGGATGTGGAAGAGCTGGCAGGCCAGTTGCCTCGCAAGAAGGCCGCCATCGCCCTTCCGCCGGAGGAAGAGGAGATGAACGCGGAGGTTCTCCTCCGGCAGGAGCGACGCAAGAGGGTCGTTTCGTACATCCGCGAGAAGCCGCATGAGAGTTCACGGTTGTTGAAAGTCTGGTTATCAGAGGAGTAGGCGCAGGAATGTCACAACCCGTAAGCACGGATCGTTTGAATGCGCGGCAGAAGGCCGCCATGCTCATGCTGTCCCTGGACGTCGAGACTGCGACGCGCCTGATGCGGCAACTCTCGCAGGACGAGATCGAGATGCTGACGATCGAGATCGCGAATGTCCGTGGGATCAGCTCGACCGTGGCGGATGCTGTGACCGAAGAGTTCCATCATATGATCACCGCCCAGGAGTATGTGATCCAGGGCGGCATCGACTACGCGCAGAAACTGCTGGAGCACTCGCTGGGGTTCAGCAAGGCGACGGATGTGCTCGAGAAGGTGAAGGCGCTGACGCATGTGAAGGGGTTCGGCATGCTGAAGAAGGCCGATGCTCAGCAGCTGGCCAGCTTCCTGGGGAAGGAACATCCCCAGACGATCGCCCTGATCCTCTCCAACCTGACCGCGGACCAGGCAGCGCAGGTGTTGACGGAGTTCTCGGAAGAGCTGCGGAACAACGTGAGCTACCGCATGGCGACCCTCGGGAAAGTGTCGCCGTCCCTGCTGGCCGAGGTCGAGGATGTCGTCGAGGATATCGCACGCACGGAGATCAGCCAGAGCATGAGCTCGATGGGCGGGTCAAAATCGATGGCTTCCGTTCTCAACAAGTGCAATGGTGCGACCGCCAAGGTCATCCTCGAGCATATCGAGCAGTCTGACCCGCAGCTGGCCAGTGAGATCAAACGACTCATGTTCATGTTCGAAGATCTGCTGTATGTCGACGACCGCGGGATCCAGCGTGTGCTGCGTGAGGTGGACAAGCGTGACCTGGCGATGTCGTTGAAGGTCGTGGAAGACAAGCTCAAGGAAAAGGTCCTGCGCAACATGTCGGAACGCGCACGCGAACTGCTCCAGGAGGAATTGCAGTATATGGGCCCTGTCCGGCTCAAAGAAGTGGAAGGCGCACAGACGCGTATCGTGGAGATCGTGAAGCAGCTTGAGGACCAGGGCGAGATCGTGGTCGCAGGCCGCGGAGGATCGGAGGAGGTCTTTGTCTAACGTCCTGCACATGCACCGGAAGGTCGGCGCCCAGATCCGTATCATCCGGGGCGCACCTCCCAAACCCAAGCCCGCACCCGTGGTGCGGCCCGCGGAAACGCGGCATGCCCCGCCGGACACGACGCACGGGGCGGAGAAGCCTCTGGAGCCGTACCGGATCCCCGTGGACGATGGGCTCACGGAGGAACGGTTGCGCGAGGAGTTCGAGCGCGGTCGCGTGCAGGGGCTGACGGAGGCAGCGGCTGCCATTGGTGAACGGGAGGAGACCGCGCGCACCGCTTCGGCCCGCCGGCTGGACACGCTCCTGGAGTCGATGGCGAAGGAAACCGCCCGGTTCGCATCCGACCTTGAACGGGAGGTCTATCGTTTTGCGGTAGCGGTGGCGGAACGCATCGTGAAACGCGAGATCACCCTGGATGAGTCGGTCGTGATGCGTCAGATGCGCGAAGCCATCCGGCGGATCGTCGGCGTGGAAACCATCACCGTCCGGGTGCATCCGGAAGACGAGGCGTTGGTCCGCTCGCAGAGATCGGCGATGCTCTCCTCTTCGGATTCCGTCCGTGAGATCGTGATCGAGGGGGATGAGAGTATCGAGCGCGGTGGGTGCATCCTCGTAAGTGCCACAGGCAATGTGGATGCGCGTATCGGCTCGCAGCTGCGTCAGATCGAGACCGCGCTTTTCGGAGCCCAGTTACCCAGCGAGGAAGAGGCAGGGTGATCGAAGCGACACTGACATCGGCCGTACCGCAGGCGGTACCGCCACCGCTCCTGCCGCGATCGGACTACCTGGAACGTCTCCGCCGCGTGGACCTGCTGAAGGTGAACGGCAGCGTGAAGCAGGTGATCGGACTGGTCATCGAGTCCAGCGGCCCTAACTGCGCACTGGGCGATGTCTGTGTGATCAAATCCAAGGACGGGCGGGATCAGTGCCTGTCGGAGGTCGTGGGGTTCCGGAACGACCGGGTCCTTTCGATGATCCTCGGCGATGCGGCACGGGTCGGTCCCGGAAGTGAGATCGTGGCAACGAACCAGGTGTTGTCGGCGACCGTAGGCGAAGAATTGCTGGGGCGGGTGCTGAACGGCCTGGGCCATCCGATCGACGGGAAAGGCCCGTTGCATGCGCGCGAGATCCGCTCGATCTACAATGCCCCGCCGAATCCTCTTGAACGGCAACGGATCAGCAAACCGATCGTGACCGGTATCCGGTCGATCGACACCTTGCTCACCTGTGGCGTCGGCCAGCGTGTCGGCATCTTTGCGGGCAGTGGCGTGGGCAAAAGTGTGACACTGGGCATGATCGCGCGCCATACGAGTGCGGATGTGAACGTCATCGCGCTGGTCGGCGAGCGCGGGCGCGAGGTCTCGGAGTTCCTGGACCGCGAGCTGGGTGAGGAGGGGTTGCGGCGGTCGGTGGTCGTGGTCGCGACAAGTGACCAGGCAGCATTGATCCGCATCAAGGCGGCGTTCCTTGCGACGACGATCGCGGAGTTCTTCCGCGACCGCGGCTTGAACGTCATGCTCCTGATGGATTCCGTCACACGCCTGGCAATGGCGCAACGCGAGGTGGGCCTTGCGATCGGCGAACCGCCGACCACCAAGGGGTATACACCGTCCGTGTTCGCGATCCTGCCGAAACTGCTGGAGCGTGCGGGCACGGCCCGGCGCGGCAGCATCACCGGCATGTACACCGTGCTCGTGGAAGGCGACGATATGACCGATCCGGTTGCCGATGCGGTGCGCTCGATCCTGGATGGCCACATCGTCCTCTCGCGGCGGCTCGCATCGTCAGGCCATTATCCGGCGGTCGATGTTCTGGAAAGTGTGAGCCGTGTGATGCCTGCGGTGACCACCGAGCAGCACCGGAAAGCGGCACACCGCCTGCTGGATATGATGGCAACGTACCGCGAGGCGGAGGACCTGATCAACATCGGGGCATATGTGAAGGGGAGCAACCCGCGCATCGATGAGGCACTGCGGAATTGGGAGAAGATCCGGACCTTCCTCCGGCAGGCATCGACCGAGCGGGCGGATTTCGATCCGAGTATTCAGCATCTGATATCCATGATGGGACAGTGAGGGGTGCATGCGCGTGTCGGACTCTCCATTATCGACGGTCATTCGTGTCAGGGATATGCAGCTCAAGAAGACCCAGCGTGAGCTCGCGGTCATCAAGGTGGAGCGGCAGACGGAAGAGGTCCGCCTCACCTCTCTGGAAGAGGCGCAGAGCAACGCCATGACCGAGGCTGTGCGGAAGATGAAGACCCGTGCGGTGGACCTGCAGACGAGCCAGGCATTCCTGCAGAGCCTGTCGCGGAAGATCGAACATCAGGAAGAGAAGGTGCGCGAAGTGACGACCGCGGAGGAGGGGAAGCGCGTGGAGCTGGTCGAGCGGTCACAATCGAAACAGATGGTCGAGAAGATCGATCAGCGCAGGCGCGACGAGGAGACGAAGGAACAGGAGCGGAAGGCCCAGCGCGTGATCGACGTGCTCGCACAACGGATAAGGACGGACCTCTAGCCGTATGAAGCAGCTGCTTCCAGTATTGATCGTGGTCATCGTTGCCTCGCTGGCGGCGATGATGCTCGTAGGGACAGTGTTCTATGTCAGGCCGGACCTGCTCGGGGTCGTCCCCCCTGCGGCACCGGCCGATTCCGCGGCGCTGGCTGTTGTGGCCCATGATTCGCTTGCCGGGCAGCATCTCACCCCGGGGAGGATCGAGGGGGAAGACAGCACGCATGGTGCGGGATCACACGAAGTGAGTCCAGCGGACTCGCTCATGGGTGTCGTGACTGCGGCACTCATGCGTTCCGACTCGCTGTCGGAACGGCTCCGTCAGGTCATGGAGAACAACCGCGCGGTCCTCGCTGCTACGGACAGTGCGCGCGGTGCGCAGCGTGCGTCCATGGCCAAGGTCCTGGAAGCGATGGATCCGGCGAGCGCAGCCCGGATCCTTGCCGACTTCCCGGACGAAGATGTCAAACACGTCGTACTCTCAATCAAGAAAAAGCAGGCGGCAAAGATCCTGGCTGCGCTCCAACCGGATCGTGCTGCCCGCATCATGAGGTGAACCGTATGAACAGTATCCCCGTACAGCTGCTCGCGATGGGCGGGCAGTTGAACGTACTGGGAGCTGGCGTCCGGCCTCCGGGTGCTGATGACACCGCGGTGGGTGGCGATGCGTTCCTCGGGCTTCTGCAACAGATGCTGCTTGGTGGCGGCGTGCAGATGACCGTGAATGCGTTGGCACCTCCGGCGGACACCGGCATGGCTGAGTCCGGAGACGATGGGTCGGGAGGAGAGGATCCTCCTGCTGATCTGCTCGGCGCAGTCGCGCCCGGCGGGTCATTGGGCGACCTGTTGTCTTCAGAACTCGCCGGAGCTGCACTCCAGTTGACCGGTACAAGCAGTGGAACCACGGAGGCAACGGCACAACCGGCAACGGTGGCCACAGCCTCAGCCGTGGAGGCGACCGCCGCCACGACGGTGCAGGAACAGGCCACCGTGGCCCCCGTTCCGGCGTCGTCCGCACAGGCGATGGACGCCATTCTTGCGATGATGGAACCAGTCGCGGCAGAGCAGTCCACAGCTCCGTCCGTTACCAGGCCTGTGGCAGCTCCGACGCCGGTCGAGACTCCCGACCCGGTCGCCGTGTTCACGACGACTGTCGTCGAGGACCCGGTCACCCCGGTGGTCGTTCCGACGCTGGCCGACAATGATACGCCGGTCCCCGTCCCGATCCCGAAGCAGGGGAAGGCCGGAGCCGACGCGAGATCCGTTCGTCGCGCCGGTACGCTGGCGACAGCCCCCGATCTTTCTTCCAAAGTCCCGGTCTCCCCGAAGGAGGGGGACAAGATGGCGGTTCGAGCGCAGGCAACTGCACCGGCATCAGTGGAAGAGATGACAGGGAGTGAGGATCTCCAGCGGATGGTGCGCGTGCTGCAGCATGTGTCGGGTTCGGCGGACGTTCAGGCGTCCGGCAGTACCGAAGCGGCGGTCCGCACCGAGCGTGTGACGGCGCAGGCGGCCACGAAGGAGATCACGGCGGATGCATCAGCATCAACCGCAACGCGCGAGCAGGATGCAACGGTCATCAAGACGGTGCAAGCGCCCGCGCAAACGGCACAGGACGGCATGCGCGACAGCATGCAGCACAAGGACCAGGCATTTGCGCAACCGGTCTCGGCGCTGACGAAGCCCGAGGGTGGCCGCAGTGCCGAGTTCACTGTCCGGATGCCGGAGTCGTTCGTCTCGCTGCCGCCGGAAACGGCGAGGAGTGTGGCGGACCAGGTCGTGAAAGGCATGGTCCTCCAGGTGAACGGCGAGAACTCCGAAGTGCGGATCAAGCTGGTGCCGGAATCGCTGGGCGAAGTATCGGTGCATGTGAAGATGGAAGGCGGGAAGATGCAGGCCCAGATCGATGTGTCACAGGCGGGTGTCAAGTCCGCCCTCGAGGTCCAACTGCCACAGATACGCCAGTCGCTGATTGAACGTGGTATCGACGTTCAGCGCCTGGATGTGTCGTTCGGCGGCGATCATCCGGCGAAGGAGTCGGGTGGTGGCCAGGGCGACCGGCGGCAGCGTCAGGGATCGAAACACGCCTACATGGTGGACATGGCCGAGCAGATCGATACCGGCCGCATCATGGGGTACAACACCATGGAAATGGTCATGTAGGAGGGAAGCACCATGGCAACGATCTCTGAGACATCACTGAGTGCAGCATCTCCGACGTATGCAACGGCGTCCTCCAGTACTCTTGGCAAGGACGATTTTCTGAAGTTGCTGGTCGAGCAGTTGAAGAATCAAGATCCGATGAACCCGCTCGATGGGACCGAATTCGCGTCGCAGCTGGCGCAGTTCAGCTCTGTCGAGCAATTGTCGAACATGAACAGCAATCTGGAGGCAAGTGTCTCAACCAATCAGCTGATGGCGCAATCCATCGGGAACTCGCTTGCAACAACGATGATCGGCAGGGAGATCAAGGCCACCGGGAATACGTTGAAATATGATGGTGAGACCCCTGTGAAGTTCGGATATTCGCTGGAGGCAGCTGCACGGCAGGCGACCGTCCGGATCTACAACGCCAAGGGCGAGATGGTACAGGAGATCGAAGGTTCCGGCATCCTCAAGGGGGATAACTGGTTGACCTTTGATCCGGGCGAGGGGATCCAGCCCAAAGGCGAGTACACGTTCAAGGTCGTGGTGACGGATGACAATGCGAAACCGATGACCGCTTCAGCGTTCACGATGGGGACCATCACCGGGGTGCGGTTCACGGCAAATGGAACCGTTGTCCTGATCGATGGTGTGGAGGTCCCCGTGGCGAACATCCTGGAGATCCTGAACGGAGCGACCCATGGCTGATACCTACGTCAACGGCGTGCGGGTACCGTTCCTCCCCGCGCGCGGAGTGGATGGTTTCAAAGAGCGGACCACAGTCACCGACACCAAAGGTCCGTCCTTCGACTCCGTCTTCCAGGAGGAACTCCGTGGCCTGACCTTCTCGCGTCATGCCCAGGAGCGGCTCCAGGCGCGCAAGATCCAGCTCAATGACGTGGATCTGGCGAGCCTGCAGAATGCCGTGAACCGGGCGGATGAGAAGGGAGCGAAGGACTCGCTCGTGCTGATGCGCGACATGGCGTTCATCGTCAGCGTGAAGAACAGGACCGTGGTCACGGCAATGGACAGCGAACATCTGAAGGAGAACGTCTTCACCAACATCGATAGTGCAGTGATCGTGTAGGAGTCACGCAGTACCGGGGCTGGCCCTCTCGAATAGAGGAGGCCCCTCCGACCGGTCCGAACGAATGAGGAACGGTCATCAGACACACTCAACAACATACCTGAATCAAGGAGGGTACGTATCATGGCATTTCTCAGATCACTCTTCTCCGGCGTCTCCGCCCTGCGCAACCATCAGACCATGATGGACGTCATCGGCAACAATATCGCCAACGTGAACACGGCGGGGTATAAGGCAAGCCGTGCGAGCTTTTCCGAACTGTATTCGCAGACCATTCAGAACTCCAGCCGTCCGAGTGCGTCCAACGGCGGCACGAACGCGATGCAGGTCGGCCTCGGCATGTCCGTGAGCTCCCTGGATGCGACGTTCAACCAGGGCAGCATCGAGCGTACGGGCGGCGATCTGGACCTCGCGGTGTTCGGCCCGGGGTTCTTCGTCGTGAAGTCCAATGGTCAGAACATGTACACACGTGATGGCCAGTTCAAGTGGGATGCCGACGGGCGCGTTGTGACGGGCTCTGGTGCGATCATGCAGGGGAAGATGGCTGATGCGGACGGGCGTGGTCCCGTCGGGTACCGCGCTGGAGGATATCATGATCGACGCCGGCATCAAATCGCCGCCGAAGGCGACGACCACCGTCAAGTTCGCGGGAAACCTGGATAATTCGGCGATCGCCGGAACGGCAAGCGGCACAACGACGACCACGGCCGATATCTACGACTCGCTCGGCAACAAGCTTTCGGTCGCCCTGACCTTCACGAAGAACACGAGCGGTGGCTGGGACTGGAGTGCGGAGATCCCGGCTTCGGCCGGCGTGGCACAGACCCCCGTGGGAACCGGGACGCTCTCATTCGACAATGGCGGTAAGCTCAATGTGAATGGAACGCAACCCGTCACGTTCACACCACCGACAGGTGCGGCCGACTTGGCGATCGACTTCAACTTCGGCACCATGAATGAATTCACCGGGGTGACGGGTTCGAGTCTGATCTCCAAAACATCGACCGTGAAAATGAGCACGCAGGATGGATATTCTGCGGGCACGTTGCTGAGTGTGGCGTTCGATGAGAAGGGCTTCATCAACGGTACGTTCAGCAACGGTACCATCCAGAAGATGGCGCAGGTCATGCTTGCGGAGTTTGCGAACCCCTCCGGCCTGACCCGTATGGGAGGCAATGCCTTTGCGCTCTCCGCGAACTCGGGGTCCGAAGTGCTGATCAACCCGGGCGATTCCTCTACGCTGACCGCCGGGGCGATCGAGCAGTCGAATGTCGACCTTGCGGATGAATTCACGAAGATGATCACCGCCCAGCGGGGCTTCCAGGCAAGTGCACGTGTCATCAGCACGAGCGATGAATTCCTGCAGGAAGTGGTGAACTTGAAACGGTAAGCCATAGGTGACCGGGGACGGGTGGAGCCACCCGTCCCCGGCCTCTGGTACTAAGGAGACTGGCATGATCGAACTTACGAAGCTGCAGAATGCCAAGATCGTGGTAAATGCCGATCTGATCGAATTCGTCGAATCCACACCGGATACGCTTATTACCACGACCACGGGAAAGAAGCTCATGGTCCGCGAATCCGTTGAAGATGTGGTGAAGGCGGTCATTGAATACAAACGCCGTTGCCTCGCAACTCCACGAAAAAGGGGGTAATTTGAGGGTATAGGTACCTCAGTAGCCACCACGTGGCTAATATTATCCCCCAAAACCGCACCTCTCCCCGCTGTTACCCCTCTTCCTGCGCAAAGTTACCCATTCCTGTCCCGGACTCCGTGGCACATGATTTGACCTCTGCTAAAGGAGTGTCCCACAACTACCTGCAAGGACTATGGCAAAACAAGAAGCACCAGCGGCACCGGCCGCAGCGGAAGCAAAAGCAGCGGGCGGCGCCATTTCCATCAAGCAGCTGCTGATGTTCGGCGTCCCCGTATTCGTTGTGATCTGCGGCCTGATGATCTGGCTGCTTCCCAAATTCATCGCCCCCCCCGCTGCAGGCGCCCCTGAAAAGCAAGCAGCCGGGGAATCCTCAGCGCATGGTGAGAAGTCCGAGGGCGGCGAGGAAGGCGAAGGCGGTGCCGAGCCGAACATCTATATCGTCAAGGACGTGATCCTGAATCCCGCCGGCACCAACGGGACGCGGTTCCTCCTGACGACCGTCGGCTTCGAAGTGAGCACCGCTGAAGCGAAGAAAGAGATCGAAGCGAAAGATGTTCAGGTCCGGGACGCCCTGAACACGATCCTGACGGCAAAGTCGCTCACGACCCTCTCGATGCCCGAGAACCGTGATTCCATCCGCCAGGAGATCACCGAGCGCGTAGGGAAGCTCCTCCGCACCGGAAAACTGTCCAACGTGTACTTCAGCAAGTTCATCATCCAGTAGCGAGCGCACCGTGCCGGAGATACTTTCCCAGCAGGAGATCGACAGTCTGTTGTCCGGTATATCCACCGGAACGATCGAGGCCGTCGAAGCACCACCGGAACCGAAGAAGTCGGAGAAGGAAGCTATTACCTTCGACTTCCGGTTGCCGCACCGCCTGAGCAAGAACCAGCTCCGGACGTTCCAGGCGGTGCATGAGAGCTTCGGCGAGACCTTCAGTTCGTATCTCGTCTCGCGGCTGCAGACGACCGTGACGATCAATGTCTCGTCCGTCGATCAGCTGTTCTACTCCGAATTCGTGCTGTCGATCGCGAGTCCGAGCTCCCTCTACGTCTTCCGTATCACGGAATCGGATGCCCTCGCCGTGCTGGAGGTCAGTCCCCAGTTGTTGCTGGCGATGGTGGAACACCTGATGGGCGGCGTGGCGGAAGGCGAGAAGAACGCGCGCCCGATCACGAAGATCGAACAGAGCATCGTGAAGGGGATCATCCAGCGTGCCCTGTCGGACATCCAGCGCGCATGGAAGACGGTCGCCGAACTCACGTTCAAGCTCGAACGCTATGAGATCGAAGGCGACTTCGTACAGATCGCGCCGGCCAGCGAGATCGTGATGGTGGTCTCGTTCGAGGTCATCATCGGTTCACAGAAATACATGATGAATCTCTGCTTCCCGACCTTCGCGCTGGAAGATGTGCTGGCGAAGCTGAACATGCAGCACTTCAGCGTGGGTGCGGGGGTGAAGGGCGAGAGCGATTGGCGTGCACCGCTCTTCCGCCAGGTCGGGAAGACGCGTGTGAATGCCACATGTCTGCTGGGGGAAACGTCGCTCTCGCTGCGTGACCTGTTGCACCTCGAGCCGGGTGATATCCTGCGCACGAACCTCCCGGTGAACGGAGAGGTGCAGGTGCAGATCGGCGGCAAGACGCGCGTGCTGGGCCGGCCCGGCGTGTCGAAGGGAAAAGTGGCGGTGAAGGTAACGAACGTGCTTCGTGAACAGTCATCAGGAGCCTGAAGGGTATGCAAGATTCAACAGGAACAGAGATGGACGGGCTGCTCGGGATGGACCCGAATGAAGGGATGGCCGCACCGGATGCGTCCGTTGAGGTCCGCAGTGCCCAGTTCCAGAACCTCGAGGCGACGCCAGGAGTGGAAGCCGAGCGCGACAAGAAGCTCGATCTGCTGATGGACCTGACCTTGCCGGTGGCGATCGAGTTGGGCCGGACGAACATGCTGATCCGGGATGTTCTGGATCTCCAGCGCGGATCCGTGGTGGAGTTCGAGAAACTCGCCAGTGAACCGGTGGATGTCCTGATCAACGGCAAAAAGATGGCGGAAGGGGAGGTGGTGGTGATCGAGAAGCACTTCGGCATCCGCATCACCAATCTCGTCGAGGCGTCGGAACGCGTACGGGGGCTGGGACGCTGACCATGGAATGGATCTTCATCAAAATGATCCTGTCGCTCGGGGCGGTTCTGGCGCTTATGTTCGGCGTCATGTACCTGCTGAAGCGCTACGTGATACCGGGCGCACAGGCGCCGGGCCAGCGGCTGGAGATCGAAGTCCTTGGCCGCAAGTCGCTGCAGCCCAAGAAATCGGTCGTGGCCCTGAAGATCGCGGACCGCGTCGTGGTGGTGGGCCTGAGTGAGCAGGGCATGCAGACCCTGACGGAGTTCGCGGCAGAAGAATGCGGCCAGGAAGAGAAAGCGCGGCCTGTGGCCGTGACCGCGGTGCAGGCCACAGGATTCGCCGCACAGCTGCAAGCAACACTGAATACCCTGGTGAACCGGAAGCTGGAGAAGAAGAGCGCATGAAGCGGGTGATCGTGGTGATACTGTTGTGCCTCCTTGTGGCAGGCGTTGCGGCATCGCAGGACAAGCCGATCCCGATGCCGAAACTCTCGGTGGAAGTGGGCAAAGCCAGTAGTCCGGATGACGTTGCCGTGACCCTGCAGATCCTGTTCCTGATGACCGTGCTCTCCCTGGCCCCGGCCATCCTGATCATGACGACCGCCTTCACGCGTATCGTTGTCGTTCTGCATTTCCTCCGTCAGGCCCTCGGCACCCAGCAGGTGCCCCCTTCCCAGGTCCTGATCGGGCTGGCGATGTTCCTGACGTTCTTCGTCATGGCCCCGACGTGGAACCGGGTCAACCAGGATGCGATCCAGCCCTATATGAAGAACACGATCTCCCTGCAACAGGCGTACGACCGCGGGATCGTCCCTGTCCGTGAGTTTATGCTCCGCCAGACCCGCGAAGAGGACCTGGCGCTCTTCGTGAAGCTGGCCAATGTGGACAAGCCCGAGACCCGGGACGATGTGCCCATTCATGCCTTGATCCCCGCCTTCGCTATCAGCGAACTGCGCATCGGGTTCGAGATCGGCTTCCTGCTGTTCATCCCGTTCCTGGTCATCGATATGGTGATCTCCAGCATCCTGCTCTCCATGGGCATGATGATGCTGCCGCCGGTGCTGATCTCTCTGCCGTTCAAGATCCTGTTGTTCATTCTCGTCGACGGCTGGCATCTGGTGATCCGGTCGCTCCTCGAAAGTTTCCGGTAGCACGGGAAAGGGCCGACCCATGAACGAGCAAATGGTTGTCTATCTGTTCCGTGAGGCATTTTACACCATGATCCTGGTATCGTCACCGATGTTGGCGCTCTCCCTCATTATCGGCTTGATCATCGCGATCTTTCAGGCCGCGACGTCGATCCAGGAGGTGACGCTCACATTCGTGCCCAAGATCATCATTGTGGCGGTCGTTGCGGTCCTGACCCTCCCCTGGATGATGGAGATCATGATCGGTTTCACAGTCACCATTTTCAATCAGATCCCCGCGATGGGACGCTAGGCCATGGACGTGTACGCCATTCAGCTGGTGCTGTTCATCATGATCTTCATCCGGTGCACGACGCTGCTGTCGCTTGCGCCGGTGCTCGGTCATGTGAGCGTGCCCGCGCAGGTCAAGGCGGCCCTCGGGATGTTCATGGCGTTCGTGCTGTATCCCCTGATGGCCGCCCGGCATCCGGACGTGGACCTGCGCATGCTGCCGCTGGCGATCATGGCCGTGCAGGAGGCGCTGACAGGGATGGTGATCGGGTTTGCGATGTCGCTGGTGTTCGCCGGCGTCCGCGTCGCCGGTGAGCTCATCGGATTCGATCTGGGCCTTTCGATCGCCACGGCGTTCGATCCCGAGACGGGCTCCAACAATATCGTGGGCGCATTCCTGTACCTGGCGTTGCTGCTGGTGTTCATCCTGATCAACGGCCATCATTTCGTGCTGCAGGCGATGGTCCTGAGTTACGATGTGATCCCCCTCGGTGGATTCTCCGTGAATGGTCCGATGGCGGAGCAGTTGATACGGATGACGGGGATCATGTTCGTTGTCGGGCTGAAATGCGCCGCCCCGATCATCGTGGCGTCGTTCCTGATGAATGTGGCACTCGCCATCCTGTCGCGTGTCGCCCCGCAGGTGAACGTGTTCATGGTGAGCTTTCCGGTGAAGATCGGCGTCGGCGTGCTGGTGCTGATGGCCGCCGCACCGCTTCTGGTATACGCCTTCAAGAACCTGCTGACGGGTTTCGAGGAGGACATTGTGGAACTGATCCGTGTAATGTAAGGCCATGGCCGAAGACTCATTCCAGGAAAAAACCGAACCAGCGAGTGATCGCAAGCGCGAGGAAGCGAGACGCAAGGGAAAGGTCGCCCGCAGCGTGGAGCTGAACTCCGCCCTGGTGTTGCTGTTCGGTCTGATGATCCTGTATGCCGGTGGCACGGCACTGGCGGGCGGCATGGCGGAGATCGCCCGGACGGCATTCATGCGGTCGGGTTCCCTCACGGTGAGTGCCGAGAACGTGCACGCCCTCATGAGCGGCGGCGTGATCCGGCTGGGCATGCTGCTGGCGCCCGTGATCTTCGGCATCATGGTGGTGGGCCTCGCCTCGTCGTACATGCAGGTCGGCTTCGTGTATTCGCCCGAGGTGCTGCGGCCCACCTTCGACAAGTTGAACCCGTTGCAGGGGATACGCAAGATCCTGGTCTCCCGCCGGTCGCTGGTAGAACTCGGGAAGAGTCTTGCCAAGGTCTCCGTCGTCGGCCTCGTGTCCTACTGGGCCATCGTCGACGTCATTGCGGAGTCGCCGACCCTGGTGGACAGCGATCCGATGGCGGTGATGGGGTATCTGGGCAGTGCGGCGTATGGCCTCGGTATGAAGTCCGGGCTGGCGTTCCTGGTCCTGGCGGTGGCGGACTACTTCTTCCAGCGCTTCGAACATGAACGCGACCTGAAGATGAGCAAGGAAGAGGTCAAGGAAGAAACCAAGTCCACGGAAGGCGACCCGGCGGTGAAGGGGCGCATCCGCAGCATCCAGCGCCGGATCGCATACCGCCGCATGATGCAGGACGTGCCGAAGGCGGATGTGGTCGTGACCAACCCGACCCACCTTGCCGTGGCCATAAAGTACAACGCAGAAGAGATGCACGCGCCGACCGTGGTGGCCAAGGGTGCCGACCTGGTCGCCCTGAAGATCCGCGAGATCGCGAACGCCCATAACGTCCCGATCGTCGAGGATAAACCTCTCGCGCAGACGTTGTTTCGTTCGGTCGAGATCGGACAGGAGATCCCCGAGAAACTGTTCCAGGCGGTGGCACAATTGCTTGCGTATATCTACCGGCTCAAACATGCCTCACAGACAGCAACACTGAACTGAGCATATGGCAACAGCGGCGGTACAGACCGGAAGTGGAAGCGCGTGGAAGGCCCCGATGCGCATGATGAACGCCAACAGCGACGTCATTCTCGCTGTGAGCGTGATCTTCATCCTCGCATTGCTCGTGGTCCCCATCCCGGCCATGGTGCTGGATGTGCTGCTTGCCGCCAATATCACGATCGCGATCGTGATCCTGATGGTGTCGATGTATCTCACCAACCCGCTCGAGATCTCGGTGTTCCCCGGCCTGTTGCTGATCCTGACCATCTTCCGCCTTGGCCTGAATGTGGCGTCGACCCGCCTGATCCTCGGCGAGGCGTATGCCGGGGAAGTGATCACGGCCTTCGGTTCCTTCGTGGTGAAGGGGAACTATGTGGTCGGGTTCATCATCTTCCTGATCCTCGTGTTGATCCAGTTCGTGGTGATCGTGAAGGGCGCCGGGCGCATCGCGGAAGTGGCGGCACGCTTCACGTTGGACGGAATGCCCGGCAAGCAGATGGCCATCGACGCGGACCTCAACGCCGGCATGATCTCCGAGAAGGATGCACGCGAGCGCCGCCGCGAGATCTCCCGCGAAGCGGAATTCTATGGGGCGATGGACGGTGCCAGCAAGTTCGTCAAGGGAGACGCCATCGCCGGCCTCCTGATCAACATCGTGAACATCCTCGGCGGGTTCGTGATCGGGGTGGCCCAGCGCGGGATGGATTTCAAGGACGCACTCCAGACCTACACCTTGCTCACGGTCGGCGACGGCCTCGTGACACAGATCCCGGCCCTGATCGTGGCCGTGGCATCCGGTATGATCGTGACCCGCAGCGCTGCGGGGAATGCCTTTGATATGGAGATCCGCAGCCAGGTCTTCGGACGGCCGAAGACGCTGCTCATCACTGCCGGTGCACTGTTCCTGTTCGCCATTGTCCCGGGGCTCCCGACGATCCCGTTCCTGATCCTGGCGATGATCTCCGGCGGCGTCGGGTACGTGAAATTGCGTGAGGTGCAGGCCCCCGCAGCGCCCGAAACGGCTGCCCCGGCCGCCACCGCGCCCCGCGAAGAGCGCGTGGAGGATTACCTGCAGGTCGACCCGGTGGAACTGGAGATCGGCTATGGCCTCATCTCGCTGGTGGACGAAGCGCGTGATGGGGACCTGTTCGCGCGCATCACGAATCTCCGCCGCCAGCTGGCGATCGATCTCGGGATCATCATCCCGCCGGTGCGGGTGCGCGACAACCTCCAGCTCGATCCCAATGACTATGTGATCAAGATCCGTGGCAATGTCACGGCGACCGGGTCGCTGCTGATGGACCGTTACATGGCGATGAATCCCGGGACCGCGGACGGCTCGTTGGAAGGGTTCAGCGTGCAGGAGCCTGCGTTCGGCCTGCCGGCGGTGTGGATCGCCGGGACCGAGCGTGACCGTGCCGAACTGTACGGCTATACGGTCGTTGAACCGTCGGCCGTGCTCTCGACGCACCTGCAGGAGGTCCTGCGCCGCAATGCCGACCGGATCCTCGGGCGTCAGGACGTGAAGAAGCTGGTCGAGAACCTGAAGAAGGACTACCCGGCGGTGATCGAGGAGCTCACGACGGACCTGCTCCCGACGGGTTCCGTGCAGAAGGTGTTGCAGAGTCTTCTGCGCGAGGGCATCCCGGTTCGCGACCTGGTCACGATCCTCGAGGCGCTCGTGGATTACGCCCGGGTCACCAAGAATGTGGATGTCCTGACGGAATATGTGCGGCACGCGCTGTCGGAAACCATCGCACGCCTGTACAGTGATGCGCGGGGGATGGTCCATGCGATCGCGATGGATCCCCGGTTGGAGCAGACCATCACCGCGGCCCTGCAGAACCAGCGCGATACGAGTCCGAGCCTTGGCCTGTCGCCGCGCCAGATCCAGTCGATCCATGTGAGCCTGACCGAGAACATTGAGGCCGTCCGTGCCGCCGGGTACTCGCCGGTGATCTTGTGTGCGGCCACGGTGCGTCCGTACTTCTACCGTTTGATCCATACGACATTCCCCGGCGTGGCGGTTCTGTCATTCACCGAATTGCCCCCGGACACTGAAGTGGAATTCTTAGGAAAACTTGAGGCCACCTATGAGGATTAAGAAATTCGTCGCCCATTCCCTCAAGGAAGCGACCGAGGAGATGAAGAAGGAACTCGGGCCGGATGCGATCGTCGTGAGCAGCCGCAAGATCGCCCGCGGGGGCCCGTTCAACTTCCTCGGCCGCGACGCCTTCGAGGTCACCGGGGCCATCGACGATACACCGCCGCCCGCACCCAATACCTACCGGCGCCGTCAGGCGGCCGGCGGGTTCGAGCGCCAGCTGGAACAGTCGCGTGCCGCGGCGGATGAAGACACCGCCCTCGCGGGATTGCGCCGCATTGCGGAGCAGTTCGGCGACCGGCAAGCCGATGATGTGCGTGCGGCGACGTCGGGGCGCCGGCGTGCGGATGCATCGGGGATGTTCGAACTCCGCAGCGACATGGAGGACGTGAAGGGCACGCTCAAAGCGATCGTGGAGCAGTTGAAGTACGCCCACATGCCCCCGATGCCCGACATGCTGCAAAAGGCCTATAGCAGATTGATCCAGCATGATGTGGACGAGCATCTTGCCGCGGACATCATCCAGGAGGTGTACGCTCGTTCGAACCAGGACCAGATCACGAACAAGACCTATCTCGAGAAGCAATTGCTCGCGGCCATTGCGGGGATCATCCCCACGGCGGAAGCGGAGAAAGGGCGGCGCAAGCGGACCAAGGTGATCGCACTTGTCGGCCCCACCGGGGTGGGCAAGACCACGACGATCGCCAAACTGGCGGCGATCAACAAGCTGCTGAGCGGCCTGGATGTTGGCCTGATCTCGGCAGATACGTACAGGATCGGCGCCATCGAGCAGCTCCGCACGTTCGCGGGCATCGCGGACATCCAGATGGATGTCGTCTACAAGCCATCGGAGATGGGGACCGTCCTGAAGAAGTTCCGGGGCAAGGATCTCGTGTTCCTGGACACCGTGGGCCGCAGCCAGCGCTCGAAGAAGGAACTCTATGACCTCGCAAAGTTCGTGTTCGCTGCCGACCCGGACGAGACGCACCTGGTGCTCAATGCGTCGACGAACGTCAAGACCTGCGAAGAGATCATCGATCAGTTCAAAGTGGTGAAGCCGAACCGGTTGATCTTCTCGAAACTGGACGAGGCTGCAACGTACGGTCCGATGCTGAGCATCATTCACCGTCATAGCCTGCCGTTGTCGTACGTGACCACCGGTCAGGCCGTGCCCGATGATATCCGGCAGGTCCAGGCTTCGCAGTTGGCGGCGATGGTGTATTCGGGAGAGATGGCCCATGCATGATCA
Organism: Ignavibacteriota bacterium; assembly: GCA_016707525.1. NCBI lineage: Bacteria > Pseudomonadati > Ignavibacteriota > Ignavibacteriota bacterium. The sequence goes on from JADJHP010000006.1 coordinate 151,618, forward strand.
GGCAACAGGGATGCGCGCAATGATGCGGGGGTATGCCGACGCCGGCAGGCCCGCGCGTCCGTATCTGCTGACCATTACCAGCGGGAAGGGCGGCGTAGGCAAGAGCACGGTGGCACTGAACGTGGGTCTGGCTCTCTCCCGGCTGGGCAAGAAGGTCCTGCTCGTGGATGCCGATGCGAATCTGGCAGGCCTCGATGTCATGGCCGGAGTCTCACCGCGCTTCCGCCTCGGCGATGTGCTGCGTGGCGAGCAGGATGTGGACAGTGTGCTGGTGACCCTGGCACCGGGCCTGCAGCTTCTTCCAGGAAGCAGCGGCGACCCATCCTACCCGCAACCGACGCTCGTTGAACAGGAGGGGCTGCTGTCGGAGGTGATGGACCGTGATGAGCATGTGGACGTGGTGATCATTGACACGGCGGCAGGACTCACGCCCGAGATCATCCGGTATGGTGAGGAAGCGGACAGCGTTCTCGTGGTGACAACGCCGGAACCGACCGCGGTCATGGATGCCTATGCGATGATCAAGGTCCTTGGCCTGAATGCCCCCGGGCAGATGGTGGAACTGGTGATCAACACCGCGCGGACGATCCGGGACGGTGAGGAGACCTACACGAAGATCCGTGCCGCGATCCTTCATTTCCTCGGTCGCGAGGTGGCATGTGCCGGGATCATCCCGGCGGATGTGCGTGCGGGCGAATCGATCCGCGGTCAGAAGGCGCTCGTGAGTGCATTCCCGCATTCCGCGGCGGCATTGTCGCTCCAGGCACTGGCCAGGACGATCCTCCGTGATCACATTCAGGCATCGATCCATCGGACGGTGGCGCTATGACCAAGGTGATGTTTCAGATAGGATTGCTGGCCTTCTTCGTCTCTGCCGTGATCTTCGGCACGCAGGGGGCGCCGGTGATGGACGCTATCGCACGCGCCTTCATCGTGTTCATCGCGGTGGTGGCCGGACAGGTCGTGGTCCTTGTTGTAGCGAGTGGCATGAAGGGGAAACCGACGCCGGTTGCATCGGTCGCCGAACCTACACCCCGCAGCGACGAGGGGGCTGCGGAAGACCAGGAACCCCCAACAACGCAGGCATCCGCTTCGGCGGCGTGACCTTCAGGACGCATAGAACATGCACACAACGGCACAGCACCTGTGGGATGAGTTCCTTCAGCACCGGAGTCCGGAGTTGAAGCGGAAGCTCGTTGTCCAGTACCTGGACCTCGTCCGTTATGTCGTATCCAAGTACAACCTGCATCTGCAGGCGCGTTCCCAGGGGTTGGAATTCGATGATGTTGTGCACTTCGGCATTCTCGGGTTGCTGACGGCCGTGGATCGCTTCCTCCCGGCACAGAATGTGAAATTCGAGACGTACGCTGTTCCGCGGATCCGTGGAGCGATCCTTGATGAGATGCGGAAGCTGGATTGGGTACCGCGTTCGGTGCGGGAAACTTCACGCCGGGTAGGGAAAGCAGCGCACGACGTCGCCCAGGAGAAGGGCGGTGAGCCGCTGGAAGAGGAGATCGCAGGGAAGCTGGAACTCTCCCTGGAAGAGTATCACAAGCTCATTGGCGGCGGGAATGCCGTGCCGGCGCGCGATGCCGAATACATGAACGAGAGCGAAAGCGCGGAGGCCCTCGATGCGGCTCCGTCCGATGGCCCGAGCCCGTTCGACCGGATCAGCGACCAGGAGACACGCACGATCCTGATGGAAGCCGTGGAGCGGTTGTCAGAGCGCGATCGGACGGTCGTCGCACTCTATTATTACGAGGGGTTGAAATTCACCGAGATCGCGAAGGTGCTGTCGATATCCGAAGGCCGGGTGTCGCAGATCCATTCGGAGGTCCTGCGGTCGCTGCGCAATAAACTCGTGACGATGGAAGCATGAACTCGAAACAGCAGACACATAGCATCACGTTCGAGCGCCGCGCGCTCGACACGGGAGCTTCCTTTCCGTTCAAAGCACGGGTCATGGAGTATGTGGTGGATCTGGTGAACGATCCCGGTGCCTCGGCCTCCCGCCTGGCAGCGGTGATCGGATGGAATCCGATCCTGTTCCGCTCCCTGTCGGCTTCCGCCAACTCCGCGTTCGGGTTGCCGGGCCGGGTCCGGGACGTCAATCTGGCGGTCGGGCTCCTGGGTGCCCAGCGGGTGAAGGACACTGTGAAGTGGGCGGTTGCGGGGCGCGCCACACGGCATATCGTGAACAGTTTTCATATGTGCGAGCCTCTGTGGAACCACTCGCTGCTCTGCGCGCTGGTCTCGCGTGCTGTCGCCCTGGAAACGGGCTACAGTGACCCGAACCGGGCACTGATCGCCGGCCTTGTCCATGATATCGGATTCCTGTTCCTCGCCGAGGATCTCCCTTCGCCGGAGGTCGACGCGATCCGTGACTGGGACTCCGCTGGCGACGGCGAACCGATGGGCATGGACCAGCAGGCCAGGATGCACGAGGAAGCAGGATCGTGGATGTTGGACCGGTGGGAGACGCTCGATCCGGCGATCCGCGACGCCGTGCGCCATCATCATGCGCCGACCGGCAGAGAGTCCGACCCGGTCCTTGCAGCGATCGTGCACGTCGCCGACGTGATCTGCCATCGCCTGTTCGGAGGTCCTCCCGGCAGCAAGCCGCGGACCCTCTTCTCGGCCAACGCACTGCTCACCCTTGGCCTCCAGCCGGGCGGCAGGGGGATGAAGGGCGACGATCCGGCGGTTCTGCTGGAGGAACGGATCACACACCGCGCACCGGCGCTCGAGTTGAAGACCCGCGTCGTGCGGGAAGACCTCATCAATACGTATGAAGAACTGGAAGAGCGCGAACGTCTCGTGATCGCCTTGCACTACTTCGAAGGGATGTCACTCGCGCGCATCGCCGGTATGATCGGGGTATCACGGGACGATGTGGAGGTCCTCCACCGTCGGGCCGTGACCCGCGTCGCCGCCATGCTGGCTGGATTTGGAGAATGGTCATGAGAGGTCAGACGGCCAGAATGAGCGCACAGGAAAGCGCGACCATGGGAAGTATGCAGGAGCGGGCGCCGTTGCTGGAGCAGGTGCTTGAGCTCATGCGTGACCCGGCATCGAGCGTTTCGCAGCTCGGGGCGATCGTTGCGACCGATCGTGACCTCAGTGAACGCCTCATCCAGCGGGCGAACTCGCCTGTCCTCGCCCTGCCGTCGCGCGTGGCCACCGTCTCCGAGGCCATCACCCTGCTTGGCTTTGAGGCTCTGCGCGATACACTGATGCGCGTGGTCGTGTCAGGCGCACTCCATACGGTCGTGAGCCTGTTCTCGCAGTACGAGCAGTTCTGGCGGCATTCCATCGCGTGTGGACTGGCAGCGCGGCTTCTTGCCGCGAAGCACGGGTTGGTTCCCCCGGCCGATGCATTCATTGCCGGTCTGTTCCATGATCTTGGATTGATCATCCCGGCAGGTTCCGTGGACAGTTCCCTCCGGTCGGTCCTGCAGAACGCGCATCCGCCCGCCTCACCCGCGGATCATGAGCAGGCCGGTGCGGCACTGGTGCAGCGGTGGGGCCTGGGGGAGCGCATCGTGGAAGCTGTCCGCTGCCATCACCGCCCCGCGGAAGCCGTCGCCGATCCGGCGCTGACGGCAACGGTCCACATCGCGGATGTGCTCTGTCACCGCATGGAGATCGGGGCGTATGGCGCCGATCATATCGGCACCATCGCACCGGGTGCGCTGGCGCTGCTGGGATTGACGGAAGAAGACCTTGTGGTCGAGCGTCTCACGGAAGAGACCGCTCTGTTGAAGCGTGATCTGGAAAAGGCCCCTTCGTTCGACCGGCTGGTGTCCGCGTTGCGGTCGTCGCTGGTGGATGCGGTCGGGAAGCTGCCGTATCAGGAGCGGTTGGCACTTGCCCTCTGCTACCAGGAGGGACTGACGATGAGTGAGGTCGCGAAGCTGATGGGCGTGACCGAACCCGAGGCACAACAGGTGCACGACACTGCCCTGGGCCGGCTTGCATCGATCATTCATGACTGTGTCTGACGGGAGAAGATCTACGACATGATGTCACCCGAGACAATAAAAGATAAGGTCCAGACGATCATCCAGTTGCCGGCGTTGCCGACGATCGCGATGGAGATCGTCGACCTGGTCGACAATCCGAAGACCAGTGCGTCGAAGCTGGGGAAGCTGATCTCCACGGACCAGGCCCTGACGGCCAAAGTGCTGAAGATCGCGAACTCGCCGTTCTACGGGTTCCCGCGGAAGATCTCCACCATCGACTTTGCGATCATTGTCCTGGGATATGATGCCTTGAAAGAGATCGTGATATCGATCTCGCTGGTGAGTTCGCTGCAGAAGAAGGGCGATGCGATGTTCGACGCCAAGGGGTTCTGGGACCATGCCATCATGAGTGGCGTGCTTGCGCGCCGGCTCGCCCGCGACCTCGGGTACCGGGTGTCGGGCGAGGTGTTCGTCGGCGGCCTGTTGCACGATATGGGTGTGTCGGTCCTTCACCGCTACTTCAAGAGCGAACACAAGCGGATCATGGAGATCGTTCGCGAGACCGATCTCACGGCACTGGAAGCGGAGGAGAGCGTGCTGGGTGTGACCCATGCGGAGGTGGGCGGGTGGCTTGCCGAACGGTGGAACCTGCCGAGCCATCTGGTCGAGGCGATCTCGATGCACCATACGCCCGGCCGGGCAGAGAACAACAAGGAACTCGTTGCGCTGATCCACTGCGCGGATGTGTTCGCGGGACGCATGGCGACCCAGCCGGTGGAATTCGACAAAGGGATCGATTTTGACCAGGATGCGCTGAACCGTCTGCAGCTGACGGACCCGGCGGCCCTCCAGGACTACATGGAAAACTACCGGGAACTCGTGAAGGGCGACCTGGAAGCGGTCATACAGTTTGAACAGACGCGGGAGGCGTGACCATTACGTCAGCCATGGAGCACGGGACCAAACGAAAGAGTCGGACGCAACTGTTGGAGGAAGGCCTCCCGCAGTTCGAACAGTTCATCGAGAGCCGTGAGAATTACATCAAGGCACTCGAGAAGACGATCGATGTGCTGCGGGCGGAGAATGTCCAGTTCACCCAGAATAATCTGGCGATCCGCAGCTCGATCGACGAACTCGTCGCCACGCAGCGACTCTCGAATATCATCAGCACCGCGACAGAACCGGAGTTGATCGTCAGTGCCTTGATCGAGCTGACCCGGCAGGTGATCCCGGTGCTGGATTGCAACATCTTCCTGTTCCACTCGACCTCGAGCAAGCTGCTCCCGTTGTCCTCGAAGGGTGCGCCGCGCCTGCAGGCCGAGGCCGAGCACCAGCTCGAGGCCGGGATCGTGGATTGGGTGATCGCCGAGAAGAAGACCGTGATCATCCCCGACCTGGAGCATATGCTCGCGAAGTCGAGTGCGCGCAACTTCGTGATCGTGCCCCTCATCCTCCGGTCCCTGGGCATCGGCATCTTCATCATTCATACGGAGAAGCCGCAGCAGGAGTTCTCGAACCAGGACATTCAACTCCTGTCGGTGCTCGCGAACCAGACCGCCGTCGGGGTCGAGAACTGGCGTACCTACAACCAGCTGGTGAAGGCCAACGAAGAGCTCAAGGCATCCCAGGCGCAGATGGTCCAGGCCGCGAAACTGGCGGCGATCGGCGAGCTGGCCGCCGGCATCGCTCACGAGATCAAGAATCCGTTGCAGGTGCTCATGCTCCATCTCGAACTCGTTCAGGCGGGGCGTCCGCTCCCGAACTGGATCGAGATGTTCAGCAAGCAGCTCAAGCGCCTCTCGGACATCACCCTGCGCCTGATGAACTTCTCGCGCAATGCGTCCGAAGAAGTGGCCGCGGAACCGATCGACGTCAACCGCGCGATCGAAGACATCATCATGATGGTGCAGCACGAGTTCGAAGGAAATGGCATCGATATCGAACAGAGCCTCGCCTCCGATCTGCCGGCGGTCGGGGGGAACGGGAACTATCTGCAGCAGGTGTTCCTGAACCTGCTGATCAACGCCCGCGACGCGATGCCGAAGGGCGGCACGATCTCCGTCTCCACCAGCCTCACCGGGTTCCATGTGTGCGTCCGCTTCACCGACACGGGGACCGGGATCGCGAAAGAGCTGCAGGAGAAGATCTTCAAGCCGTTCTTCAGCACGAAGGGCGAGAAGGGCACCGGACTCGGCCTCGCGATCTGCAGCAAGATCATCGCGCAGCACAAGGGGGATATCAGGGTCGAGAGCGAGATCGGCAAAGGTACGACGTTCACCATCTTTCTGCCAGTGTGGAGAGGAACACGATGAGATCGGTCGTTGTCACCATCATCCTTGGACTGTTGCTTGGGTGGTCGTCCGTGGTGGATGCCCAGGAGATGTCCGTCTTGAACAGCGTCAGCACGTCGGTGCAGGGTGGGCGTACACGGGTGGCCTTTCAGTTCGCCGGTGACGTGCGCTTCTCCACCGAGCAGGCGAAGAACGGCGTACGGATCGTGTTCTCCCGGACACGTGCGGCATCAACGCCTGTGCTGAACCGTCGGCTCCTCAATGCAGGGCCGCTCGAAAGCATCGGCTTTCAGCGCCCCGCCATGGACAGCATCATCGCGGTTCTGACGTTCGTGCATGGCAGCAGCTATCGCTGCGTGTGTCCGGCGAGCGGCAATGAGCTCTATGTGGAGGTGAGTGGAAGCGCCGCCGTGCGCCAGCCCCCCGTCGTGAAGCCGGCACCGGTGCAGCCCGCTCCGGTGGTTGCGGCCCCGCCGCAACCTGTGCCCGAACAACCGCGCAATGCCACCGGTTCGTCGTTGATCGACATCCCCGGCGTGGCAAAGATGCAAATGGAGCGTGAGAATGTGGACGGACCCTCCCGTGCCGGAGAGCCCGCACGTTGGACGATGCCTGTCCTCGTGGCGATCAGCATACTTGTGAGTCTGGCCGTGACCTCCGTTGCCCTGGTGGTCGTTGTCAGAATGACACGGCGGGAGCCCGCCCCTGCCCCTGTGGCCGTTGTGACGCCGGCTCCGGCCGTGTCCATCGCTGCGCAATTGAGCGCATACCAGCAGACGGCATTGCTTCCGGAGGAGGATGAGGACGATGATATGAAGCCCGAACCCGAGCGGATCAGGGCGCTGTTCAATGTCCCGGTACGCGAAGAGGAGCAGGAGGAGGATCCGGGTCGCGAGACATCCCTGCAGCTTGCGCGGACATTCCGCCGCGGGAGCGAAGAGATCACACTTGCCCGGAAGTTCCACGAACGGCCGTCGCCTGCTTTGACCCCGGGCAAGATGCAGACCGCCATGGCACGTGCAACAACCAAAGGTCAGCGCCTGACCGCCGCCCGGAAGCTCGGTGTCGGACGAGGAGAGTTCGACCTGGCGGAGAAACTGAAGGCCATGGCGCAGCCACCTGTGAAGAATGGGGAGGGAAAAGCATGATCAAGGGCATCTATTCTTCCGAGGCCGCTATGCGGCCGAAAATGGCACGCATGGAGGTCCTTGCGAACAACCTCGCGAACATCAATACCACAGGGTTCAAACGGGACCGGGTGTTTGTACGCATGCTCGAACAGTCCGCCCAGGGAGCAGCGGACGGCCGCGGCGACATGACCGGCGTGACCACCGGCAGATACATCGATACGACGTCGGGTTCCCTGCAGCAGACCGACAATCCTCTGGATCTGGCGATCGACGGCGATGGATTCTTCGCGATCCAGACCCCGCGCGGGACACGCCTGACGCGGAACGGCAATTTCACGCTGAGCAAGGAGGGGGTGCTGACAACCTCCGAGGGATATCCCGTGCTGGGGATGAATGGGGTGATCCAATTACCCCATCGCGACCGCCTCGATGTCCGCGCGCTCACCATTACGCAGTCGGGCGAAGTCGCCCTGGACAAGGAACCTCTGGGCCAGCTTCGCATCATGGTGCCGGAGCGGGCGGATGCGCTGCAGAAGGACCATGAATCACTCATGTTCGTGGACCAGAGCGAACGGATACTCGATGTTGCACCGGACAGGATCAGCGTCCGTCAGGGATTCGTTGAGGAGTCGAATGTCGAAGGCATCGAAGAAATGATAGCAATGATCGAACTCAGCAGAGGGTTCGAAACAGACCAGAAAATGATCCAGTCGCAGGACGCGACGCTCGACCGGTCCTTAGAGATCGGCCGGGTGTAACGACAACACCGTACGAGGAGGAGCAGTATGAACAGAGCATTGCGCACTGCGGCGACCGGGATGTACGCACAGCAGCTGAACGTCGACACGATCGCACACAACCTGGCCAACGTGAACACGACCGGGTTCAAGAAGAGCCGTCCGGAATTTCAGGACCTGATGTACCAGACCCTGAAGACCACCGGCGTATCCCAGAATCCCAATGTCCAGGTCCCCGGTGAGCTGCAGGTCGGCACCGGCGCGATCCCCATCTCGACCAACAGGAGCTTCATCCAGGGCGACATGACCCCGACCCAGAACCAGCTCGATGTCGGCATCGAAGGAGAAGGGTTCCTGCAGGTCCGCAGGCCGGACGGGACGCTCGCCTACACGCGCGACGGCTCGTTCAAGATCTCGGGCGAAGGGACGCTCGTGACCTCCCAGGGGTATCTGGTCGAACCGGCACTGACCTTCACGGACGATACGGCTACGATCTCGATCGCGACGGATGGTACGATCGAGGCGACGTCGACCGGGAGTGCGGAACCGGTGAAGGTCGGGCAGTTCGAACTGGCGAAGTTCGTGAACCCGGCAGGCCTCCGCTCGATCGGCGGGAATCTCTTCGTGGAAACGGTGGCGTCGGGCACCCCGATGGTGGGGATGGCCGGCAGCGAGGGTTTCGGCGAACTCAAGCAGGGCATGCTGGAATCTTCGAATGTTGACGTGGTGGAGGAGATGGTGAGTATGATCACCGCGCAGCGGGCATACGAGATCAATGCCAAGACGATCAAGACGGTTGAGGACATGTTGTCGATAGCGAACAATGTCAAACGTGGCTAAGCGGACGATCATACTGGCGGCCGCCCTGTGCGCCGCATGCCTGGTCGCCGCTCCGGCACCCGCAGGCGGGATCCGTGTGCTCCGTGCAGAGGACCTTCGCGACGCCGTGCGGTTGTACCTCGCCCAGCGTGAGGGAACGGCGGCGGAGAGATTGGATCTCTCCTTCCGGTCCGTTCCGGACAGTATCGGGATCAACGCTGAGACGTTCGTTCTCCGTGTCGGGATGGGGTCCTCGACGCGGGCACGTGGGCCGTTGGGGTTCGTCGTTGAGGTCGTGGTGGATGGCCAGACCGTGCACCGCTGCATGGTGACGGCGGTGATCCGGACGTATGACACCGTGCTGGTGGCCGACAGGACCATTCCGCGGGCGGTGACCCCGGCGGCCGATGATCTTCGCCTGCTCCGGATCGAAACCACCGGCATCGACCGTGCATTGGTCGCGGCACTGGATGATCTGGCCGGACGGCGTACCCGCAGGGTCATCACACGTGGCAGCATCCTGTATGCGGACTTGTTCGAAGGCGTCCCGCTGATCCGTCAGGGATCGCCGGTGTCTGTCCGCGTTACCTCCGGGTCCGTCAGCATCACCGCTGAAGGCATCGCGTGCCAGGATGGCCGGATCGGGGAACTCATTGAGATCACGGTCCCGGGTAAGGCCGGGCGACTGAAGGCATGGGTGGCCGACGATCGTACCGTTGCCATCCGGGCAGATTGAGAAAGGACGTGGTATGAAATCGACGATCATTGCACTCTTCCTGTGTGCCTCCGTGGCGTCAGGGCAGAATATGCGTTCGAGCATTGGGAGATCGCTGTTCTCGGATCAGAAGGCGACGCTGCCGGGCGATGCGGTGACGGTGGTGGTGGTGGAAGTGTCGAGTGCGTCGAACGACGCAAGCACATCCGCCGAGCGATCGAGCAGCCTCTCATTGTCAGGATCGGGAAAATCAGGAGGCACATCGCTTGCGGATGTCTCCGCCGGGATCGGCACCGGCAATGCGTTCAAAGGCGAGGGGTCGACCTCATCGCACGGATCCGTCCGGGCACGCATCAGCGCGCGGGTGGATTCGGTGCTGTCGAATGGCAATCTGGCGATCACCGGCAATCGCACGATCGAGATCAACGGAGAAGAGCAGGTGATCTCGCTTTCGGGGATCGTGCGTCCATCGGATATCCAATCGGACAATTCGATCTTCTCCTATAATATCTCCGATGCCCATATCGTCTTCAAGGGCAATGGCATGGTGGATCGGGCGCAGGGCCCGGGTTGGATCACGAAATTGCTGCATTGGCTCTTTTGAGCGAGGGTGACATGAGAACGAAACTGATAGCGGTGGTGGTACTGATGATCTGCGCGCAGGTCGCACCGGGGGTGGTCCGGATCAAGGACATTGCCTCCGTCCAGGGGGTGCGCAACCAGCAGTTGATCGGGTATGGGCTGGCGGTAGGGTTGAACGGGACCGGGGATACGCAACGGTCGACGTTCACCCTGCAGTCCGTGTCCAGCATGCTGAAGCGCTTCGGCATCACGGTGCCCCAGTCCGATCTGAGGCTGCGCAACGTTGCGGCCGTCATGGTCACCGCCACGGTGCCGGGCTTCACACGGGAAGGGAATGCGGTCGATGTGATCGTGTCGTCCATGGGTGATGCGACCAGCCTGCAGGGAGGAACGCTCCTCATGACCCCCATGGCGGGGATCAACGATACGCTGTATGGCATGGCCCAGGGCCCGCTGTCGGTGGGCGGCATGAGCGTTCGTGCGAACGGCAATGAGATCCGGAGGAACCATACGGCGGCAGGACGGATCCCCAGCGGCATGATCATGGAGAAGGCGGTGACGAGCACGATCATGCAGGATTCCACGGTGGGGATCTCTCTGCAGCAGGCAGATTTCACGACGGCAACACGTGTCGCTGAAGCGGTGAATCAGAAGGTGGGCGAGCGGATCGCCAACGCTGTTGATGCGTCGAGCATCTCGGTGCGCGTGCCGGAAACCTTCCGGAAGGAAGGGCGCATCGTGGAGTTCATCTCTCTCATAGAGCTCCTCGAAGTGCAGCCGGACGTCACGGCAAAAGTGGTGATCAATGAACGTACGGGCACGATCGTTGTCGGTGGCGCGGTGACGATCCTCGCCGCAGCCATTTCGCATGGTGGCCTGAATATCGAGATCGAATCGGTGCCGGTGATCTCCCAGCCGAACCCGTTCTCGCAGGGGCAGACCGTGTCGACTCAGCTGACCGCGGTCCATGCGGGCGAGGACAGCACGACGGTGACCGCATTCGAAGGCGCTGCAACGGTCCAGGATGTGGCAAAGACGTTGAATGCGCTGAAGGTGACCCCGAGGGACATCATCGCGATCTTCCAGGCGCTCAAGCGCTCGGGTGCTTTGAATGCAGAACTGGTGATCATCTGATGTCACAGATCCCATCACAGCCCGTGACGACGGGCAACGAACACGCGCAGCGGGTCCTGGACCCGAAGGCGAAGGCACGCCTGCAGCGTGCCGTGAAGGAGTTCGAATCGGTGATGGTCGGGTATATGCTCAAGAGCATGCGGTCCAGCATTCCCAAGGACGATATGGGTGGCGAAAGCTACGGTGGCGACATGCTTGAAGGGATGTTCGACGGGGAATTGGCCCGGTACGTCTCCCATGGCAGCAATCTGGGACTGGGGGAGATGCTCTATAAGGAGATCACGGGCGAAGAGATGCCACGCATGAATTCTTCCACCGCCGTCATGCCCAGGTTCGCAGCACCGGAGGTCCGGGTCGTGGTTCCTCCTGTCACACCATTGGTGCCGCGTCCCGCGATCACACCGGCGGTGGTGACGGCCTCCGGCGAGGCAGCGCCAGCCGGAACAGAGGCCGCGGCACCGGATGACCCGGTGTTGGGCGGTACGTCTCCGGGGAGTCCGGTGTTGAAGACCCCGGCTGCAGGCAGCACGACCGGGCGTGATCCGGTCCCGACCGATCCGGTGGTCCCGGGTGTTCGCGAGCAGGTCAGACAACGTGAGGTCCCGGGGCAGCGCGGCAAGGGTGAAGCAGTTGCAGCGTCGACAGCGGTCACCGCACCGCCCGATACGATCCGGCGCCGGCTCGCGTCGTTGGATCCGATCATCAGGACGGTGGCCGATACGACGGGCGTGAACGCCAGTCTTCTGAAGGCGGTCATTGCCACAGAGTCTGGCGGCCGGATGGAGGCGAAGTCTACCCGGAACGCGAAGGGCTTGATGCAGCTCATCGATTCGACCGCATCAGCCATGGGTGTCCGGAATGTGTGGGACCCGTTGCAGAATGTGCAGGGTGGTGCGCGGTATCTCGGTCAGATGATGGACCGCTTTGGCGGGAATCTCGAACACGCTCTGGCCTCGTACAATGCCGGGCCGGGCGCGGTGGAGAAGCACAAGGGTGTGCCTCCCTACCGGGAGACACAGCAGTATGTAGGCAAGGTGCTGGAATATCTCCGGTACTTCGAACAACAGGAAGGTGGCAGCGATGACCAGGATTGAGGAACTCGAACGGGTCCTTGCAGCGGAAGTGGAACTCGGAGAGGCGCTGCTCCAACTGCTGATGAACAAACAGCGCTCGATCGTCGGGTTGCAGAGTGAAGCGCTCTCCATGCTGCTTGCCCAGGAGGAACAGCTCCTCCGGCCGTTCCAGAATCTGGAGGCCGAGCGGGTGCGCCTTACGGCGGCGCTCGTGGGTGCTGCCGACCACGGCACGATCCCGGCGGGCGACCCGATCTCTGTTGTCGAACTCATGGAACATCTTCCGGCGACGGATTCGTTGCGCATCTCGACGATGGCAACCCGTCTCCGGACGGTCGTTGAGCGGATCCTCCAGATGAACGGCCAGAACCGGGTATTGCTGCAGCGTTCCCTCCGGTTCGTGCAGGACACCTTGCGACTCGTCACGGAAGACCATACACGCGCTCTTGTCGATCACCGCGCGTAATCACGGAAGGAGAAGGCATCATGTCGGGTATATCGCAGGTCCTGGAGATCGCACGCCGCGCACTTCTGGCACAACAGTACCAGATGAACGTGACCGGGCACAATATTGCGAACGCCAGCACGCCGGGGTACTCACGGCAGCGGGCCAATGTGGTCACCACATCGCCCACGGAATCCGGCGGCGGCATGCTCGGCACCGGGGTGATGGTGCAGTCCGTGGATCGTCTGCGGAACAGATTCATCGATACGCAGATCCGATCCTCGAATGACGCATACGGCCAGGCAAGCCAGGAATATCAGATCCTGAGCCAGATCGAAGCAACGTACAATGAACCGGACGCCGGCCTGAATACGACGATGAGCTCGTTCTTCAGCGCGTGGCACTCGCTCGTGACCCACCCGGAAGACTCGGTCACGCGCAACTCCCTCATGCTCGCCGGAAAGAACGTGACGAACGTGTTCCACCGGCTCAATACGGAGATGAGTTCGCTGCGCACGTCGCTCCGTGACGAGATCCAGGCGAAGCTGGACCGCATCAACACGTTGACGTCGGAGATCGGTGATCTCAATCTCCAGCTCACCGCGGCGAACGTCTCGGGAGTGAATACCGGCGATATGCGGGACACCATCGGAACAAAGCTGGAGGAACTCTCCGGCCTGGCGAATATCTCGGCCAGCGAAGGACCCAATGGCACGGTGTCCGTGATGTTGGGAAGTGTACTGATCGCGGACAATGGAGGGTCGCACACGCTCAAGATCAGTACCTCCCCCAATGCGACCATCGCCGGATCTTCATTCGACCAATTGAGGGTGACCACGGAACTGGGTGTGGAAACGCAATTATCCGGTGGCGAGACGGGCGGGTTGCTGAAGTCGTATAATACGACCATTCCGGATGCACTCGGCCGCCTGGACCGGCTGGCCGAGGCGCTGGTCAGCGAGGTGAACAAATATCACGCAACGGGATATGGATTGCAGGAGCCACCACAGACGGGGATCAACTTCTTCAGCGGGAGCGGTGCCGCCTCGATCGAGATCGACCTCACGGATACGTCGGGAGGCGCGCAGCCGGGGAGTAATGCGAGCCTCGCCAACATCGCGGCTGCCTCGGTCGCCGGGGCGTCGGGCAACAATGATATCGCCCTGCTGATCGCCTCCGCGTTCGACAAGAAGTCGTTGACGACGGGCGGTGGCGCCTCACTCCTCGGTGGGTTGTCGATCTCCGCCTACTACAATCAGAGCGTGACCTGGCTGGGATCCGCCATCAATTCGGCGGACACGGTGATGCAATCACAGGAGCAGGTGCTGACCCAGTTGAACATGCAGCGGGACGCCGTGTCGGGCGTGTCGCTGGATGAAGAGATGACGAATATGATCAAGTTCCAGCGTGCATTCGATGCCGCGGCGAAGTTGGTGAACACGGCCGATGAAATGTTCCAGACAATACTGAATATGGTGTAGCCATGAGAATCACAGACTCAGCGATCATTTCCGACTTCCTGACGAGCATCACCAGGAGCAAGAGCAGGATCAACCGGCTCAATACCCAGCTGGCGAACCAGAAGCGGATCCTGAAGGTGTCGGACGATCCCACGGGGGCGAGTTCGCTCCTCCGCCTCAACGAAGACATGGATCGGGTAGCGGCCTATAAGAGCAATGTGGTGGACGGGCAGAACATGCTCAAGATGACAGCCGACAGTCTCGGAAAGGTCTCCGACCTGATCGGGGAGGTGAAGAAGATCCTCACCGGTGCGGTGAGTACCGGCGACCAGTCCCTTCTGGGGAAACTGGCGGATCAGGTCGATCAGTTCCTGTCGATGGGCATGGAGATCGCGAATACGCAGTTCGACCGAAAGTACATCTTTGCGGGTACACAGACCACGAACCCGCCTTTCGTCCGCACGGGCAACCCCACGCAGGTGTCGTACACCGGTGATGCCCGCTCGATCCAGTACCAGGTCGGCGATGGGGTCTCCCAGGTCGTGAACGTCAGTGGCGCAGCGGCCTTCGGTTCGACGGGGTTCGTGGACCTGACCGGCGTGCTCGACAAGAATGCTGCGCTGAACACGGTGGTGAGCCAGTCGGTGCAGATCACGGACGGGCTGGGTGCGGTGCATAGCGTCGTCATGAACATGCGCAAGACCGATGCGAATACCTGGTCGATCTCCGCCGCCATGCCTCCGGGTGCCACGGATGCGAATCTGAGCGGTGGGACGGCGACCGTGACCTTCGATCCGGTGACCGGGGCCATGAAGGATATCGTCCGGGGGGCGGCACTCGTGCTGAGCCCGACAGGCGTGACGCCGGCACAGACGGCCCCGCCGATCAACCTGCTCTATTCTGCGACCGGCGTCACGGAGGGGACCACGCCTCCGTTCGGAGCATCCACGCTGGCAGGATCACAGCGCAACGTGTCGCTCTTCAATAAAATGATGGAGATCAGTACCAGCCTGCGCAACGGCGAAAAGCCGAAGGCGGAGGATATGGCGTTGCTGAGCGTGATGCAGGATGTGGTGATGCGCGAGGAGTCCAAAGCCGGTGCCTATGCTGCGAACCTGAAGACGGCCAACGACTTCCTGATCACGCAGAATGATCACCTGCTGGATCTCTACTCGGCGAAACAGGATATCGATCTCGCCGAGGTGGGTATCCGGTTGAAGCAGGAACAGCTCATGCTCGACGCTGCGCTCAGTGCGGCGGCGAACCTCATCCCAAAATCGCTGATGGATTTCCTGAAGTGATATGAAACGACCTCTTGACAAAGCGACGGTCATCGGGCTGGTCCTGGGATTGGTGGCGATCTTCGGTTCCTTCCTGTGGGAAGGTGGGAAGATGGCCGGCCTCCTGCTGCCAGCGGCCATGCTCATTGTATTCGCGGGGACGTTCGCTGCGGCACTCATCGGGACGTCCATGCGTTCGTTCCTGAACATGGGCACGCTGATCCGGTTGGCGCTGTTCCCACCCCAGTTCGTGGTCCGTGGAGACATCGAGACGATCGTCCGCTTCTCCACCATCGCGCGTAAGGACGGGTTGCTGGCGCTGGAGCGCGAGCTCGGGAGCCTCGAGAACAAATTCATGCAGAAGATCCTCCGCCTTGCCATCGACGGGACCGAGCCGGAGACGCTCCGGCTGCTCGCCGAGACCGAGGTGAACTATGTGGCCGAGCGGCACGCGCAGGGCGCGGCACTGTTCCAGAAGATGGGTGGCTATTCGCCCACCATGGGCATCATCGGGACCGTCATGGGGGCTGATCGCGACGCTCTCGAATGCCGGGGAGGATCCCGACACCCTGATCCGCAGCATCGCGGGTGCATTCGTTGCCACGTTGTGGGGTGTGTTCATGGCGAACCTGGTCTGGCTGCCGATCGCGGATAAGCTGAAGCACATCCACAATGAAGAGTATTTCTACATGGACATGATCGTCGAGGGTATCCTCGCGATCCAGGCCGGCGAGGTGCCGTCGGTCATCAAGGCGAAGCTCAATAGCATGCTGCCGGCAGGCGAACAGGAGCAGGAAGATTGATGAAGCGGCGGGCGAAACATCAGGCGCACGACAATGATGAGCGGTGGCTGCTGACGTACTCCGACCTCATCACGCTGCTGCTCGGTCTGTTCGTGATCCTGTACTCCATCTCGAAGGTGGATGCCGGGAAGTACGCCGAGATCTCCTCCGCGCTCAATGGTGTGTTCGGTTCCCCGACCGGCGTGCTGACCGGGGCTCCTGCCATGCTCGGGCAGCCGACGGACGAACGCCAGCAGATCGCCAACGATCTGGAGCAGGCGCTCAACCCGGATGGCAAACAGATCCCCATCTCGGTGAGCACCAACGAACGCGGCGTCACGGTCCACATCATGGAAGAATTGCTCTTCGCCTCGGGCAACGCGGACCTGAAGCAGGCATCCCTGCCTGCGATGGATACACTCGCCGGCGTCCTCCGGCGTCTGCGCAATGATCTGCGCGTGGAAGGGCATACGGACAACGTGCCTATCAGTACACCGCAATTCCCGTCCAACTGGCATCTGTCAGTTGCGCGGGCACTCAACGTGGCCTATTATCTCATCCAGCGGCATGGACTCACGCAGGAGCGTGTATCGGTCGTGGGGTATTCGGAGTTCCGTCCCCTCGTTGCGAACGATTCTCCCGCGAACAAATCCAGGAACCGGAGGGTCGACATCGTGATCCTCACGCCCGGCGCCGGACAGAAGGCTACACCGGCTTCGCCGACAGCGGACGCAGGACGTGTCCCGGCGTCTGGAGGGAGACCACTATGATCTTCACAACAGAACGCTTCGGTGAGATGGCGTGCACCGACGAGCAGGTGATCACATTCCCGGACGGACTTGCCGGCAAGAACGCATGTACGCGTTTCGTTCTGGTCGACGACGAGCAGACGGCCCCACTGCAATGGCTTGTGAGTCTGGATGATCCGGCCCTTGCGTTGCCCGTCCTCGATCCCGCGTTGGTCCTGGACGGCATTGCCGGCGCAGGCCTGGTCCCCGAGGGGACAACGACATTTGTCGTGGCGAAGGAGGGTGCGGGAACCATTGCCTGGTGGTTGGACCTCCGCCACCCGGTCATCATCCAGAATGACGCACGGATCGGACAGCAGGTGACGCTCGACGACGGCTCTCTTCCGGCGAATTTCCCTGTCGCGCTGCAGCCGGCAGGCGAGGGAGAGTGAGCCATGCTCGTACTATCGCGCAAACCGGCGGAAGCGATCAAGATCGGCGATGATATTCTCATCAAGGTGATAGCGATACGCGGGGGACAGGTGAAGCTCGGGATCGAAGCACCGCAGGGGATCCGGGTGATGCGTACTGAACCACGGAACGGGGAGAAACCCGCTCCGCCGTCCACCACGGAAGGGCCAGCAGGACCGGCGGGTGTAGCACAGCAGGAAGAAGACAGATAATCACATGATAGCGGGATAGAGACCACCATGTTCGTGATCATCGGAGCAGTAGTCGTTATCGTCGGCGTCGTGGGCGGATTCGTCATCGAAGGTGGCCCGGCTGCCATTCTCATCCAACCTGTCGAGTTGATGATCATCATGGGGGCGGCGGTCGGGTCGTTGATGATCATGAGCCCCCTCGCCGTACTGAAAGGGATCATCGGTGCCTCCCTCAGTGTGCTGAAGGGCGACCCCTACACCAAAGAACGCTACGTCGACCTCCTCAAGACCTTGTTCGAGCTGTTCACGGTGGCGAAGCGTGACGGCCTGATCGCGCTGGAGCCCCATGTGATGGATCCGGAGAAGAGCTCGGTCTTTTCGAAGAACGAATTCCTGCTCCACCAGCATCACGCGCTGTACTTCCTCTGCGACACCATGAAGCTGTTGCTGGGTGGCGGCGTTCCGCCCTACGATGTGGAGGCAATGCTCGATGCAGACATCGAAAGTCATCACACGGAGATCGCTTCCGCTCCGGCCCTGATCCAGAAGATCGGCGATGCGTTGCCGGGCCTGGGCATCGTCGCCGCCGTGCTCGGTATCATCATCACCATGGGCGCGATCAGCGGCCCCCCGGAAGCGGTCGGGCATCACGTTGCGGTTGCCCTCGTCGGCACGCTGGTCGGTATCCTGCTGTCGTACGGGTTCGTTCAGCCGGTGGCCACCCACATCGAGTTGTTGCAGGCATCGGAAGCACGGTACTATGAATGCATCAAGGCAGGCATCGTGGCGTATGCCAAGGGGAACGCCCCGATCATCGTCGTGGAGTTCTCACGGCGCGTCATCTACAACAGCGTCCGTCCGTCGTTCGCCGAAGTCGAAGCGGCCGTGCGCAGTGCCAAGCCCCAACAATAGGTGACGCATGGACCCCTTTGAGCAGCCAACAGAAGCACCGATACGGATCGTCAAGAAGAAGGGCGGTCATGGCGGGCACCACGGTGGTGCCTGGAAGGTGGCCTACGCCGATTTCGTGACGGCCATGATGGCCCTCTTCATCGTCCTCTGGATCGTCGGGCAGAGCAAGCAGGTGAAGGAGTACGTGGCGCAATACTTCAAGGACCCCGGTGCGTTCATGGAGAACACGAAGGGCGGCGGCGTCTTCGAAATGAACAGGATGCTCGTCGGGGAGCGCATCGACGAGGAACAGCTCAAGCGGGCGCAGGACTCCACCAGGCTTGCGGAGATGGCGGCCGAGATCACGAAGGAAATGGGTGGGAAGGCCGGACTGGAGAAGCTGGCGGAACAGATCCAGATGGAGATCATCAACGAAGGTTTGCGCATCGAATTGCTGGACAAATCGGAATCCTTCTTCTTCGATGTGGGCACCGCCACGCTGAAGGGCGATGCCAGGAATATCCTCGAGATCATAGCAAAGGAACTGATCAAGTTGCCGAACCACGTCATCATCGAGGGGCATACGGACAGCCGTGCGTATTCCTCCGCGGATGGGTACACCAACTATGAACTGAGCGCGGACCGGGCGAACAGTGCGCGGCGCGTGCTGGTGCGCGGCGGCGTGCCGATGTCCCAATTCGATGAGATCCGCGGGTGCGCGGATACGAGACTCAAGATCCCCTCTGATCCCATGGATATCAGGAACAGGCGGATCAGTATCATCGTCCGGTTCGCGGGGGCGCACCGATGAAGACACGCCCTGTGATCCTGTTGGTGGAAGACGATCCCATTGCCGCCAATATGACGAGTGCCGTCATCACGATGGAGATGGACTATCATGTCGTGACGGCCCCGAATCTGACCGAGGCGAAGCAGATGGCGGAGCTGTACACCCCGGCGCTGTTCGTGGTGGATCTCTTCCTTGGCGATGAAAGTGGATTCGATCTGGTGACATGGGTCCGCGCCCACAGCCTCTTGCATGATGCGGTGATCATGATGCTGACCGGGGCAGCCGAGCCACAGCTGAAACTGAAGGGATACGAGAGTGGGGTCGATGACTACATCCTGAAGCCCTTCCAGCCGCCGGAGTTCCTGTCGCGCATCCGCGCCCTGATGCGCATCAAAGGAATGCAGGAAGAACTCAAAGCGGAACGTGCTCAGCTTGCGCGGTTGAATGCGGTGCTCGGCGAGAATCTGGACGCCATCACCACCCTGCTGCTGAACATCGTGAGCCTGCGTGTTCCCGATGCCGCGGCACGTTCGCAGCGGGCGGCAACCTTTGCACGGTGGCTGTGCACGCGGCTGGACATCACCGATGATGGCACGCGGACGATCGTGATGGCTGCCCGGATGCACGAGATCGGAAAAGTGGTGGTGGGGGATGGAGTTCTCACCAAGGACCGGGCGCAATGGACCGCGGATGACCGTGAGGCGATGGCACAGTTCCCGCTCTTCGGCCATATGATCGTGGGCAACGTGGAGCAACTGAAGGAGGTCGGCCAGTTGCTCCGCCACCAATTCGAGAACTACGACGGCACCGGTTTGCCGGACAAGTTGTACAAGGACCGTACACCATTCGGGTCGCGCGTTCTGCGGGTCATCAATGGCATCGAGACTGCATTTCCCTCAGGACTGTCCGACATTCCTGCCGTCAAGCTGCATCTGGAAGAAGGGCGGGGGACGAAATATGACCCGCGGCTCGTGCAACTCGCCCTGGAATTCCTGACGGCGGTCGCCGATCCGGCATGGATGGTGGGGAAGAAGGAAGTGATGGTCAATGCGCTCCAGCCCGGGATGAAGCTGGCGGCGGATATCGTGACGTCCAACGGGGCAAAACTGCTTCCGGAGGGGACCATTCTCAACGAGGTGATGGTGGAACGGATCCTGGGTCGCCATTCCCAGGATCCGATCATCACCCGTGCGTATGTCTATGCTTGATCCGCGGTGCTGCTGCGGCGCTCCGTGAGGTAGGTATGGATCGCCGCGGCGGCATTCTTGCCGTCACGCATCGCCAGGATCACCGTGGCCCCACCACGGGCAAGGTCGCCACCGGCGAAGATCCCCTGTCTGCTTGTCTTCTGCCCTTCATCGGTCACCACCGTGCCGCGTTTGCTTGTCGACAACCCCGGTGTGGTGGACTGAATGATGGGGTTCGGTTTCTGGCCGATGGCTTCCACGATAGTCTGCACCGGGAGAACGAATTCGGACCCCTTCACCGCCACCGGGCGCCGGCGCCCTGATTCATCGGGTTCGCCCAGCTCCATCTTCTGACACTCGATCCCCGCGACCCAATTCTGGTCATCGGCAATGATGCGCGTAGGATTCGTGAGCAGGAGAAGCTTGATGCCTTCCTGTTCTGCGTGATGGATCTCTTCCTGGCGCGCGGGCATCTCTGCCCGGGAACGGCGATAGATGAGATAGGCTTCTTCGGCGCCCAGACGCTTCGCCGTGCGGACCGCATCCATGGCGGTATTCCCGCCCCCGATCACCGCCACCTGCTTGCCGATGCGGATGGGCGTGTCGTAGTCGGGGAAGCGGTAGGCGCCCATGAGATTGACCCGCGTGAGGAACTCGTTCGCCGAGTACACACCGCTGAGGTTCTCGCCGGGGATGCCCATGAACGTCGGCGTGCCCGCGCCGGTCGCAAGAAAGATCGCGGAGAATCCCCACTCATCGAAGAACTCATCGATCGTTGCGGTGCGTCCCACCACGAAGTTCGTGAGGATCTCCACCCCCAGCGCTTTGATGCGCTCGGTCTCGATGTCCAGGATCTCCTTGGGGAGGCGGAATTCCGGGATACCGTAGCGCAGGACGCCCCCCACAGCATGGAGTGCCTCGAAGATCGTGACCTTGTATCACTTTTGAGCGAGTTCTGCGGCGCAGGTGAGCCCTGCAGGACCGGACCCGACCACAGCGACCTTTTCCTCGCGGTGCTCTTTGATCACGGGCGCCACGAAGAGCTTCTCGCGCATCTCGTAGTCCGCAACGAAGCGTTCCATCTTGCCGATCGCCACAGGGGTGAACTTCTTGCCCATCACGCAGAGTTCCTCGCACTGCGTCTCCTGCGGACAGACGCGTCCGCAGATCGCAGGGAGGTAGTTGGCCTCGCGGATCTTCTGCACCGCGCCCACGTAGTCCTTCTCGATCACCAGCTTGATGAAGCCGGGGATATCGATGCCCACCGGGCACCCGTCCATGCAGTACGGGGTCTTGCAGTCGAGGCAACGCTGTGCCTCCGTGACGGTGCGCTCCATGTCGAATCCGAACGACACCTCGAGGAAGTTGACGCTGCGTTCTGCCGCATCCTGCTCGAGCGGTTCCTGACGCGGGATCTTCATCCGTTCCGAGGGCTTCAACGGGTTGGCCTGGCTCATCGGCGTGCCTCCATGGTCTCTCCCGTCAATCGACAGACATGCTGTTCTTCAGAGATGCGTTCCTGGACGACGTAGGTGCGGTTGCGCATCATCAGTTCGTCGAAGTCCACCGCATGCCCGTCGAACTCGGGGCCATCCACACAGGCGAACTTCATCGTGCCGTTCACGGTCACGCGGCAGCCGCCGCACATGCCGGTGCCATCCACCATGACGGTGTTCAGGGAGACGAGGGTATGCACCTTGTAGGGGCGTGTGAGGTTGGCGACGGCGCGCATCATGGGTAACGGGCCGATCGCAAACACAGCGCCAATGCCCGTCACGGAGTCCAGAAGCTCCTTGAGTTGGTCTGTGACGAAGCCCTTGCGCCCGGCCGAACCGTCGTCCGTCGTGATGAAGAGCTTGTCGGAGATGGCGGCCATCTCCTTTTCGAGGATCACGAGTTCCTGTGAACGCGCTCCCACGATCGAGTAGACCGTGTTGCCCGCTTCCTTGAGAGCGCGGGTGATGGGGTAGAGTTCCGCGGTGCCAACGCCTCCGCCGACGCAGACCACGCTGCCATGGTTCTCGATGGGCGTCGGTGTGCCGAGCGGGCCGACCACATCGAGGATCGCATCTCCGGCCTTCATTGCGCAGAGCTGCTTGGTGGTCTTGCCGATGGCCTGGACGATGAGGGTGATCGTGCCCGCAACCGGGTCGCTGTCGGCCAGGGTCAGCGGAATACGCTCGCCATGGTCGTCGATCCTGATCATGACGAAGTTGCCGGGTTTGCGTTTGCGGGCGATGAAGGGTGCCTCGATCTCGAACCGGGTGACGGTCGGTGCGAGGGCCTGTGCGCGGATGATGCGGTACATATTCCTCCTGCGGTGGACGGAATGCCGTGGTAGCAGAGGGAAAACAGCAATGCCTGTGCCAGAAGGAAGTGCGGAAAACGGGCAGGGAGAGGGAAAATCCCCCTCTCCCTGCATCAGAAGGTTACCAAAACCGACAATTGCTTATCAAAAAGAGGAAAGCGAAGCGAGGACCTCTTTGAGGACGGCCACGGTCCGGGTGATCTGTTCCGGTGTCACGATGAGGGGCGGGACGAACCGGAGAACGGTCTTGTCGGTGCCGTTCACCAGGATGCCGCGGTCGCGCATGGCAACAACGACCGGGTCCGCTTCGCCCTTGAGTTCGAGTGCCACCATCAGTCCGAGTCCGCGCGCCTCTTTGCACAGGCCCGGGAATGCCGTGACGATCCCCTGCAACTGGGTGAGGAACAGTTCGCCCATCTTCTGTGCGTGTGCGGTGAGCCCCTTCTCTTCGATCTCTTCGAGGGTGGCGATGCCGGCGGCGCAGGCGACGGGATTGCCGCCGAAGGTCGTGCCGTGCATGCCGGGTTGCAGGACCCCGGCGACCGACTGCGCACCGAGGATCGCGCCGAGCGGGAGTCCGCCACCGATGGGTTTCGCGAGCGTGACGAGATCAGGAGCAAGGTTGAAGTGCTCGGACGCAAGGAACCGGCCGGTGCGCCCCGCACCCGACTGGATCTCGTCGGCGATGATGAGGAACCCGAATTCCTGGCGGAGCTCTTTCAATGCGGCGGCGAACGCGGGGGAGATGGGGCGGATGCCGCCTTCGCCCTGCACGACCTCGACGACCACGGCTGCGGTGTCGGGGCCGACGCCCGCGCGGAGTGCGGCAACATCATTGAAGGGGAGCGATGCGCACCCGTCCAGGAACGGCCCGAACCCGTCACGATAGTTCGGACGGTCCATGATCGAGAGCGGACCGAAGGTCCGTCCGTGGAACGCATTGCTGAAACCGATGATCGCGTGTTTGTTGCGGGTGCTTCCCCAGCGGCGGGCGAGCTTCATTGCACCTTCCATGGCTTCGGTACCGCTGTTCGCAAAGAACACGCGTGCCATGCCGGAGTGCCGGAGGAGCAGCTCGGCGAGGCGGATCTGCGGTTCCTGCGCGAAATAGTTGGAGAGGTGGATGTACGCGCAGGCCTGTGCGGTGATCGCGTGTACCACGCGCGGATGCGCATGCCCCAGCGCATTCACGGCGATGCCGGCGAACATATCGAGGTAGCGTGTTCCATCGGCGGTGATGAGCTCCATGCCTTCCCCGCGCACGGGGAGGAGCGGCAGGCGCTTGTAGGTGTGGAAGAAGGCGGCGGATTCTCTGTCGTGCAGGCTCATGGTGTCTCTCCGTGGGCGAAAAAAGTTCTTGCATAAACATACAACTTTCTGTATATTTATGCAAGACCTATGACACAGCAAAAGAACACACCGCTCCGCATCGCCATCGTCGGCGCCTCCGGGTACTCCGGAGGGGAACTCATGCGACTCCTTGCCTCCGATCCGTCGGTGCGCATCGAGATCGCTACCGCGCACGCCCAGGCGGGCAAAGCCGTGGACGAGGTCCACCCGTACCTCGCCGGACGCGTCCCGCTCACGTTCGTCCCGTTCGATCCCGCCACTGTCGCGGGGATGGATTGCGTCTTCCTGGCGCTCCCGTCGGGCGAAGCCATGCAGATCGTCCCCGCACTGCAGGGCAAGGTCGGGTGCATCATCGACCTGGGCGGCGATCTCCGGTTGCCGACCGCGGCCATCTACGAGAAATACTATAAGAAGACCCACACGGCGCCCGATCTCCTCGGGGCGGCGGTCTATGGCCTGCCGGAACTGAACAGGGCGAAGATCAAGGCTGCGACACTGATCGCCAACCCCGGATGCTATCCGACGAGTGTGATCCTGGCGCTCCTCCCCGCGATCGAAGCGGGACTCATCATGCCGGAGGGGATCGTCGTCAACTCCCTCTCGGGCGTGTCCGGTGCCGGCAGGAGCAGTGCGGTCGAACTCAGCTTCTCGGAGGTGAATGAAAGCGTGCGTGCGTACAAGATCGGGACCCACCAGCATCAGCCGGAGATCCGGACCGTGCTGGAGCAGGTTGCCGGTACGGGCATCACACTGTCGTTCATCCCGCATCTGATCCCGATCACGCGGGGGATCTATACCACCGTGCATGCGGACCTGCGCACGCAGACGCCGATCGCCGACATCCAGAAGGTGTATGCCGACCGCTACAGGGATGAGCCGTTCGTGCGCTTCGGTACACGCATTCCGGAGATCCGCGCCGTCAATTACACGAACTTCTGTGACGTCGCGGTCTTCCACGAGCCGCATACCGGGAAGCTGGTGATCACGTCGGCGATCGACAATCTTATCAAGGGCGCCGCGGGCCAGGCGATCCAGAATATGAACCTCGTGTTCGGCCGTCCCGAGCACGCTCTGCTGAAGTAGGAACAGGAGTACCTCATGGAAGTCGTTCAGGAAGGGGTGACCGCACCCATCGGATTTCAGGCATCAGGTGTGCATTGCGGCGTGAAGAAGGCGCGCAAGGATGTGGCCCTCGTGTACACCGAGACCCCTGCCGTCGCCGCAGCGATGTTCACCACGAATGCCGTGGTCGCTGCGCCGGTGGTGGTGGACAAGAAGCAGCTTGAGCGATCGAACACCATTCGTGCGATCCTCGTGAACAGCGGCAACGCGAATGCCTGTACCGGCGACCGCGGGATGGAGGATGCCCGCGCGATGGTGTGCAACACCGCGAAGGCGCTCCGCATCGCCGAGAGCGAGGTCCTTGTGGCATCGACCGGCGTCATCGGGCAATATCTCCCGATGGACGCGATCAACCGCGGCATCGAGATGGCCGTGGAACGGCTCGGGAGCGATGGGACCGGTGCCGCGGAGGCCATCCGCACGACCGATACCTTTTCCAAGGAAGCGGCGGCCCGGTGCAACGTCGGCGCCGTACGCGTCACCGTCGGCGGTATGGCCAAGGGCTCGGGCATGATCGCGCCGAACATGGCCACCATGCTCGCGTTCGTTACGACCGATGCCATGATCACCCCCGAGGCCCTTCAGACGGCGACACGCCTGGCCGTGGACCGCTCGTTCCACCGGATCTCGGTGGATGGCGATACCAGCACCAACGACATGGTGGCCGTCCTTGCCAATGGCAGGGCAGGCAATCCGATCATCGACACTCCGGACGGTCCCGCGTATGCGGCCTTCTATCAGGCCCTCGAGCATGTGCTCGTGGAGCTCGCCAAAATGATCGTGATGGATGGTGAGGGTGCCACCAAGTTCGTCGAGATCCGTGTCGTTGCGGCGGAGACCGAAGCAGAAGCGGCGCAGGCCGCGCGCACGGTGGCGAACTCCAGCCTCGTGAAGACCGCCCTGAACGGCGAGGACGCCAACTGGGGCCGCATCCTGGCCGCCCTCGGGCGGTCCGGTATCACGTTCGATCCGGCGAAGGTCGAGATCGATTTCGGCGACGTGCCGATCCTCCGTGCGAACTACCAGATCGATTTCTCGGAAGAGGATGCGAAGATGGTCCTCGCCCGGCGCGACATCGTGATCACGATCCGGCTGAACACGGGGAGCGCTTCGGCGTTCTTCTGGACCTGCGACCTCTCGAAGGAATACGTCGCCATCAACGCCAATTACCGTACCTGAGGATGCCGTGATATCCATTGCTGACAAGACCGAGATCCTGATCCAGGCCCTGCCGTACATCCAGCAGTACGAGCAGAAGACGTTCGTTATCAAGTATGGCGGCGCGGCCATGGTCGACGAGGACCTGAAAGAAACCTTTGCGCAGGATGTGACGCTCTTGAAGAAGATCGGCGTCCGGATGGTGATCGTGCACGGCGGCGGGAAGGACATCACCGACCTTGCCAGCAAGATCGGCCTGCAATCGCGTTTCGTGAAGGGACAGCGCTACACGGATGCGGATATGATGAGCGTCGTGCAGATGGTGCTGGGCGGCAAGACGAACCAGGACATCGTGGCGCGCATTAACCGTCACGACGGCGACGCCGTGGGGCTGAGCGGCGTGGACAACAGCCTGTTCCTGGTCCGCCGGCACACCGAAGGCGGCGCCGATCTGGGGTTCGTCGGGGATGTCGTCCGCGTGAACACGCGGTTCCTGGATTCCCTCTTTGCGAACGACATCATGCCGGTGATCGCCCCGATCGGGGTCGACCCGGACGGCCAGGTGCATAATATCAATGCCGACACCGCTGCCGGGAGCCTCGCGGCGGCCCTGCAGGCCGAGAAACTTGTCTATCTCAGCGACGTCCCGGGCGTGATGATGAAGGACGAATTGCTTCCTTCGCTCGACCGTGCGCGTGCGGCATCGCTGGTGGAGCAGGGGATCGTGAGCAGCGGCATGCTGCCGAAGATCCAATCGGCATTCTCGGCACTCGACGCCGGGGTCAACAAGGTGCACATCATCGATGGCCGGGTGAAGCATTCGCTCCTCCTGGAGATCTTCACACAGGAGGGGGTCGGGACGGAAGTGGTGCACTGATCCTTCCGGTCCGGTACGGCGATGACCAAGACAGCACGGCAATTTGCGATCAAGGAGATCCTGGCGACCCGCACCATCACGTCGCAGGAAGACCTCCGGCGTGAGCTCGGCAAGCGTGCGTTCCGCGTCACCCAGGCCACGCTGTCGCGTGATATGAAAGAGCTCGGCGTCAGCCGCATCGCCAGGAATGGCACGCTGCAATACTCGATCCCGGCGGCATCGGACGGCGCTTCCCTCCGGCCCATCGTGGGGGCCGAAGTTGTGGGGATCGACGCCAATGAGTACCTGATCGTGGTGCACACGCTCCCCGGCGCTGCGCACACGGTGGGAGAATATGTGGATGTTCAGCAGTCGGGGGACATCCTCGGTACGGTGGCGGGCGACAACACGCTGCTGGTGATCCCCGCATCGGCATCAAAGACTCGACAGGTGGTGACGTATCTCAAACACATTTTGATCGAAGGAGCAGTATGAGCAAGGAACGTGTGGTCGTAGCCTATTCCGGCGGTCTCGACACCTCCGTGATGGTCCGGTGGCTGATCGAGAACATGGACGCAGAGGTCATCACTTTTACCGGCGACCTCGGGCACAGCCGGGAACTCAAGGGTGTGAAAGAAAAAGCTCTCCAGACGGGAGCGGTGCGGGCCTATCTCGCCGACATGCGCAAGGAATTCGTTGAAGAGTATGTCTTCCCCTCGCTGAAGGCCGGCGCGCTCTACGAGAAGACCTATCCGATGGCCACTTCGCTCGGCCGTCCGCTGCTTGCCAAGGGGCTCGTGGAGATCGCCCGCAAAGAAGGCGCCACCATGGTGGCCCATGGCTGCACCGGCAAGGGGAACGATCAGGTCCGCTTTGAAGTGTCGGTCCAGGCACTCGCACCCGACCTCAAGAACGTGGCCCCGCTCCGCGAGTGGGAGTTCCGTTCCCGCGAGGAAGAGATCGCCTATGCGGAGAAGCACAACATCCCGGTGTCGGTGACCAAGAAGAGCCCGTACTCGATCGACGAGAACATCTGGGGAACGAGCGTGGAGTGCGGCGTGCTGGAGGACCCGATGGTGGAGCCGCCGGCCGATGCGTACCAGCGCACCGTGGATCCGACCCTCGCCCCGGCAACGCCCGAATATGTGGAGATCGGGTTCCAGCACGGTGTGCCGGTGTCGCTGAACGAAAAATCGCTGGACTCCGTGACGCTCATCGAGACGTTGAATCAGATCGCCGGCAAGCACGGCGTCGGACGGCTCGACCTCGTCGAGAACCGCCTGGTCGGCATCAAGTCGCGCGAGATCTATGAGGCACCTGCAGCGACCGTGCTGCACTTTGCCCATACCGAACTCGAGCGCCTCACGCTGGACAAGGCCGTGTTCCATATGAAGAACCAGCTTGCCGCCGAATACGCCAACCTCGTGTACAACGGACTCTGGTTCACCCCGCTGCGCAGCGCGCTGGATGCATTCGTGAACGACACACAGAAGAACGTCACCGGCCAGGTCCGCGTGAAGCTGTACCGCGGCAGCCTGACCATCGCCGGAAGGAAGTCCGTGCATTCGTTGTACAACGCGAAGCTCGCGACCTACACCACGGAAGACACCTTCGACCACAAGGCATCCGAAGGGTTCATCAAGATCTTCGGCCTCCCGGTGAAGACGTACAACCAGGTCAACGGCAGCGGCGTGTTCCTTGCTGATCCGTCGTCGCTCTTCGCAGGGACGGACGCCAAGAAATGACACCCAAGCGCGGCCGGTTTCGCACGCCTCTGGATCCCGGGGCACTTGCCTTTTCCTCATCGCTGATGGTGGACCGCCGGTTGTACCGTGAGGACATCGACGGCAGCCGTGCGCATGTCGCCATGCTCGCGAAGCAGGGGATCATCCCTGCCACGGCCGCGAAGAGGATCAGGGCGGCGTTGCTGGAGATCCGGCAGGAGATCGAAACCGGCCGGCTGGTGTTCTCGCTGGAAGGGAAGAAGGGTGGCCGCCTGGCCGCCGACGATGTGCACATGGCCATCGAGCAGCGTCTCGTCGAGATGGTGGGCGAGATCGGCAAGATGGTGCATACGGCGCGGAGCAGGAACGATCAGGTGGCCCTGGATGAGCGCTTGTACCTGCGCACCGCCACCGAACGGCTTCGCGTGTTGCTCAAGGACCTCCGGCGGGTGTTGGCGGCGAAGGCACAGGAGTATCAGGATGTGGTGATGCCCGGCTACACGCATCTCCAGCGGGCCCAGCCGGTGCTGCTTGCGCATCATCTGCTTGCGTATGTGGCGATGTTCGGGCGGGATGATGAACGGCTTGCCGATGCGTTGAAACGCTCTGCCCGGTCGCCGCTGGGCGCCGCGGCGCTTGCCGGCACGCCGTTCCCCATCGACCGGAAGGCGGTGGCGAAAGAACTCGGGTTGTACGGCATCGTGGAGAACAGCATCGATGCCGTGTCCGACCGCGATGCGTTGCTCGAGTGTATCGCCAGTTGCTCTATTATAATGATGCACCTCAGCCGTCTGGCCGAGGAACTTGTGCTCTGGACGACCCAGGAATGGCATTTTGCGCATATCGGGGAAGCGTTCACCACGGGGAGCAGCATCATGCCCCAGAAGCAGAACCCGGATATGGCGGAGCTGGTGCGCGGGAAGACCGGGCGGGTGTACGGCGACCTGATCGCGTTGCTCACGGTGATGAAGGGGCTGCCCCTCGCATACAACCGCGATATGCAGGAGGACAAGGAGCCGCTGTTCGATGCCGTGGATACCACGGCGGCGTCGTTGGAGATCATGGGGCGGATGATGGCAACGGTCGCATTCGACGCGCAGCGGTTCGATGCGGAACTCCGGAAGGATTTCCTGCTCGCGACCGAACTGGCCGACTATCTCGTGCGGAAGGGAATGCCGTTCCGGACCGCCTACGAGATCGCCGGTTCCATCGTCACGGAATGCGCCGATGCCGGCTGCGGGTTGGCCGAGCTTCCGATGGAGCGCTACCGGCTGCACACGCCGTTGTTCGGGCCCGATGTCTACCAGGTACTGGACCCGCGGGAGTCGGTGAAGCGGAAGCGATCAGCCGGGTCGACGGGGATGGCCGAAGTCCGGAAAGCACTCAAGCAACGGCTCTGACGGAACACTGAGGGCGACCTGCATGGTCGCCCTGGTTTCAACTCCCTCCCGGCCACGTTGGTAGAATGTGCGGCGACCAAGCGGGTTCCCCCATTCCTCACTGTACATGCCTCGGGGCTGACAAGCTGGTGCAATGCCGGGCGACAGGGCTGGTCGTCCTACGGCCTCCTCCACGTTGTTCATTTGCCCTGTTTATCGTATCTTGTCCAATCCCCAACGCACCACCACAAAAGACATCGCCCCATGGATCCCCTGGTCATCGGCATTGCCGGCGGTACCGGCTCCGGAAAAACCACCGTCACCAATGCCATTCTCGAGAAGCTCGATACGTCCCGCGTGGTCGTCATCCAGCACGACTCCTACTATCGCGATCTGAGCGCCCACGGGGGGGTGACGCCGGATCATGTGAACTTCGATCATCCGGACTCTCTGGAAACGCCGCTGCTCATCCAGCACATCAAGGACCTCAAGAGCGGCAAGCCTGTGCAGCAGCCGATGTACAATTTCACGACCCATCGGCGGATGAATTCGGAATGCGAACTGGAACCGCGCGAGATCATCATCATCGACGGGATCCTCATCTTCGTCGACCGCGAATTGCGTGAACTGATGGACATCAAGCTCTTCGTGGACACCGATGCCGACGAGCGGTTGATCCGGCGCATCCGGCGCGACATCCTCGAGCGCGGGCGCTCGGTGGAGTCGGTGATGCAGCAGTACATGTCCACCGTCAAGCCCATGCACCTCGAATTCGTTGAACCGAGCAAGCACTGGGCGGACATCATCATTCCCCGCGGAGCGCAGAATATCGTGGCCATCGATATGGTGGTCAGCAAGATCGCGATGATGCTCCGTGGCGACCGCGACTGGGGGGCGGCGGCCTGACGGGCGGCCGCGCCGCGGCGGGGGGATGTCAGGTAGTCGATACAATGTCCTTCGGGCCTAGGCTGGGAGAGACATAGAGGTCGAACAAGCGGAGGACATCGTGAAGATCAAACGCTACAGGATCGACAGCGGGAAGAAGGTCTCCCTGGAGGATTTCGACACCCGGGACACCGGTCCGTACGAAGGGAAGGACGAGGCCGCGGAGGACCTCCGCAAGGATGTGAACCGGCTGGCGGAATTGCAGGATGTCCTGTACGCGCAGAACGTGCATTCCCTCCTGCTGGTGTTCCAGGCGATGGACGCGGCCGGGAAGGATAGTGCGATCAAGCACGTGATGTCCGGCATCAATCCGCAAGGGTGCCAGGTGTACAGCTTCAAGGCTCCCTCGGCTGAAGAGCTGGACCATGACTTCATGTGGCGGTGTATGAAGTCACTCCCCGAACGGGGACGCATCGGCATCTTCAACCGTTCCTATTACGAGGAAGTGCTCGTGGTCCGGGTCCACCCCGAATACCTCAAGGGGCAATCCCCTCCCCCTGAAGCGATCAAGGATTCGATCTGGGAGAAGCGGTACGAGGACATCAATAATATAGAGAAGTACCTCGTCCGGAACGGTACGGTGATCGTGAAGTTCTTCCTCCATGTCTCGAAAAAGGAACAGAAGGAGCGGTTCCTGGAGCGGATCGAGGCCCCGGAGAAGAACTGGAAGTTCTCCATGACGGACGTGAAAGAGCGTGCGCACTGGGACGAGTACATGAAGGCCTATGAGGAGATGCTCGAGCACACCGGCACCCCGTGGGCTCCCTGGTATGTCATTCCGGCCGACCGGAAATGGTTCACTCGCGCCCTGGTTGCCCGGATCATCATCGAGACCCTGGAGGATCTGGATCTGCAGTATCCCGACCTCCCCGAGAAGCAGAAGGCGGAACTTGCAGCCGCCCGCGACGTATTACTCCACGAAGACAGCGTTCAACCACCAACAGGAACGAAGGGAACAGCATGAAACGCGTGTTGATCATCCTCTGCGCAGCGGTGCTCCTTGCCGGTTGCGGCAGCAGCAAGCCCGATGTGGCGGCCGGCGGGCCGCCCAAACCGCCGGAGAAGAAGGAAGGACCGAAGCCTTACGCTGAGATCATCACCAAGGAAGCCAAGTCCGATTCCGGTCTCTTCATCGCGCACCGGATCAAACTGAAGCTCTACTATGAGATCCCCGCGAAAGAGATCGGGAAGGAATTCCTCCTCGTCTCGTCCCAGGAGAAGATCCAGTCCGGCCTCGGGTACGGGGGCGACAACCTGAACTATCAGGTGGTACGCTGGGACCGTTCCGGAGACCGGGTCATCCTGCGCAGCATTCTCTATGCCTCGGTGGCCGCCGATTCCATGCCTGTCTATTATAGTGTGGAGAAGGCGAACTTCGCGCCGATCCTCGCGATCCTCGACATCCAGGCATTCAACCGCGATTCCAGCACGGTTGTTGTCGATGTCACGGACCTGTTCACGGCCGACATGACCGAGTTTGGGTTCCCGCGGCAGGCAAGGGAGCAGCTCAAGATCCGACGCGTCGATCCCAAACGCACCTACATCGAGAGTGTGAAGTCGTATCCCGACAACATCGAAACGCGGGTGACGCTGACGTATGACGCGGGACAGGTGCCCATCGACAATGCGCTCAGCACCATCAGCATGCTGGTCCACCACTCGATGGTGCGTCTGCCGGAGAAGCCGATGATCCCGCGCCTGTATGACGAGCGCGTGAGCTTCTTCTCGAACACGATGTATGACTATGGCCGTCAGGACCACAAGGCCGAGGAGCGCCAGTTCATCGCGCGCTGGCGCCTGGAGCCGAAGGATACTGCGGCTTTCCTGCGCGGCGAACTGGTCGAGCCGGTGAAGCCGATCACGTTCTATATCGATCGGGGTGTACCCGACACGTGGCGTCCGTACCTGAAGAAGGGCGTCGAGATGTGGCAGGTGGCCTTTGAAAAGGCCGGCTTCAAGAAGGCCATCGTTGCGAAGGATCCGCCGTCGGTGAAGGAAGATCCGGACTGGAGTTCCGAGGATGCGCGGTATGCCACCATCCGCTGGCTCCCCTCCGAGATCCAGAACGCGTACGGGCCGCATATCTCCGATCCACGCACGGGCGAGATCCTCGATGCGGACATCGGGTTCTTCCACAATGTGATGAGCCTTGCACGCAACTGGTACATGGTGCAGGCGGGTGCGGTCGACCCCCGGGCGCAGAAGCTGCCGTTGCCCGACGACCTCCTGGGTGAGTTGCTGCAATACATCGCAGCGCATGAAGTGGGACATTCGCTCGGCTTCCCGCATAACATGAAGGCCACATCGATGTACCCGGTGGACAGTCTGCGCAGCAGGACGTTCACCACGAAATTCGGGACCGAGGCATCGATCATGGATTACGGCCGCTTCAATTATATCGCGCAGCCCGGCGATGGGGCAGCCCTGATCCCGATCATCGGCCCGTACGACCTGTTCGCCACCGAGTGGGGCTATCGTCCGTTCATCGGAACGAAGACCCCGGATGATGAGCGTGAAGCATTGAACAGGATCGCCGCGCGGCAGGAGACCGAGCCGTACCTGCGGTTCGGTGATGCCGACGGCACGGACCCGTCAGCACAGACGGAAGACCTCGGCGCGGATGCGGTGGCGTCGACCAGCTATGGCCTGAAGAACATTGCCCGGATCGCGAACTTCCTGTTGCCGGCAACGACAAAGCCGGGCGAGGACTACAGTCTCCTGCAGGAGCTCTACCTTGAGCTGATCGGTCAGCGCAACCGTGAACTTGGCCACGTCGCCAACGTCGTGGGTGGCGTGAACCGCACCCGCCGGTTCGCGGGCCAGGCAGGCAAGGTCTATGAGCCGGTGCCGGCCGCCAAACAGAAGGAAGCAATGGCGTTGTTGTCCAGGGAGGCATTCCGCACGCCGATCGAGGTGTTGAAGCCGGAGATCCTCGCGCTCATCGAGCCAACCGGTGCGGCCGAACGGATCCTGAGTGGCCAGCGGTCGGTGTTGAACACGGTGCTCGACAACCGGCGCCTCGCCAGGATGATGAACGTCCAGGCGCTACCCGGCAATCCGAAGCCGTACAGGATCAGCGAAATGCTGATGGACCTCCGTGCAGGCATCTGGTCGGACCTTGCCGCGGGGAAAGTGACGCCGGATGTGTACCGCCGCAACCTGCAGCGCGTGTATCTGGAGGTCTTCAACGCGAAGCTGAATGCGTCCGTCGGTGCGCCACCGCCCGGATTCCCCGCTGCAATGTGGGCACAGTTCAATCCCGCGTTGCCGGGTGAAGCGCGCGCGATGATGCGCAGTGAACTGTCCGATCTGGATGCCTCGCTGGCAGGGGCCATCGGGAAGGCCGGTGACCGTGAAGTGCGTGCGCACCTGCAGGATTGCCGCTACCGGATCGGGAAGATCCTGAATCCAGACAAGTGATCGCGTTCCAAAGGGATGGATCCTCGGAGGGGCGCAGCATGCTGTGTCCCTTACCGGGGATGGAACATGACACTTCTGTGTATGTATGGATGGTCGTAGGGGCGCAGCATGCTGCGCCCTTACGATTTTGAAATGGGAGAAGAGAGTATCAGTACCGACCAGAGTCCAGCACCGGCGCCGTCCACCTTCAAGATCGTCGCGGCATTCCTGACGATCTACATCGTCTGGGGATCGACGTATCTCGCCATCCGGTTCGGCGTCGAGACCATCCCGCCGTTCATGATGGCTGCGACGCGGTTCCTTCTTGCAGGTGCGGTGCTCTTCCTCTGGGACCGGTACCGCGGTGGGGCGATGCCCACGAGCGCCCACTGGCGTTCCGGGGTCATCATTGGAGGGCTCCTGCTCGTCGTCGGGAACGGCGGCGTGACCTGGGCAGAACAGACCATTCCTTCCGGGGTAACGGCGTTGTTGATCGGCACCGCCCCGATCTTCTTCGTCCTGCTCGATTGGCTGTTCTTCGGAGGCAAGCGGCCGACAGGGCGCATCACCCTGGGCCTTGCCATCGGCCTTGGCGGCACCATCCTGTTGGTCGGGCCGGACCATATCCTGACCGGGGAGGGATTCTCGGTGGCTGGCCTTCTCGTGCTTCTTCTCGCGGAGATCTGCTGGGCTGCAGGGTCGCTCTACTCCCGCCGGGCGATCCTGCCCGCGTCACCACTCATGGCGACGGCGGTGGAAATGCTTGCCGGTGGAGCGATCCTCTTGATCATCAGTACGGTCTCCGGTGAACCGTTCCGACTCGATGTGTCCACGGTCTCGACCGTCTCGCTTCTGTCCCTTGGCTATCTCTTCCTGTTCGGTTCGCTGATAGGATTCACGGCATACGTGTGGCTCCTGCGTGTCGCATCTCCCGCACGGGTCTCTACCTATGCGTACGTCAACCCGGTGATCGCGGTGATCCTGGGATGGACATTGGGAGGGGAGGAACTGACGGTGCGGATGCTCATCGCCGCCGGCATCATCATCGCGGGTGTTGTGATGATCGTGATGTGGAAGGAGTGAGCCGCGGTCTAGAGCTGCTCGATGGCTTTGAGCAAGCGGCTGAGGTCCAGCGGTTTCTGAAGGAAGGCATCGATGCCCGATGCGAGGATGTCCGCCGGGAGATAGAATTGCGAGTACGCCGTGACCATGATGATGGGGAGGTCGGGGCGGGCGGCCTTCGCACGTTTCGAGAATTCGATCCCGTTCATCTTCGGCATATCCAGGTCCACGATCGCCATGTGCACCAGCGATCTGCTCATCACCTCGAGCGCCTGCTCGCCATCCCCGGCTTCCAGGATCTGATACCCCTTCTCCGACAGGATCGTCTTCAGAAGTTCGCGCGCTTCCGGATTGTCGTCGATGACGAGGATGCGGCCGCCGAACTTCATCGGGCACCCGCTTCGCTGCGCGAACGTGCAATGGCATCCTTCAACGCGGACGCGGCGCGCTGCATTTCGTCGGGCGTGTTGTAGAAATGCGGGGAGAACCGGAGAAGCCCCTCACGCACGGCGATGGTCACACCGGCGTTACGCATGTGCACCGCCAGTTCTTCCGCCCGCAGCCCTGCGGGCGGGCGCACGGTGACGATGCCCGCGCGACGGTTCGGATCCGCCGGCGTGACGCAGTGCACTCCTTCGATGCCGGTCAATGCCTGCATCAGGACGCCGGTGATCGTGAGAATGTGCCCCGCGATCGCGTCGACCCCCACCTCCAACAGCATCGTGAGAGCTGCATTCATTGCATGCATTCCGGTGATGTTGAGCGTGCCGCCCTCATATCTCCGGGCCGATCCGTCCAGCTCCTGGTCCAGGTCCTTGAAATTCCACGGTGTTGCCACGGAGAGCCAGCCGACATGCTGCTGGGTGATGCTGGACTGAAGATCGTCGGTCACATAGAGGAAGCCGGTACCCTGCGGCGACATCTGCCACTTCTGTGCACCGGCCGCGAGGCAGTCGATATGCATCGCCTGCACATCGATCGGTACGGCGCCCACGGCCTGGATCCCGTCCACCACGAAGAGAATGCTGCGGTCCCGGCAGAGCGCGCCGATCGCTTCGAGATCTGCACGGTATCCGGAGAGGAACTGCACCGCACTGATGGCGAGGAGACGGGTGTCGGGCCGCAACGCGTGTGCGATGATCTCCGGTGTCACGATCCCGTTCTCCACCTGCATCATATCCACCTGGACACCATGCCGCCGGAGATGAAGGAAGGGGTGAAGGTTCGCGGGAAATTCCGCGTTGTTCAGCAGGATGTGGTTCCCATCGCGCCAGGGCAGCCCGGCCGCGACGATGTTCAGGGCGTCAGAGGTGTTCATGGCGAACCCGATACGCTCCGGCCCTTCGGCGTTGATGAGCCGGCAGACGTTCTTCCGCCATTCCTTGATCATGGGGAGGTCGTCCCCGTAGGTGTCGATCTCACCCGTTGCACGGTTGGCGATATGCGCGGAAAGCGCATTGACCACCGGCGTCGCCAAGGGGCTCGTCGCAGCATGATTAAGATAGACATGCCCGCTGGCAAGGTACGGGAAAAGCGAACGGGCGCGGTCGAGTGTGGTCGGGGGGATCAGGGCCATAAGCAGAGCAGGATCATGCAAAAAAGTACGAAGAAATGTACGGAATTGCAAAAAGGCCGTCTTGACTTCACCTCCGTGTTTGGGTACATTCGGTGACACTTCCGGAGCAGACCATGAGTTCCAACGCCCGCACCCTCCCGGGGGCCAGACCTGTTTTGCCCCGTTGGATGGCGGTCCTTTCCGGCCCCTGTGGCGAGAATGCCTGACGGGGCGCCGCACGTGATACTCCGGAAGACCCTGCGCATCGCGGGTGGCATAGTGGGGGGCATGATCGGCCTGGCGTTCCTCCTGTCCTCCCTTTTCCCCCTTCCGCACCCCAAACCGTATTCGACCCTGATCGAGGATCAGCGCGGCAGGTTCGTCCATGCGTTCCGTGCCCCGGACGGGATCTGGCGGCTGAAAACGTCGCCCGACGAGATCCCGCCGCGCCTCAAGAGCATCCTGCTTGCCCGGGAGGACCGCTGGTTCTCCTATCATCCCGGCGTCAATCCTTTTGCGCTTGTCCGTGCGGTGTACCAGAATCTGAGCAGCGGACGCCGTGTGTCCGGTGCGTCCACGATCACGATGCAGATCGCCCGCATGCTCGAGCCGAAGGAACGGACGGTCGGCAACAAGATGCTGGAGATCCTCCGCGCGTTCCAGTTGGAATGGGCGTACTCGAAGGAGGAACTGCTCGAAATGTACCTCTCGATGGTCCCGCTGGGAGGCAACATCGAGGGGCTGCAATCTGCCGCACTCATCTATTATCAGACCCCGCTCGAGCGATTGAATGTGGCACAGCTGTTCGACCTCATGCTGATCCCGAGCGATCCGAACGGCCTGCGGCCTGACAGGAACGGAGAGGCGTTGGTGCACCAGCGGTTGTCCCAGGCGAAGCGATGGCTGGCAGAGGGCATGCTCACTGAGGCGGATTCCGTCGTGTTGTGGAACACGCCGGCAGCAGCGGAACGCCGGGCGCTTCCGCGTGAAGCGGAACATTTTGCGTTGCGTGTAGCGAGGCGCTTCCCCGGTGCCGCCCTGGTCCATAGTACACTCGATATGGACATCCAGAGAAAGGTCGAGACCCTTCTTGCGAACCACCTCAGGCCGTGGCGGCTGAGCGGGGTGCAGAACGGTGCTGTCCTCGTCATGGAGAATGCGACCGGTGCGGTGCGCGCGTATGCGGGATCCGGTGCGTTCGCGGATGATGCGTCGCAGGGACAGGTGGACGCGGTCATGGCCCTGCGCTCTCCGGGTTCCACGCTCAAGCCGTTCCTGTATGCGATGCAGGTCGAAGCGGGAGAGCTCACGCCTCGCACGGTGCTGCTGGATACTCCGTACGACGCCGAAGGGTTCTATGCGGAGAACTACGATGGCGGGTATGACGGCCTCGTCCATGCAGATGAAGCGCTCCAGCGCTCGCTGAATGTACCGATGGTACGCATGCTCAAGCGCGCCGGGCTTGGCACCTTCGAGGATTTCCTGGCGAAGGAAGGGTTCGTATCGCTGCAACAACAACGCGGACGCCTGGGCCTGAGCATGATCCTCGGTGGATGTGGTGTGCGTCTCGATGAACTGGTACCCGCTTTCGCTTCCTTCCCGCGCGGAGGTGTGTGGCGGCCGTTGCGGTGGCTCGAGGATGCTCCGGTCGACACAGCGCAGGATGTGCAGGTGTTCTCGACGGCCACGGCGTACGTCGTGACACATATCCTCTCGGGCCTTGAACGCCCCGATCTGCCGAACAATTTCGACTATGCGCTCACGCTCCCCAAGGTTGCCTACAAGACGGGGACGTCGTATGGCCGTCGCGATGCGTGGTGCATCGGCTATTCCTCCATGTACACCATCGGCGTGTGGATGGGGAATGTGACGAACCGCGGGAACCCCGATCTCGTCGGGAGCCGCTCCGCGGCACCGCTCCTGCTGGATGTCTTCACATCGATCTCGACGATCTCGGAGAAGGGGATCCTGCGTCCGCCGGCGAGCATCCGGACACGCCAGGTCTGCGCACGCAGCGGCCGTCCGCCCGGCACGTTCTGCTCGCAACTCATCGACGATATGTACATCGATCGTATCTCGTCCACGACACCGTGCACCGTGTGCTGCGAGTTCCTGGTGTCGCCGGACGGCGCCGTGACCTACTGTGCGTCCTGTCTTGGTGCTCATGCGTACAAGCCCGTCGTGTATGCGCAGTATCCTCCCGAACTCGTTCACTTCTGGAAGATGCATGGCGTGAACAAGACGCTGGCTCCGCCGCACGAACCGGGATGTACGCGGGTGTTCGCGGGCGAAGGCCCGACGATCCTGAGCCCCTCCGAGGGGATGACCTACTTCATCACATCGCCCGGGCAGAAGATCGTGCTGCAGGCCGGGTCCAGCGTGGATGTGCAGGACCACCGGTGGTATGTGGACGACACGTATCTCGGGAAGAAGCGACCCGGAGAGAAAGTGTTCGTTGCGCTGGCCCAGGGGTCGCACACGGTCGCCTGCATGGATGATCGCGGGCGTTTGTCGTCCGTCTCCATGACCGTCAAGAGTGCTCTGTAACAACGCGGTGTAATGACGCAAAGAAGGCAGGGACACGAGCGCCAGGACGTACCGTGGAGGGTCGGGTCGCTCTCGCCAAGGCGCCAGATCCCCCCGCCTGTACGGCCCTGGTCTTTTCACCTTTGCGCCTGTGCGAGAGAAAGTGTGCCTCCATATCCAACACCAACAAGGAAGTTCCATGACACGCCACCGCCTCCTCCTGGTGCTCGTCCTTCTCGCCGTGCTTCTGCACAGTTGCGGCGGGCCGGGAACGAACGTCCTCCGCGTCACCTCGACATTGCCCTCGGGCGTCGTGGGGCGCGACCTCATTCTGCCGGTCACGTTCTCCCGCGCGATCGTGCCGATGGATTCCGTGAACCAGTGGACCTCGACGCCGTACGTGACGTTCTCGCCGGGGATCCCCGGCAAGTTCATCTGGGAGGATACCACACGGCTGGTGTTCAGTCCGGACGGCCAGCTTCCGGGCGACGCCCGGTTCACGGCGAAGCTGAATACCGACCTGCTCACGCAGATGTCGGGCGCCACGGGGTTCGATGGGCCTGCCGAATTCTCCTTTGAGACAGAGAGCTTCCGCCTGAAAGGGGCGGAGTTCTTCTATGACCGGATCGGGCAGAAGCGGGAGATCGGCATCCGCGCGAACCTGGAGTTCACGTATGAGGTGAATGCGTCCGATGTGCCCGGGATGGTCACGGTGAAGGTCGACAATGAACAGAGGCCGATCGCGAATGTCGCCACAACCGGCAAGAGCCGCGTGATCGCGGTGGATATCGGGACGGTGACCCAGCTCGAGAAGGAGCGGGTGATCGCGGTGACCTGCTCGGGGGATCTGACCTCGCCGGAGACCGGCACGCGTATCCGTACGGAAGAACCCTTCGTGTACAGGATGCCGCCGCTCGGGGAACTGCAGATCCTCGGGCATGAATTCGGGTCGGATGGGAACAATGGCTGGATCAAGGTCAGGACCTCTCAGGAAGTGGACGCCGAGGTGGCAAAGGCCGGCGTGACCCTGGATCCGGTACGCCCCTTCACCGTCCGGAACGATGGCGACGGGTTCACCTTGCTTGGTTCATTTGAACCGGGTGCGGCCTTCCGTTTGATCGTAAAGAAAGGCCTGGAGAGCGTACTCGGTGGCAAGACGCAGAACGACTACGAAGCCGACGTCGTGATCGGCAACATCGCGCCGTCGTTCGGCTTCGCCTCGTCCAGTGGCATGTACATGATGCTCGGCGGGGCACGCTCCATCGACATCAAGACCGTGAACCTTCCGCAGCTTGCGGTGCGCGTCAGCCAGATCTTCCAGAACAACATCGTCTATCTGTTGGACAACGGCCGCTACTACGATTACTCGTACTACGGCGATGAAGAGGGCGGTGGCGAGTCGTGGGTGAAAAAATACCGGTACTATGTCGGGAATTTCGGGCGGCAGCTCTCGTACGATACGATCAGCGTCGCCCACGTGCCCAACCGGGAGATCACCACGCCGTTCAGTCTTGCCCCGTTCATGAACACCGGATACAAGGGGTTCTATCTTGTGGAGATCGCGAATCCGGAAGAGTCGTGGCGGTCGACCTCGAAGCTGATCTCGATCTCGGATATCGGTCTCATCGCAAAGACCTCGTACAACGAGGTCCTGGTCTTTGCGACCAACCTCGTGACCACCACCCCGATGCCGAACGTGACCATCTCGCTCATCTCGACGACGAACCAGGTCGTTGCCGTTGCGAAGACCGATCCGGACGGCGTTGCCCGCTTCACCGGGATGGCAGAGAAGATGAAGGACTTCCCCCTCCGGATCGTGACGGCCGAAGCGGACAACGATTTCAATTTCCTGCATCTGGACGATTACCGGGTGGAGACGTCGCGGTACGACGTTTCCGGGAGGCGGGATCTTGCAGGGCCATATGATGCGATGCTCTACGGCGACCGGAACATCTACCGTCCGGGAGAGAAGGTGGTCGTTGCCGGCCTCGTGCGCAATCTCTCGAACCCGGTTCCCGCGGGCATGCCCGTGCGCCTGAAGCTGTTCAGTCCGCGGAGCTCGCTCGTGCAGGAAACGCAGCACACGTTGAATGACCAGGGTGCGTTCGAGTCGTCGTTCCAGACATCCACCGCCGCCGGTACCGGCGACTACCGGTATGAGCTGTACACCGGCAGCAATGTGTTCCTTACCTCGTACAAAGTGAGCGTCGAGGATTTTGTGCCCGACCGGCTGCGGGTGAATCTGACGCCGACGCTTGAGACCGCAAGACCGGGTGAGACGGTCGATTATACCGTCCAGGCGACCAACTTTTTCGGTCCGCCGGCTGCAGGGAGGAACTGGGAGTTCGAGGGAGCCTTCACGGTCGTACCGTACGTCTCGAAGAATTTCCCTGAGTTCGTCTTCCGCGATGATGCGGCATCGAACAACGTCGGCGACCCGTTCGTTGCCACCGGGCGGACGGAAAACGACGGGACGGCAGCAGTCTCGATGACGATCCCCGAAGGGCTGTCGACGTCCGGTATCATCCGTGCACGGGCACGGGTGGCGGTGTTCGATGAGTCCGGAAGGCCGGTGTATCAGGTCGCGCAGACCATGGTCTACCCGAAGTCGTACCTGATCGGAGTGAAGAATGCCGGGGCGTACTACGCCGCACCGAACACGCCGCAGAAGGTCCGGATCGTGGCGGTGGATCCGCAGGACCAGGTGCTGAAGGGGTTCACGGCCCAGGTGCAGTTGATCCGGTATGAATGGCATTCCGTATTGCGTCAGCATCCGCAGACCAACAACCTCCGTTATGTGTCGGAGCGGCGCGAGATCCCGGTGCGCACGGACCGGGTCACCATCGGCTCCGGGCCGTTGGAGTATACCTACACCGCACCGCGTTCGGGGGACTACGCGCTGCGGGTGAGCAAGGCCGGTGATGCCGGGTACAATCAGATCGAGTTCTACTCGTACAGCTGGGGCACATCGGACATGACCTCGTTCGAGGTCGATCCTGAGGCGCGGGTGGACATCGTGATGGACAAGAAGGTGTATGCGCCGGGCGAAAAGGCACACATCCTGTTCCAGGCTCCGTTCAGCGGCAAGATGCTCGTGACCGTCGAGAGGAACCATGTCTTCACCCACCAGTACCTCGATGTGGTCAACAATGCCGCATCGATGGACCTGGACATCACGGATGCGCATCTGCCGACGGTCTATGTGGCGGCGGTGCTCTTCCGGAAGATCAACGACCTCAACATCCCGCTCCTGGCCGGCCACGGGTTCGCGCCGATCATGGTCGAGCGGAAGAGCAACAAGCTCGATGTCCAGATCCGGGCCCCGGAGCGGATCCGTCCGCGCGGCAAGCAGACCATCACCGTGGCCGTTTCGGGTGAACCGGGTGTGGCGCTCACGCTGGCCGCGGTGGACGAAGGGATCTGCCAGGTGAAGAACTACAGGACGCCTGATCCGTACGGATACTTCTACGCCCGTCGTGCGCTTGAAACGGACACGCACGACTTCTTCAAGCATCTGTTGCCGGAACCCGACCGCTCGCGGTCGTCCAGCACCGGTGGCGGTGAAGCAGAGATGGGCAAGCGTGTGAATCCCCTCGGCGTGCAGCGCTTCAAGCCGCTCGCGCTCTGGTCCGGCATTCTCACGACTGATGGCAACGGCGAGGCCACGGTGCCGCTGACCAT
Organism: Ignavibacteriota bacterium; assembly: GCA_016707525.1. Classification (NCBI taxonomy): domain Bacteria; kingdom Pseudomonadati; phylum Ignavibacteriota; species Ignavibacteriota bacterium. The sequence continues at coordinate 195,351 of JADJHP010000006.1, forward strand.
CCCCGAGTTCAACGGGGAGGTGCGGTTGATGGCATTCGCGTACAAAGGCGACAGGTTCGGGTCGGCGGAGAAGGCGATGAAGGTCGCGGACAACATCGTGGTGACCCCGGCCTTGCCGCGCTTCGTGGCGCCGGGGGATTCCTTCAGTATGCCGCTCACGGCGTTCAATACGACGGCGACGGGTACCACGGTGATGTTCGACATCGAGACCTCCGGGCCCGTGCGCACGACGCAGAAGCAGGTGGAACTCGAGGTCGGGGCGAATCAGGAACGGTACACACCGGTGGCGCTCGTTGCCGGTCCGCTCATCGGCGCCGGCACGGTGAAGGTGCGTGCGCGGGCTCTGGGCGAGGTGCTGGAATCTTCGACCGAGCTTCCCGTGCGCCCGGCCGCGCCGTTCGCCACGGATGCGCAGACGGGGTACGTCGACGGCGGGAACAACGTGAGTCTTCAGGTGGGTGATGTCTATCTGCCGGCCGGACGGAAGGCCTATGTGGCGCTGAGCCCGTTCCCGGTCTCCTCCATGGCCGGGCAGTTGAAAGCACTCCTCGGCTATCCGCACGGATGCCTGGAGCAGACGGTCTCCCGTGCGTTCCCACAGATCTATCTGCGCGACATTGCCTCGGTCCTCGCGCCGGGCACATTGACCGGTGGGAGTCCCACGTACTATGTGAATGAGGCGATCACCAAGGTCAGCGGGATGCAGTTGCAGGACGGCGGATTCTCCTACTGGCCGGGCGGGACGGAAGAGAATCCATGGGCGACCGTGTATGCGACACACTTCCTTGTCGAGGCACGCAAGGGCGGGTATGCCGTGATGGATGCCACCTTGTCGTCGGCGCTGGGTGCGATCGCGCGCATCGCCCGCGACAGGAAGACCGAGGACCGTTCCTCTCGTGAAGCGAACAAGTGGGTCGTCCGGCGGATCGCTGCAAAGAGTTCGCTCTATGCGCTCTACGTGCTCGCGCTCGCGGGAAAGCCGGAGCAGTCCGTGATGAGCTTCTACCGCAACGAGCGTTCGTTGCTGACGGCCGATACCCGGTACATGCTCGCCGGTGCGTATGCGCTCGCCGGCGACCGGCGTTCGTACAGCGATATCATGCCCGGTCAATTCGTGGTGGATGAGACAGCGCGTCAGAGTGGCGGCGATCTGGATTCACCGGTGCGCTCGGCGGCGGTGATGCTGAATGTGCTGCTGGAAACGGACCTGAACAGTCCGCATGTGCCGCGCCTCACGGAATACCTCTCGAAGGCGTACCGCACGGATGAATGGTACAGTACACAGGACAACGCCTTCACGTTGCTGGCGTTCGGCAAGGCGGCCCGGTTGGCGACGGCGACGAAAGCCACCGGGAAGGTGAAGGTCGGGGGCAAGGATTATGCCTACGCCGGTGGGACGCAGCGGATCGACTGCGAGCCGTATGGCAAGACCGTCACGATCGCGATCGAGGGAAGTGGTCGTGTGTACTATACGCTGGCGGTCGAGGGTATCCGGACCGACGGCAAGGTGAGCATGGAGGACCGGAATCTGCAGGTGCGGCGCGATCTGCTCAACCGCTCCGGCGGGGTGGTGACGGGGCAAACGGTGAAGCAGAACGACCTTCTGGTCGTGCGCATCACGCTCACGTCGTCGGTGGATCGGTTGGAGTATGTTGCGGTGAGCGACCTTTTACCTGCGGGGCTCGAGATCGAGAATCCACGTCTGACGGAAGCCACGGCGTATCCCTTCATTCAGAACGCGACCGTACCGGAATACATGGACATCCGGGATGACCGTATCAATCTGTACACGAGTTTCCGCGGTGGCAAGCGGCAGCAGGTGTTCTATTACGCGGTCCGGGCGGTCACGGCCGGCACCTTCGTCCATCCGCCGGTCTCGGCAGAAGCCATGTACGATGGCCGGTATTCCTCCAGGGCTGGTGCCGGGACGTTCCGCGTCGTGAGATAGTGAGCAACAATCCGGGCCCGGTTTGCGTACAACTTCTCAGGAAGGGACACACGCACTCCGGGCCCGGCAGTTCAGGCTGCAGCCCACATTGAACATCGAAAGGCAGACCCATGGACACACCGACACCCTCTTCTGCAGGCGAGCGCAAACGTGACCGCGGTAGCGTCATCGGCGGCATCGTCCTTATTGTCATTGGCTGTCTGTTCCTGGCCGACAGGTTCCTGGACGTGAGTTTTGGGGATTTCTGGCCGCTCATACTTGTCGCGATCGGCGGCGCCATGCTGTGGCGTTCCCGCGATGACAACCAACCGCAGCAGGGAGGACAGTCATGAGACCCGGCCGGATCTTCTGGGGAGTGGCACTCGTCTCCCTCGGCCTGTTGGTCCTTGCCGACAAGGCGGGCATCATGACACCGAAGTGGAGTATCGCCATCGGGCTCTGGCCCCTGGTCCTGGTGCTCTGGGGAATCGGACTTCTGGTAGGAGGGAAGATTGTGCGATTGATCACAGCGGGTGTTGCGGGTCTGGTGCTTGCATATTTCTTTGCGGCACTTGTCACCACATCGTTCTGGGACGAGGAGGACGAGGGAGAATTGGCGAATTCCTCCCAGAGTTTCGTGGTATCACCCGACACGACGGTGAAGCATGTGAAGTTCATCCTCGACTCCGGCGCCGGTGCATTCACCATCGCCGATACGTCCACGAACCTGCTCTTCGCTGAAGTGGAATCGAACCTCGGGATGTATGCGTTCGATGAATCTGGCCAGGGCGAAGACCGGACGTATACGATGTCTCTGGAGGGAAAGCGGAAAGGACTCCGCCTGGGCCGGAACAGCAATCAGGTAACGGCGCGCCTCAACGCTGCTCCGGTCTGGGACCTGGAGATGAATATCGGAGCGGCGAAACTGACATGCGATCTGACACCGTTCAAGGTGGAACACCTGGAGATCAACGGCGGCGCCTCCAGCATGAAGATCACGCTGGGCGACCGGTCATCCACGACGAACGTCCATGTCTCCGCGGGGGCCTCCTCGATCACCCTGTATGTTCCGGAATCGGCGGCCTGTGAGGTGGAATTGGAGACGGCGTTGTCCTCCAAGCACTTTCCCGGGTTCACGAAGTCCGGTGAAGGCGTCTACCGCACGGAGAATTTCGGCACCGCAAAGAGCACGATCTCGGTGAACATCGAAGCGGGGGTGTCGAGTATCAAGGTGGAAAGATACTAAGAGTATCGTGATACGGAAGACCACTCCGGGAACGGCGTATGAGCTTTCGTGCATACGCCGTTTTCCTTTTCTGTCCGCTCCGTGGTGTCTCTGCTTCAGTGTTCCTCAAAGACCCCTGTCTTCTTGTTCTTCTTCACGTTGTCCCACGTGAACACCCTCCCGTTCATCACGATGTAGACACCGTGGGGGAGGACCTGGACATAGGCCAGGGCGCTGCCAAGATTGAAGAGACCGTCGGAGCTGCCGAACTTATACGGGACCATTGCGCCGGTGAGGACGATCGTCTTGCCCGTTACTTCCGTGCCCAGCGCGCGTGCGGTCACATCCATCGTATCGGTGCCGTGGGTGATCAGGATCTTCTCCTCGTGCGCCTTCCTGCACTGGTCGAGGATCAGTGAACGGTCCGCATCCGTCATCTCCAGGCTGTCCACCATCATCAACGTGCGAATCGCCACATCGAGTTTGCACCGGCCCAGCGTGAGCATCTCCTGCAGATGGGAGTCCTTGAAAAAGAGTTTTCCTTCGAGTTCGTTGTATTCCTTATCGAAGGTTCCCCCGGTGACAAAGATGCGGATCGGCATGGCGTGATCGCTGGTGGTGGTCGTATCTGTATCCAACTGCCCTTCGAACCTACCCGATTCCCATCAGAAAATCAAGCGCGTACCATTGTAGAAATGTCGGCTCCGGGGCCGTTCGGATGGGTATGATGTGCGTACGTGACCGCGATTACAGCGCCGGCCGGGCGTATCGTGTATATTGACTCCACACATCGGGTGTCTCCCGACACCGCACACAGGTACCATCAGTCATCATCGAACAGTCCGTTTTCAACTGCTTTTCATTCTTCTCAGGAGGGTTCCATCATGCGTACAACAGTCCTGGTCATTCTTGTCGGCCTGCTGACGGTTGCGCAGTCGTTCGCAGGCATCACGCTCGTCGATCGTCATTTCACGGGTGCTCATCCCACGCTCCCCGCGAACTGGGAGCAGGCACAGAACTGGGATTCCACAAAAGCTCCGGGTTTGCTCAGCCGGGTCCATATCGCTTTCGCGTCCCCGTACGTGGCCGTGACTGGGAAATTGTGCGAAGCCTATACCCTGAACATTCACGCTGGCGGGACGCTGGCCCTCAGGAAGTCCGATGCCGAAAGATTCCTGGTCGTGATCAACGACGTGACGGTTGATGCCGGTGGGTCCTGGAAGAAGGATGGCCCGGACGGCACGACAGGCCCGATCGTGGTCGTCGGCGGCGATATCCGGAATAGCGGTACGATCGACCTGAAAGGGGTGAGTACCGGACAGGAGCAGGTGATCCTTGCCGGCTGCAGTCAGAGGCTCAGCGGCAGCGCAGACATCGTGTTCCAGACTCTCCGTTCGTTTGCGAAGTTCACGGTGGATGGTGTGACGGTGTACGTGACCGGCAAGTACTATGGCCCCTGGCCCGCACTGGTGAACGGCGGGCAGTTCATCGTGGGTGAAGCACCACTGCCCATTACGCTGGCCTCCTTCACCGCTTCACCGATCGAGGGTGTGGCGGGTGTCGCCCTTCAGTGGCGCACGGTGACGGAGGTTGATAATTATGGTTTCTTCATCGAGCGCCGTGCGGCGGATGTGGGCATCTTCCAGCAGGTGGATTTCGTCCCGACGCAGGGAAACGGGATCGTGCCGCACGACTATATGTTCACCGATGGTTCGGTGGCCAGCGGTACGTGGTACTACCGGTTGCGTCAGGTGGACCTGAACGGGGACGAATCGACGACGGAAGAGGTACGGGTGGAGATCGCGGGAGTCACGGACGTGGCGACGGATGCCGTGCCGGCAGGGTTCGGGCTGCAGCAGAACTATCCGAATCCGTTCAATCCGGAGACCGCCATTTCCTTCACCGTGGCGGCAGCGGGGACCGCGAAGCTTGTGGTGTATGATGCGATCGGCCGTGAGGTTGCAACGCTCTTTGACGGCGTTGCCGAGCCGGGAAGGCTGTACAATGTGCGGTTCAATGGAGCGGGGTTGTCAAGTGGTATGTACTTCTACCGGTTGAACGCGGGTGCGCAGGTGGACATGAAGCGCATGGTGCTCGCCCGGTAGCGTCCCGCGCGGAGAGCGGCACCCTCCGCAACAGCAACGCCGGGCCATGCACACCTTCCTCATGGCCCGGCGTCCGCTGTTCACATCACACCCGCCGAAGTTACTTCACCAGAAGCATCTTCCGCAGTTCAACGAACGGTTTGTCGCCGCCGGCTGATTGCGCCTGCAGGCGGTAGAAGTACACGCCGCTTGCCACGCGTGCACCGTCGGTGTTCGTGCTGTTCCAGGTCACCACCTGATACCCGGCACCCATGTCCCCATTCACCAGCCTCGCGACCTCACGGCCGAGTGCATCATAGACCGTCAGGCGCACGGATGCTGCGGCCGGCAGGCCGAAGCGGATCGTCGTGCTGGGGTTGAAGGGATTCGGATAGTTCTGATCCAGCGAGAACTGCGTCGGCACTGCGAGGCGGCCATCCACATCGGTGATGGTTCCACGGACGAGCGTCACATGCACCGTATCGATGCACAGTTGGATCGGGTTCGTCGGATCCTTTGTTGCTACCGACCACTTCAGCAGCACCGAATCCGCCGCGCCCAGGTAGGTCAGAAGCTGCTTGCCGGTGCGGACAAGGAACGTATCCTTTGCTGCGGTGCCTGTCGGGACCGCGGCGGAACCGACCGGGAGCCACTGATAGATCAGATTGTCGCCGTTCAGGTCGACCGCTGCACGCCAGCGGAAGGTCACCGTCTGCGCGGTGTCATTCAGAACCACACGCGACGTATGGGCCGGGCTCAGCAGTGAGAAGTACCGGTTCGGCGGCGCATTGATGCCGCCGGTGATATCGGTGACCCAGCTCGGGGTGATCTGATAACCGTCGTTGTACACAGCGCTGGCTGATGTGTACTGGGTGGCGACACCCTGGACGCTCATCGGGTAGACCGGCTCCGTCGTGCCGTCCAAATCCATATCCTGATCGATGCGCAGGAGGAGATCCCGGACGCCGTCGGTGATGGTCATGTTCGCATCGGCGCCAGTTGCGGGCCACGCAACGGATGTTGCGGTCTTGGCGACGCCGATGAACTTGATCAGTTCACTCTCATAGTTTTCCGCGTTCGCGAGGTAGTGCGGGAGAGTGAGCACTTGTGGTGTGACCGCATTGTTCGAATCGAGCAGTTGGACGTCCGCCATGTTGACGATGTTCAGCTGCGTCGTGCCGCGATTCTGTCCGACCACACCCTTCACGACCAGGCGATCGCCGAACTTGTAGACCGGTCCGCCGCCCGTCACGCTCCCCTTCGTCACGTTGATCCCGCCCGTGGCATCCTGGATGAAGTACTGGAAGCGGTTCGCGCTGGCCGTGGGATTCATGGAGGTGACCGTACCGATCACCGTGACCGTGTCGCCCATGCGGTCCGGCCTGAATGGGTCGACCGACTGGATCCGCACGGCGGCGATGGTCTCGGAGATGATGACCTTAATCTTCTCATGCGCGTCGGTCGTGAAGCTGTTCGGACCCGTCGGCGGCGAGATCAGGACCGTTTCCTCGTTGGAGTTCTCGAAGTAGATGACGTTCCCTACGGCGTCCACGGCGATGTCGGAGCGTGCCCCGGTCATGTTGTTCTGCTTGTCCTTGTACACCGTGTCCAGGACCGGCGACCCGCTGTAGAGGTTCTTGATGACATAGATGTTCTGCTTCACATTGGCGTCGCTGGCCTTGCGGCGGGCGATGGTGAAATAGAGCATGTCATCGCTGCCCAGGGAATCCTTGCCATGGGCCAATGCCATCGTATTGCCGCGACCGCTGTCCACGGTCACCGTCCACTGCGCATCAGCGAGCTTCTTTGACGAGGTCCCGTCCCATCCGGCGAAATTGAACATTGCCACGCCCGGTGCGATGTTGTCCTTCGCACCGTAGAAGGATGCGAAGATGACGGAGTCGCCGCCGAACTGCACGTCCCAGAAGACGACAGTGGAATCGCCGTCGATGGCGATCGTCTTCGGCTGGAACCACGTGCTGGCGCCGATGGGCATGAAGTACACTTTGCTGTTGCCGGCGACGGCCATGACGCGGCTGCTGCCCGTACCGCCGATCGCAAGGCCTTCCAGATTGGTCGTGTACCCGCCCGAGTCGACCAAGACCACGTTCAACGTGTCTGTATGGTAGCGGAAGATCTGCTTGTTGTCGCGTCCGATCAGGTAGACATATCCTTCCTCATCAGCTTCGGAGGAATACCGGAGGTTCGCCGGTCCAACGATCGCGCCGGTGTTGTTGAGCTTTGCGACGCCCTTGCTGTTGCCCCACAGACGTCCATCCGCCGAGTGGCGTGCGATGCCGGTGGCGTAGCCGCCGTTGTCAGCGGCATAGATGAATCCAAAATTCTTCAGCGAGGAATTCCGGATGGCGGTCACGCCACGGGTAAAGATCGACGGCTGATCGTAGAAGATCTCGGTGTACGTGCTGTACCCCTTATCGAACGCGGAGATCTTGATGGAGTAGTCGCCGGATGCGACCGGCGTCCCCTGGAAGTTGTTGCCGTCCCACACCACGAGCGTGTCGCCGGACGGGAGATCGGTGGCCTTGATCGTCCGGATGTTGATCATGCCGGAATAGATCTGGACCAGCACGGAGTCCGCGTGGTCCGACAGCACGAACCGGACCGCGGCACCTGTCCCGTCGTTGAACTTGGCGTCGAAGGGATCAGTGGATGCCGGCTGGGTCACGCGAATATTGTGTGCAAACGTGTCTGCAACTGCCTGCTGCGTTGGCGCAAAGAGCATAAGCGCCAGTGCAGCCAGGCACAATCGAGTGAAGATCTTCATGGGTTTCTCCTGTGAAATGAGGAAGGTAGTTGACCCTTTCAAGTTAGCAATCACGGGAAGAAAGGCAAGGTTGGCCCTTCCAGATTTGTGTTCCATGGGTGCGGCGGGCTTGACATTCCCCGCGATGAGTGGTATCATAAGAATACCTGTATCACGTGCGCACCCGCCGCGGACGCGAGCGGCATCGGGGGCATCCTCTTCTCACCGGGTCGGATCTCGAACGCACTTGTTGTCCACCACTACACTACTTTCTCACTCATTCACATCAGGAGTCAACGCATGAGCAGAGCTACTATCGTGCTGCTTGTCCTTGCGCTCGTCAGCAGCGCCGCTGTGGCGCAGCTGTCCAGCGTGGCGACACACAATTCCTACCAGACGAAATTCCTCTGGACCGGCCCCGACAGCACCAAGCCCTTCCGCAACGACCAGGGCATCCGCAGCGCCTGGGTCACGAAGGACATGGACAAGGACGGCAAGCCCGAGATCATGTGTACGGACTATGCCAACGGCGGCCGCGTGCACGTGTTCGAGTTCAAAGCCCCGAACATCCTTGAACTCGTCTGGTCATCGCCGAACATGTACAGCACCAATGCCAATTCGACACCGCGTTGGGTGAAGGATGGCGATCTGGACGGCGACGGCAACAGGGAGATCATCTATCCCGTTGGCCCGCGCTATACCGGCAAGGTCGTGGTGTTCGAGTACAACGGAACCGACAATTCGTATGGTGCAGCACCCGGCCTTGCCGATCTTGAACTTCCTGCTACCCAATTTGCGGGCGTGCTCGGTGCCACCTCTGCTCTCCGCATGGACCGCGAGACCGGCACAGTGGATGATATCGATGGCGACGGCCGTGATGAACTGATCATGGCGAACCAGGACAACAAAGTCTACATCCTTGGTGTCATCGGTGATATCGGCGGGTTCGGGTCCTGGGATATCGAGGGCGGGAACCCGGCAGTGCATCCCGAGAACAAGTTCTCGGCTGGCTCCTGGTGGCAGTCGGTCCCGACCGACATCGATGGCGACGGCGCGAAGGAGATCGTGAACCACTACTGGAACTTCTACGGATTCTGGTCCATCGATCCGAAGGGTACGGATTCGTACCGGTACCCGACCCCGGGTGCTGACACGCTGACGAACCCGAAAGCGAAGAACTACTACTTCGAGTACATGAAGTCTTTCGGTGACGATGCGGTCGCGTATATGGGCGTGCAGCCTGCCGACGTCAACGGCGACGGCGCGAAAGAGATCGCGGGTATCCTCTACATCGGCGGCTCCACGAATGACTATCAGGTCTCTCTGACTGCGGTCGCCAAGGGAGATACCGGTGTGTATGTTTGGAAGGACTCGACCCAGTTCGGCATCGTCGGAAAAGACCTCTGGAAAGCTGCCGGCAAGAACACCGGTGCATTCTGGGGCATCGGTGCCTATGACTTCAACGGCAACGGCCGCGAGGAGATCCTTGCGGGCGGTGGTGCTGACTACAATGTGGTCGCCCTCGAGTATAAGGGGACGGGGAGCCTGACGGATCCGGCGAACTACACCAGCACGGTGTACTATCCCGGCGAGCCGGCATTCTTCCATAACATCGACTATTATGACTCGCTCGGCACGGGGGTGGATACCGTGTTTGCGGAGAGCCCCTTCGTCTCCAAGATGTTCGCAGGATCCGATGTGAACGGCAACGGCAAGAAGGAACTGATGCTCTCGTATCAGAGCGTCGCTGATTCCGTAACGTACCGTCGCTATTCATGGGATACCTCGGCGACCCCCGACTCGTGGAAACTGGACAGCACGTACAAGCAGGTCAACGTGATCGCGACGAACCTCCGTATGCTCGAGTGGACCGGTTCGACGTTCGTACCGATCGACATGACCACCGTCACCCCGATCAGTACGTGCTCGAAGCCAACTATCCGAACCCCTTCAACCCGTCCACGATGATCCGTTTCTCGCTTCCGGCGGAGAACAAGATCTCTCTCGTGGTCTATGACATGCTGGGTCGTGAAGTGAAGACCCTGATCGGCAGTCAGGAGATGGCGAAGGGTGCGTATCAGCAGGAATGGGACGGCACGAACAATGCCGGACAGGGCGTTGCCAGCGGCAGCTACGTGTACACGCTGAAGTTCGGCAATTTCAGCAAATCCCAGAAGATGATGCTCGTCCGCTAGTCCGCGGCGTCACACCGCGATGTGTTGTTTGACATACAAGGGCCGTGACAGATCATCTGTTGCGGCCCTTTTTTTTACAATGCAGCGACGGGCTGAAGCCCGTCGGCACAGGAGGCGTGTATGTCAGTTCGTCGTATGTTCATTGTGCTGGTCGGATGCCTGATCGCCGGTGTCGCCTTTGGCGGGAACACGGGGAAGATCGCCGGGCGCATTCAGAGTTCGGAGAACGGGGAAACCCTCGTCGGCGTCAGCGTGCTCATCGAAGGCACCTCCATCGGCGCCAGTACGAATGTGGATGGCGATTTCACCATCATCAACATCCCGCCGGGGACGTACAACGTCGTCGCCTCCGGGGTCGGCTTCCAGAAGAAGCGCATCACGAATGTGAAGGTCTCGGTGGACTTCACCACCCGGCTGGACATCAAGCTGGGGACCGACGTGATCGCCCTCGAGACCGTGGAAGTGCAGGCCGAGGCGCCGATGATCCGCCGCGACCTGACATCCTCGCACACGAACATCGACGCGGCAGCGATTCAGGCCTTGCCCGTGGAGAGCGTGACGCAGATCCTCTCCTTGCAGGCCGGCATCACCCAGGGCGCGGGGGGCGAATTGCATATCCGCGGCGGACGCTCCAACGAGATCGCCTACACGGTGAACGGCGTGTCGATCTCCAACCCGTTCGACAACACCCGCACCGTGCAGATCGCCACGAATGCCATCCAGGAACTGTCGGTGGTGAGCGGGACGTTTAACGCCGAGTACGGCAATGCCCTGAGCGGTGTCGTCAATACGGTGACGAAGGAAGGTGGGAACAGCTTCGGCGGCAGCATGTCGTTCTACACGGGCGATTATGTGAGTTCGCACGATGAGGTCTTCACGAACATCGACAACGTGAAGCCGTTCAGCCATACGGTCACGGAACTCACGCTCAACGGGCCGATCCTCACCGACCAGGTGAGCTTCTTCCTCTCGGGCCGGTTCGACGACGAGAAGGGGTGGCTCTACGGCGTGCGCCAGCATCTTCCTACGGACTACGCCAGCGTGAACCCGATGAACCCCAATGACATCACGCTGTTCCGGTCCGGCGACAGCGCCCTCGTGCCCATGAATCCGAGCCGGGAAGTGAGCGGGACCGCGAAACTGACCTTCACGCCGTTCTCCACGGCGAAGATCCGCTACGACGTCCTGTATTCGAACTCGTCCTGGAGAGGGTATTCCCACAGCTACAAGTACAATCCGGATGCGAACTACAATAATAATGAGTGGGGCTTGCTGAACGCCCTCGAACTCCGGCATTCGGTGAATGCCTCCACGTATTACACCCTCCGCGGGTCGTACAATCTGAACGACTACAAGCAGTACCTCTACCCGCTCCTGGATGCTTCCGGAAGTCCGGTGGTCTACTCTCCGGGGGGAGCACTGGACATCAGCACGCTCCATGCGGACCCGCGGTACCAGCCGGATTACAAGAGTGTTGCCGTGGCACCCTATACGTTCCTTTCCGGCGGCACGCGCAACGGCCACTATTATCAGCGTTCCGCAACGACGAGCGTGAAGTTCGATGTGACGAGCCAGATGACGCAGAACCACGAAGTGAAATTCGGGGCGGAGTACAAGACGCATACGCTGAAGTATGAGAGTTTCTCCGTTCTCCGGGATACGGTCCGGTATTTCACCCCGACCATCCCATCGACGAATACCTCATATCACGATGCGTACACCCGCAAGCCGAAGGAGATCTCGGCGTACCTCCAGGACAAGATGGAGTTCGACAACCTCATCCTGAATGTCGGCCTCCGGTACGACTTCTTCAGTGCCGACGCGGACTACTCCACCGATATGTTCAACCCGAGTCCGAACAGTCCGACGCTGCCGGCCTCGGTCGACCGCTCGACCCTGCTCGCCAGGTCGAAAGGGAAGCACCAATGGAGCCCGCGTGTGGGTGTGTCGTTCCCGATCACGGATCAGGGGATCATCCATTTCTCGTACGGGCATTTCTTCCAGATGCCGCCGTTCTCGTACCTCTACGCGAACCCGGATTTCAAGTACAGCTTCTCCACCGGCACGCCGAGCTTCGGCAATGCCGACCTGAACCCGCAGCGGACGGTCACGTATGAACTCGGCCTCCAGCAGCAGCTCATGCCGAATCTCTCCTTCAATGTGACCGGGTTCTACAAGGACGTCCGCGACCTGCTCGCGCAACAGCAGATCCGCATCAGCGGCGACGAGACGTATTACAAGTATGTGAACAAGGATTACAGCAACGTGAAGGGGCTCACCTTCTCGCTCACCAAACGGCGGGGGGCAGGCGATCTGATCGGCGCGACCCTGGATTATACCTTCCAGGTTTCCGAGGGGAACGAGACCGATGCCAATGCATTCTTCGTCGATCTCTCGTCCGGACGGCAGAGCGAAAAGGTGCCGGTCTACCTGGATTGGGACCAGACACACACCTTGAATGCCACCGTCTCCGTCGGTGAACCGAACGACTGGAACGTCACGCTCGTCGGGCGCCTCGGCACCGGGCTTCCGTACACCCCGCAGATCCTGACGCAGACCGTCTATCTGGTCACCAACAGCGCGCGGAAGCCCTCGCAGGTCCGCGTGGACCTTCTGGCCGACAAGACCTTCACCGTGGCAGGGCTCCGCTTGACCGCGTTCCTGAAAGTGTACAATCTCTTCGACGGTCTGATCGAACGATATGTGTATGACGATACCGGACGGGCGACGTACACGCTCGTGGCCGGACAGGGAACCGCCGAGGCGACGGATGCCATCGCCGCGCGTGTGCCGGGTGTTCATCCGGCATCGGAATGGTTCGTGAGGCCCGACTATTATGCACCCCCGAGAGAAATTCGGGTGGGGGTGGATGTCGAATTCTAGGTGAGGCGGAAACCGAACGAAGAGTATCCGGAGCGGCGGGTTGTGGCCCGTCGGCGTTCAAAGGAAGCTGATAAAGGAAGAGTGTGCATGAAGAACATGAGAGTCACTCAATGGATGGTGTGGATGCTCGTGGCCGTGGTGAGCGCGGGTGTGACCGTTGTCCGTGCGGACGATGACGAGCTCGAGAAGGCACGCCGCGCGGTCAGGGAGTACATACAGGCCAACCCGTATCCGGCCGTGGTGAACGGAGGGGTGCCGGCACCGATGAAGCCTGAAGCGCCTTCGCTTGCCAAGACCTCCGGCACGATGGCGCAGAAGGACAGGAAATCCTTCTTCATGAACGGCAACCGGATCGCCGTGGAGCTGTACAACTACGGCGGCATTGCCCCGGGCTATGATGCGTTGCGCGCGGTGAACAACCTCGTCTGGCGCAATCTGGACTACGCATTCCAGTTCTGCCCCATCGTCGGCGCTTCCGTCCCCGATGCGTGGGTCCCGGGAAGCGCCTCCACATCGTCTCTGACGCCCTCTGGGACTATCCGAACCTGCGGGAAGTGAATCCTACCGGCGACACGCTCTGGCAGTGGCAGCCCATTCCGGGGTATGCCGATCCGGCACAGAAGTACATGGCCTCCAATCCCGCCGATGACACGAATGGTGACGGGAAGCCGGATAGCTGGCCGCGTACGTGGTACAACCCCTCCACCGGCAAGTATGTCTGGCCGGGTTTCCTGTCGCAGGATGTGATGAGTTCGGACCTCGAAGTGTTCTGGGCAATGGACGATCGGTTCAACACCGAGTTCCAGTACTTCCCGTTCCTGGCGGACTCTGCGCGGAAGGGGATCGGTGTGCAGGTGGATGGGCGCGCATTCCAGTGGAGCAACGCTCTCGCAGAGAACACGATCTTTTTCGTGTACACGGTCACGAACACCAGCGATAAGCATCTGGACAGCGTGTACTTCGGCATCTACGGCGATCCGGACCTGGGCGGAGGTGCGCCCGAGAACACGGATGACAACGGGTATTTCGTTCCCCCGTACGATACCACGGGGCGTCTGGACGGGGTGCCGATCTATTCGCGCAGCATGGTGTACTTCTGGGACCCGGACATGAAGGGTGCCCGCGGGCTTCCGCTGGGGTTCGTCGGGTGCAAATATCTCGAGAGTCCGGGCAATCCGGTGAACACGATCGATGACGATGGCGACGGGGTCATCGACGAACGGCAGGACGACGGGATCGATAACGATCACGACTGGAGCATCCTCGAAGACGACATCGGCATCGATGGCGTGCCGAACACGCAGGATCAGGGTGAAGGGAACGGTGTCCCCGATGCCGGCCGGCGCCTTGTGGACGGGACGCAGGACCCGCTCTATCCGGGTGAACCGAACTTCGAACTCACCGATCTCGACGAGTCGGACCAGATCGGCCTGACGAGCTTCAACAGCTGGTCGTGGAACACTGACCGCATCTCCAACGATGAATCGATGTGGAACCGGTCCATTCCCCGGAACTTCGGTGCCATCCAGCAGAATTCCGACATCGTATACATCTTCGCATCCGGCTACATCACGCTGGACCGTGCCGAGACGAAACGCATTTCCATGGCCCTGCTCCTCGCCGAGAACCTCGACGGGCTGCTGACCACGGCGAAGACCGTGCAGACCATCTACAATAAGAACTACCAGTTCTTCCGTCCGCCCGTTACCCCGCACATGACGGCGGTGCCGGACGACAGGAAGGTGACGCTGTACTGGGATACCGCCGCGGAAGAGAGTGTCGACCCGATCACCGGGAAGGACTTCGAAGGGTACGTGATCTACAGGAGCACCGATCCCGCATTCGGCGATATCCAGACGGTCACCGATGGCAAAGGGGCGAAATTCCTCTCGACGCCGTTGCAGGATGTGACGGGGGCAGAAGCGAAGTGGGACGTTGCCACACGCTCGGAGCCGTTCACCGATCTCAATTTCAACGGGAAGTTCGACACGGGCGAACCGTTCGTGGATTGGAATCACGATGGCCGGTATACCGAGAACGGCGAGGACCGCTGGAAGGGGTATTCTCCTGTGCCGTACCAGGACCGTGGATTGCAGTATTTCCTGGGCAACAACCGCGGGCTCGTGCACTCGTTCGTGGATTCGAACAACGTGATCAATGGCCAGACCTACTACTACGCCGTCGTGGCGTACGACCATGGCGATTCCGTCGGCATCCCGCCCACGGAGACCACGAAGAAGATCACCGTGGACCCGATCACATCGAAATTCAAGTACGATGTGAATACGGCACAGGTGGTGCCCGGTCCGCGGACGAGCGGCTATATCGCGCCGTCCCTCGCCTCGCGCAACATCAGCCATACGGGCGGTATCGGGACGGGCCCGGTGACGCTGCGGATGATGAACGATCTCGTGATCCGCAATGCCGGAGAGTACACGGTGAGCTTCGCCGATTCTTTCTTCAATGGCGCGAGGAACATTCCGGGGAAGAATTATTCCGTGCTGGACGCGAAGCCGGTCACGGAGACGTTCGCACCCTTCGATACCAACTTCACGACGCTGGGGCACACGGCGATCGCGGATGACGGATCGTTGCGGGTGACCGGCGCGAACGGGACGGTGTACACCCGCGGCGTGGACTATCTGGTGAACTTCCAGCGGGGTTCGATCCGCCGGACCGCAGCGAGCACGATGCCTGCGAACGCCACGTACACCATCACGTACCGGTACTACCCGGTGTATCAGAGCCGCGCCATCAAGGCCGAGGATTCCAATCCTGTCTTCGACGGCGTTGCGCTCAAACTGGAGGACCATCCCGAGTTGCGCTACGACTCCATACGCTCGCGGTGGGTGGAAGGGACATGCAACTACACGTTCCTCGCCAAGACGGCGTCCGTCGGCTCCCGGAAGCGCCTCTGGCCGGCCGACTACGAGATCCGTTTCTCCTCCACGCCGATCGATACGGCACTCACGCTGGGGACGGGCGTGATCCGCATCCCGGTGAAATATTCCGTCATGGACGTCACCACAGGAACGCCGCAGCGGATACTCACCTTCCTCGCGGAGAACAGCTCAACGAAGGATCAGCAGTGGAGCTCCGGTGAAGAGATCGTGCTCTTCAGGCCCGGGTCCACCGGGCTGACCACCGATACGACGACCTGGGGTATCGTGATCACGAAGCCGGCGGATACCACGATCGCTCCCCGCGCACCCGGGAATGGCGACGTGCTGTTGATCGCGACCCGGCGTCCGTTCTCGACGAGCGACCGTTTCACGATCACGACCGAAGGCTCAACCGTAAGCACGGAGCGCGCGTCCTCCCTCATGGACCAGATCTATGTCGTCCCCAATCCGTACGTCGGGCTGAGCGATATCGAACCGACCAACCGGCTTCCGGGCGCGACGCGGGGTGAGCGGCGGATCTACTTCGAGCACCTTCCCTCGCAATGCACGATCCGCATCTTCACGATCAACGGCGACCTCGTGCAGACCCTGAACCATGATGCGGGTGTGCAGAACGGGCGGGAGTACTGGAACCTCCTGAACCGGGATGGGTTCAGCGTCTCCTACGGCGTCTACATCGCGCATATCGATGCGCCGGGTGTGGGAGAGAAGATCCTGAAGTTCGCCCTCATTAAATAGGCGATGAGGGAAGAAGGAAGGCACAGTGTAGGTCGGGATACGAAACCACAAGAATCGTGCATGTTGAGGTGTTTCTTGACAGTGGAGAGACAGCAATGAGACTTTCGAAGACCATACGGTTGGCATCGTTTGTGGTGATGATCGTCGCCGGCGTGGCGACGGCACCGGCACAGAACCTGACCAAGACCGGGACCACGGCGGCGCCGTTCCTCAAGATCGGCGTCGGCTCGCGTGCCATCGGGATGGGCGGTGCGTTCGCGGCCACGGCCGATGACATCACCGCGATCTACTGGAACCCCGGCGGACTCGCGAAGATGTACTCCAGCGAGGCGACGTTCAACCACGTCCGGTGGCTTGCCGATGTGAATCTTGATTTTGCGGCATTCGCGACGCACATCCCCGGGCTGGGAACGATCGGTGCGTTCGTGAGCGTGGAGTCCATGGATGAGATGGAAGTGCGGACCACCGCACAACCGGAAGGGACCGGTGAGTTGTTCTCGGCGGGCGCGATGGCGATCGGTATCACCTTTGCGCGGGACCTCACCGACCAGTTCTCGATCGGGTTCAACGCCAAGTATGTCAACGAACATCTCTGGAACATGTCGGCGAGCGGCGTCGCCATCGACATCGGGACCATCTACCGTATCCCGATCCTGAACGAATTCCGGCTGGCCGCGAGCATCTCCAACTTCGGGACGAAGATGAAGCTGGAGGGGCGCGACAATCTGAAGATCGCCCAGGTGGGCGGGGGCGAGGGGAATCTGATCAATACCGACGTCCAGCTCGATGCTTTCGACCTTCCGCTCATCTTCCGCGTGGGTGTTGCGGCCGATGTGGTGAAGGACGGAGAGCACCGGGTGACGGCGGCTGTGGATGCCGTGCACCCCAACGACAACACGGAATACCTGAACACCGGCATGGAATATGCCTGGAACGAGATCGTGTTCATCCGGGGCGGATGGAAGTCGCTGTTCGAACGAGAGACGGAGCAGCACTTCACCGCCGGACTCGGGCTGCACTACCGCATCGTGGGGGAGTTCAAGTTCATGGTGGACTATGCGTACCAGGACTGGGGCCGCCTGAAGAACGTGCATTACCTGACATTCGGACTGCGATTCTGATCGGTACTATGCGGTGCCGACCGTACCTCCTCCATCACAGCGAGACGGGGTACGGCGGCGGCACCAGACCGGAGGTGTGTGATGAGACCGTTGCTGTGCGCATTGTGCCTGCTATTCCTCCTTCCCGCGTCGCTCCACTCCCAATCCTCTGATGCCGAGCTCGTCAATGTGAAAGAGCTCATCCCGGACATCGTGCTCGATCTGAAATATAGCACGGTGGTCAACTTCACCGCGCAGAAGCTGTACACCACCAATGAATGCCTGCTGGCCCGTGGCATGGTGAACCGCCTTGCCATGGTGCAAGACAGCCTGCGGAAAAGGGGATTGGGGCTGAAGATCTTTGATGGGTACCGTCCGCGCGCGGTCCAATACCTGATGTTCGAGATCTATCCCGACCCGACCTTCGTTGCCGATCCGGCCACGGGGTCGAAACATAACCGCGGGGCGGCGGTGGATCTGACGCTGGTCAACCTTGCCACGGGTCAGGAGTTGGTCATGCCGACGGGGTTCGACGATTTCTCCGACGCGGCTGCCCACGGGTGGACCATTGGCATGTCGGCCGAACAGATCGCGAACCGGGAACTCCTCCTCACCATGATGGTGAATGTGGGCGGCTTGACGAGTCTCGCATCGGAATGGTGGCACTACGAACACGGGCCATCGCTGACGAATCCACTCTTTGATTTCCAGATGAAATGACGGGCGGGGTCCAGCCATGAGAACACTTCTTGCCCTCCTGGTGTGCGCGGGCACGGCCCTCGCCGACCAGGGTGTCGAGTTCACCGTCAATGCCAGACATCAAGGAGTCCAGCGGGATGTCCAGGTCGACCGTGACCTTCATTCGTCTGCGCTCGTCGTGTGGACCAGCGAGAACCATGCGGGTCCCGGCACGCGGGGGGATATCGTCCTCCGAAGGCTGACGATGGATATGTGGGATGGAGGCTTCACCCCGGGGCCCGGAGCTCAAGCGGGAGTCCACCCGTCCTTCCGCAGCGCACTGGCAGACACTGAAATGATCGTCCATGACGCCGCCGGTCTCGGGGACCAGGAGAAGCCCGCGCTCGCGGCCAACCTTCAGGGATCTGCCGTCGTGGCATGGGCATCGATGACCAACCGCGACTCAGCGTACGACATCAAGGCGCGGCGACTCCACCTCAGAGTGCCCGTCGGACCGGAGTTCTTCGTGAATACCACGATGGCACGGACACAGACCGAACCCGATGTGGCCGTGGACAGTGTTGGGAGGTTCGTGGTGGTGTGGAATGGCTGGACCGCGAGCGACGACCGGGATGTCTATCTGCGGGTCTATAGTGCCGATGGCGCGCCACGCAGCGGAGAGATCCGTGTGAACACGACCACGGCATACAGCCAGGCGAAACCTGCCGTACGGTACCGGCCCGACGGCTCGTTCGTGGTGGTATGGGAATCATGGCAACAGGATGACCAGTTGGTGTCAGGCTATGGTGTGTACGCCCGACACTTCGACAGTCTCGGGGTCCCCCTGTCCGGCGAATTCCGGGTCAATTCCTGGACGCCCGATAACCAGTGGTATGCCGACATCGAGACCTTCAGCGACAACAGCTTCGCCATCGTGTGGTGCAGTTGGGAACAGGATGGTGCGGACGGCGGCATCTCCATGCAGCACTACAATGCGGACAGGACGCGCCGGGGGACGGAGGTGCGGGTGAATACCACGACAGCTCACTACCAGTGGCTGCCGCGTATCCGCCGCAACGCGGACGACAGCTTCGTCGTCTGCTGGTCCAGCTGGAAGCAGGATGGCAGCCGTGAGGGGGTGTATTGCCAGATGTACGACGCGGATGCCCGGAAGGTCTCCTTCGAGACGCAGGTCAATACCCGCACGGAGTCGTTCCAATGGGAACCGGACATCGTGGCGATCGCACCGGGTGATGTGTTCGCGGTGTGGGCCGATTGGTTCAGTCCCCAGCTCGATTACGAGGTGACCGCCCGCCGCATCTTCCCGGTCCATGCCCAGGGGAGCATCGCGCCATCGACGATAGCGCATACGTCAGGCCGGACGACATCGCGCGTGGTGGTGCATGTGATCGATTCCCTCGCGTTGACGGGGCACACGTACGAGGCATTCTTCGATTCGCTCCCGAACAGGACGGCAGCCCTGAGCGTCCGGGATCTTGCGACCGGCGACACGCTTGTGCGACGATTCCCGATCGACCGTGGCGAGAACGTCTTCTCGATGACACCGGCGTTCCATGGGATCACCGTGGAGGTCGTCCCGGAATTCGACCTGGATCTGGACCTCGGGAATTCCACGACCATCCAGCGGAGTGGAACCACGTTCATGTTCTTCATCAATCTTCCGTCCGCAGGCACGAAGCGGATCGCGCCCATTGACGTTGCCCTTCTCTGGGGAAACACGGATACGCTGGCCGACGGCAGTTACGTTACGGTCCTGGACACCGCGCTGTCGCTGAGCGGGAAACGGGAAGTGCTCGTTCCGTTCCGCGGCTGGAACATGACCGATGGCCAGAAGATGGACCTCCTCGTGGTCGACAGTCCATCCAACAAACGCTGGAACAAGGGGGAGCGGGTCGTCTTTCTGACGCCCCCGGCGTACCGGACGGCGGCCACGAACACGCATGCCGAAGTTCGCCCGGATGCATTCGGCTCACCGGTGATCTCTCCAGGGCCGGGCGACACGACGATCATTCGTACGTTCAGGCCGATAACGAATGCCGACCGTTTCACATTCACTGCTGCGCGCGCGGCGGTCCTGGGCGTCCCGGGAACGGAGGGACAGCCGGGGTCCTTTGCGTTGCTGCAGAATTATCCAAATCCCTTCAACCCTGCGACCTCGATCCGGTACAGCGTACCGGTTGCAGGAAACTTCACACTCTCGGTGTATTCGATCCTCGGCCAGAAGGTGGGCGTGCTTGCCTCGGGCTTTCATCAGCCCGGCACGTACCGGGTCCGGTTTGATGCGCAGGGGTTGGCGAGCGGGGCATACTTCTACGTGTTGGAAGGGGGAGGGAAGGCGCACGTGCAGAAAATGATGGTACTAAAATGAGTGCCAAGGTAAACTGTTCCTGATCTTGTCGGGTGAGGAGTGAGGGCGCTCTACTCCGAGTCCCAACCATGATGAGACTCTGTTCATCATGGAGCGAGGAGTCGGTATGAAGCGGGAAACGGCTTCATGCAAAGCGACTCGTCAACGTAGTCTGAAAGGACGCAACGCAAGCTGCAGAAAAGGCAGGTGAGGGCAAAGAAAAAGGGAGAAGACGGATCTTCTCCCTTTTTCCTTTCTGAGCAATCCCTTCTGTACTTACAGCCGCACCCCCAGCGAGAAGTACTGCACGTTCTTCAACCGGCCGTAGTCCGCGAAGCCGTAGTCGAGTTTGACGGTGGCGACATTCGGGATGCCGTAGTGCACGCCCACGCCCCACGTGAGGCCCTGCTCGGAGTCGCGCAGGAACAGCGATTTGTACCCCACCCGTCCAAAGATGATCTCTTTCCAGGTCGCTTCCAGCCCGGCATTCACATACTCGGTGTTGTCATTCGGATGTGTCGCATCCACCGCGAACGTCGTCCGGATATCCTCGACCGGAGTGATCTCATACGCAACGCCGATCCGGAACGTCAGAGGAAGGTCAAACGTCTCCGTCCTCAGGTCGGACGGGATGTTGCTCGGTCCGCTGCCGATGTCGCCGTCCGGGTCGTAGTTGAACTGCAGGTCACGCCCTTCCAGCTTCATCTTCGTGCCGAAGTTCGAGATCGACGCGCCGAGGGTCAGGCCGGGGATCTCGGACATGTAGAGTGTGCCGATGTCCACGGCGAACCCGTTGGCGGCCTCGCTCCAGACCGCATCGCGGATGTACTTCGCCGTGAAACCGATCGAGAACCGGTCCGTCAGGTTGCGGGCATACGTCAACCCGAAGGCGATGGAACTCGCGTCCCACTTCCGGCCATCGCCGTTCGGGAAGTCGACCGTCCGGACGATGTCCTCGGGCACGCGCATCGAGATCACCGACAGGCCGAAGGTGCCGAGCTCGCCGATGGGCATCGCGCCCGCGGCGAAATCGTAGTTGATATCGGCCAGCCAGTTGGCGTGGTTGAACGTGAGCTCACTGTTGATCTGCATGCGGGACAGCGCGGCCGGGTTCCAGTAGATGGAGCTGATATCGCCGGTCACCGCTGCCTGCGCACCGCCCATGCCGAGGGCGCGGGCGCCGACGCCGATCTTGAGGAACTGCGCCGCCGTGGTGCCGACCTTGGCGGTACTGCGGAACAGCTGGGCACGGGCGGGGCTGGCATTCACGACAAGGAATGCCAGGACGAGGGCTCCCGCGAGCGTTGCCCGTGTGCTGCGCATGATCTTCATACAACCTCCAGAGCAATTCATGTGTGCGATCCGTACACCGCGGTGCCCGTCCGTCGGGCACCGCGTGACGCGTTGATCACTTGATCAGTGCAAGCCGGCCGATCTTCTCGCCGACACCCGGGACCTCGACGTGGTAGATGTACACGCCGTAGGCCAGGCGCTGGCCTTCATACGAAAGGACCCGCCAGTCGGCGTAGCTGTTCCCATCATCCTTCACGATCGTGTCCACCAGTTCGCCGAGGAGCGTGTAGATCCGGATCGTGCACTTCGGCGGGAGGTTCCGGAATTGCAGCTTGTTGTCCCCGCGCCGGATGGAGCTCGGCCCCGGTTGCTCCATGGTGCTGTACGCGACGTACGGGTTCGGCACCACGCAGATCTGGTCGAGCGTGTTCGTCGCTGTGGCAGCATCGAACTTCGATGCCGTGCTCGTGAACGTGTACTGGTCGCCCGCGGCGAACGGCTTCGAGGTCTTCACCTCGTAGATGTTCCCCTGCGTCGGGTAGACCGGCGTCTGTCCGTTCGGCACGCTGAACGTGACCGACAGCATCACCGGGATCGGACTCTGCGGTGCATACTTCGGAGGCGTCACGAACACGATCTCGCGTCCGGGGCGCCACATGCTGTCGGCGAGCGCTTTGTCCACCAGGATGCGCATCGCGGACGTATCGGACATGTTGACGATCTTGAAGGGGCACACGACCACGCGGCGGCCCGAATTGTTCAGGACCGTGTCGCCCGGGAATGCCCACTTGCCGTTCGCAAGCGTGTCCGTCTTGTTCCACTGGATCTGGAAATCGAGCGGTGCCGGACGGAACGGTGCGGTCGTCAGCGCGATGGTCTTGTGGACCCGGCCAACGAGATTGGAATTGTTGATGGCGGACCAGCCGCTCCGGGCGGAGTCTATCCCCAGCGGCACGTCGGTCACGTACACCCGCATGCCATCGAACACCGGATTGTCGTCCTCGGTGGCCAGGCGGTTGCTCTCATACACCGCGTAGTAGCGATAGCTGATGGTGTACGCCCCGCCGTTGGCCAGGTTGCCGCTTGCTGCGCCACGGATCCGGCCGCCGGTGGCATCGACGCGGTACAGGGACGGATTGACCGTTGCGCCAGCAGCATCCTTCACGACCACCGACGACGCCACGAGGTTCTTCTGGGAAAGCGGGACATAGATGGTGTCGCGTGACGTGAAGCTTTCGCTACGGTCGGAGAGCGGCTGGATATCGTACACCACTTTCCCGCCGGCCGTCCGGAAGTCGACGTTATACTTCGCTCCGTCGAGCACCGCGACATCACTCATCACTTTGACGCCGATCGTGCCGGTAGAGACGCCGGTCACGCGTTGAGCCTTCGCGCCGTTATCGACGCTGGCCTTTGTCTGGCCCGCGGGGAGCGGCCCCGGAATGGCGGCGAGGGTGTTCTGATCGAAGCTGAGTTCACCCGTCACGGGATCCTTGGTGATGGCGATCTGGCATTCCGTCGGCGGCAGAGAGACGCCCAGGGTATCGAATCCATGGTCATACGATGCGACGGCATAGTAATACGTGACGCCGTTGGTGACCGTGGAATCGACGTACTCGTGGACGAGGCCGTTGTTGGTGCCGAGGTTGTACTTCACACCGCGGCCCTGATATTCGACCGGATGCAGGCCGGACCAGGTGTTGACGATGTCGAACTGGGCTTTGGTCCCGTTCTTGCCCACGAGCGGCGTGGGGAGGAAGGCCGAACCGTTCGCGTCCGTGATCGTGTAGACATCACTGAACGTGTAGTCCTGGCTCCGGTAGATCTTGTATCCCTCGAAGTCCTGGGTGTTCGTCAGCGGGTCGGTGGTCTTCTCCGCCAGATTGTCCCAGTAGAGTGTCACGCGGCCGTCACCGGGGATCGCGGTCACATTCGGTTTGGGCGGCGGCTGGGCGAACAGGTAGTTCGCTTCGAGCACGCGCTGTGCCGTTTCGGAATTGAGCAGAAGGTCGGCGAGGTTTTCGCCCATCATCAGCGCGATGGAGAAGCGCTGCGTGCCTTCCGGTTCGAGCACGAACGGGCCGGAACCGTAGAGGAACTCGTTGTCGCCCGGCGTCCGGAAATAGGCCTGGTCGACTGCGATCGAGTCGGACGACAGCTGCTGGGTGAAGAGCACGTCGTTGACCGGGAAGTTCGGCGATGCTGCCGCCTGCGCGACGAAGCTGGTCAGACCGATCTGATCGGATTCGTTGACATCGCGGATGCCGAAATTCGGTTCCGAGGTGAAATTGCCGTTGGCATCGGTGCCGTTGTCCGGCTTGGCATTCCCTTCGCCGAAGTCACCGGTGCCGGCGATGCCGTCCAGCCCGACGTCGTCCTTATCGACACGCCAGTTGCCGTTCTCATCACCCGACCAGCGAGCCTTGGGACGGCCATACAGTGCGATGTACTTGCTTGTATCAGAGATGCCCGTAGTGAGCGGGAGGGTCGTACCGTCGATGTACGTCCCCGGGCCATTGAACGGGCTCTCGTCGATCACACCGTCATCGTCATCATCCTTGCCGTTCGTGGAGTTGCTGGGCGACTCGAGGAACTTGAAGCCGAAGTACCCCGGGGTCAGGCCGCCGTCGCCCTTATTGTCGGCATCCCATGCGTAGACCATGCTACGCGCGCGCTGGGGGAAGGGATCGGCAAGCGCCCCCTTGGGGGGAATGAAGTATGCATAGTCGTCGCCGTAGTCGTTCGGGCCGCCGACGTGCGGGTCGCCGAACATGCCGAAATACACCCTGCCCAGGGTCTTGGGGCTCTTGTTCGTGACGCGGTACACGAGGAAGATGATGTCTTCGGCCAGCGGGTTGTTGAACTGGAAGAAACGGCACTCGAGGTCGAGCCCGAGGCCGACGCGGTTGGTGTCGCCTTCGAACGGAAGGTACCGGTCCTTCCATTTCTTGTTCGTGGCATCATCGCACACGAAATACACTTCTTCGTCGGGCGAAGAGGCATCGTTGCCGAGGTAGGCGGGCCACACATAGCGTCCGAGGGCGCTGTTGTACCATGTCTCGGGCCAGCTATGGGGCTTCCTGGTCAGGTCGCCGCCCACATCGGAGCGGTGACTCCATGCAGCGATGTCCGACTGGCCGGGAGCAGCATACCCGGCCTTCGGCAGCCATCCCCATTTCAGGGAGCCGTCCGGCGCGTATGCACCCTGGCTGGGCGTGTACATACCGTCGTCCAGGATCCACACCGAATCGCCCTGGATGCTCTTCACTTTGGCGGCGACGAGCGGATCGAACTCGTAGCCGTAGCCGAGGCGGTTCCACACCAGGTCGGCCACGTTGCCCAGGGTGTTCGGGCGCGTGATGTTGCCGTAGTTGTAGACGATCGTGGTGATCTTGTTGCCACGAATGATCAGGCTGCGGATCTCCTTCATGCTGCCCGTGGTCTTGGCCAGTGCGGGGCCCGACTGCTGGTGCTCGAGGAAGTCCACAAGCCGCTGCCATTCCTGGGGGCTCGCCTTTTTCGGATCGAGCTTCAGGATATCGTTCTCCTGCGCGCGTGACGCGCCCGCTGCCAACAGCAGCGCGGCGGCCACCAGGAGACTGAGAAATGATGTTTTCATACAAAGTCCCATCGAATGAATGAGAGTATTAGAACACGATCGAAGCGCCGACGCGGACGAGCCGCGGGGTGCTGATATTGCCGGGGTCCGCATAGTAATTGTCGATGGCGTTCAGCGGGACCATGCCCGCGTCGCCGCGTACGATGCGGTTGTGCAGATCCGCAAGGAGTTCCGGCTGCAACGTCTGCGCGATGTTGTACAGCGCACGGCCGGAGTTCGCATACACGTAGAGTTCGTTCTCGGTGTCGAACAGGTTGTCGACCTGGATGAACATCGACATGTCGAGCCCGCTGACCGTGAAGAATTTCTCGATCTTCAGGTCCACGTTCCATTGCATCGGCTGCCGATCGCTGTTCTGTGTGAAACTGATCGGGGAGACGTTCGTCGGGAACTCCGGGGTGTAGGGGGTACCGGTACGGAGATACCCGATCATGCTCACGCTCCAGTCATTCGGCTCGGAGATCATGACCGTGGAGGTCAGCGTGTGGCTGCGGTCGAAGTTCAACGGCACGAGATAGGTCTGGCTCAGACGGCCGGCACTTTCGCTGAAAAAGATCTCGTCGGTCGGCAGCGTCCGGTTCCCTTCAGACACCTGGAAGGTGTAGTCCAGTGTCGCGGAGAGCATGTCGTTCGCGGAACGCCGCTTGAGGAGCGAGATGCTGACGCCGCGCGTGTTGGCATAACTGAGATTGGTGAGCAGGTTGTATTCCTTGTCGCCGCGCGGGGTGATGACGCGTTGTGAGTAGATATAGTCACGCACGTCCTTGTAATACCCGCTGATCTCGACCTTCAGGTCCTCGGTGAGCCCCTGCTGCAGGCCGAGCTCATACTGCACGCTCTTCTGCGGGTTCACGTTGGGGTTGCCGAAGCTCAGGGTCACGCCGGAGGGGGCGCGGAAGTTCGGGTTGCTGTACAGGCTGGACAGCGAACCGATCTGGAAGAAGTGCCCGTACGAGAAGCGGATCGTTCCCTGGTCGGTGATCGGGTATGACACGCTGACGCGGGGGCTGATCATATGCTTCTTTTCGGCGGCGACCAGGTTCTTCTGGAGGAAGATCGTGTCCTGGAGGGCGAGTTCGCTGCTGATCCCCGCGTTGTAGTTCGCGGCCGGGTCGAAGTACTCGTACCGCACGCCGAGATTCAGGATGATGGATTTGAAGAGTTCGATCTTGTCCTGGACATAGGCGGCCATCTGCAACGGCTGGCGTTCGTAGGCGGTGTAACCACCTACGGCGTCGGGGATGTACGGCAGGAAGTTGTAGTTGCCGGTCAGCGCGTTGGAGAAGTTCGGGGTCGTATTCGGGGAGTTCGGGTCCCGGAACTGCAGCGTATACGATTCCACATTCAGCTTATGCTTGCGCACCTCGATGCCCGCTTTGACCTCGTGGATGCTGAAGATCTGGGCGACGAGGTCGACCTTGCCGGCCATCGTGACGGTCTTGCGGCTGAAACGGAACAGGTCGGTGCCGCCCGTGACGTACGAGGTGTTCGGGAAATACTTCTGATAGAAGCTCGGAAGGTACCGGGCATCAGAGGGGTCGTCGTAGGCCCAGCTGTGCCCCTGGTCGGTGATATAGGAGCCCTTCACGGTGTAGAACATGCTCTCGTTCACCGAGTGGGTCCACTCGAGGGAGTGCATGAAGCCCTTGCTCTGATCGATCGCCCTGCCATCCGGCTTGTAACGCGACGTGAAGGCATCCGAGAAGGCGTTGCTCGAATTCGGGGATTCATCGAAGTTGTGCACGAACTCATACTTCAGTTTGATCGACGGGGTGACCTTCCACGCGATGTTCCCCTGGACATTGTACGAGCGGCTCCAGTTCAGCGCCACCGCATCGGGGGTGTAGGTGGAATCGTGGCCGTAGGCGCCGGTGTACAGGCTCGGCCGTCCGACCTTGTCCGTCGTCCCATTGATGAGCGGAGCGAAGTAGTACGGGTCGCTCGGGGAGCCAAAGCGCGGATCGGAGGACGAGAATCCCTCGCGTGAGAGGAACGCGTCGTTGGGGAGATAGATCCGCTGGCCGTACAGATGGCCACCGTTCCAGTTGTACACACCGGAGGCGAAGAACGTGAGATCCTCGCCGAGGATGGGCCCGCTCAGGGTCGCTTCCGTGCGGTTCACGTTGGTCGGGCTGACCTTATTGATATTGTAGAACAGGTCCTTGTGCGAGCTTACATGGTCGCCGAAGAACTGCTTCACACTGCCGGCCCACTTCACGCCGCCGTCGCGGGTCACATAGTTCACCACGCCGCTGAGGGCGCTGCCGAATTCGGCGCTGAAGGTACCGCTGGACACCGACACTTCGCGCACGGCGTTGGTTGCGACGCCCACGGAGCGGGTGTTGCCGTAGGGATTGTTGATGTTCATCCCGTTCAGGGTGTAGGCGATCTCGTTCCCCAGGCCGCCGCGGATGTGAATGCTGCCATCGTCGTCCACCGTGATCCCCGCCTGCAGCCCGATCACTTCGCTGATATCGGTCACCGGCAACGCTTCGATGGATTCCGAGGAGATCGATGCTACGGGGTTCGTGAGGTCCTGGCGGATGAGCGGCGTGCGCTCGGCCTGGATCACCACGGCGTCCAGTTCAACGCTTCCCTCGACCAGGTCGATGTCCTGCTGCGTTGTGAAGTCGGTGGAGATGCGAAGGTCGTTCACCTCGAACCGGCGGTAGCCGATGAAGGAGGCAACGACCTTGACCTTGCCCGGCGGGACATTGAGGATCACATAGCGGCCGTCGACGGCCGAGGAAGCGCCAAGGGATGTTCCTGCGACGGTGACGTTCACGCCGGGGAGCGGTTCCCGTGTGCGGGAATCCCTGACCACGCCGGAGATCTTTCCTGTCGAACCGGCGAGCATCGTGGGGACTGCCAGGAGGACACTGAGCAGAACCGCCATACAACGTGTAAGGATGCGCATGGTGTACCTTTTGGTTGATGAGATTGCCAATACAACAACGGGGGAACTGAGAAAGGAAAACGGTCGATCTTCCCTACGGCCCGAGGACACGACTGCGAGGATGAAGATCACTATTATAGACAAAAATATAGAGAAACCGCTTCCAGTAGTCAAGCCGCCACAACTTGATTTTTTGCGTGAATGTGCTAACTTGACGGGCATATCCCTGTTCCGTCTGTCCTGTCAACGCGCAAATCTCGCAGTGCCGGATCCGTGTCAGTTCCGGCCAACCCGGCCGGCTGCCGCCGCGTTCATCCGGATGCAGCACCCCTTACCAACAGGAGGTTTTCATGAGAACGCTTCTACGGTTTGCTCTACTGACGTTCCTGATCTCGATCTCTGTCGTGGTCGCTGATGCTCAGTGGCAGTGCCTCTATGCGACGTGGGATGAGGAGACGAACGGCACGGGCCATCAGGTCCTGGGTGTGGGCGTCATCCACGAAGACATGTTCGTCGCATTGGTGAGTGTCCGCGGGGCACGGAGTTTCATGATCCCCTACGTGAACGCGGATTCCAGCAGCGGGCGCAAGTACTACTACGGGTACGGCTCCGCCACAACGGCCGGCATCTATCAGACCTGGACGGATGGCGGTTTCGATCAGGTGATCGCGAAGGACATTTACAAGATCAAGGCGATGCCCGACAGTCTCATTTACGTGGCGAGCAACGATGTCGACCACAATGTGCTGGTGTTCAAGTACACAAACGACACCATCACGGTCGTGGACCCATTCCCGCGGCAGCAGACGGGGACCAATAGCATCTTCGGCATCGACGTCGACAACAATGGTTATGTGTATGTCTGCAACGACACCACCACGGGCCAGGCCTCGGACCTGAAGGTGTACAGGCCCATCGGCCAGTGGACCGTCGGTGGTCATACCGACGCTCCGATCACGTCGATCAACCTTCCCGATGGCGTGTACAAAGGGATCGCGGTGACGCCGACGGGCAACGCGATCTTCATCGCAGACTACGTGAACAAGAAAGTGATCAAGTACGTGGGAACCCCGGCGACCGGCTATACACTGGCACCGGGATTCACGTTCACGATGGGGCCGGAAGATACGCTCACCGGAAAGCCGACCGGACCCATCGGGCTGGGCTATCTTGCGTCCAAGAACATCCTCGCGGTGGCATGTGACTCGTTGTTCAAGCCTTCAGGCGGTGCGAACTATTCGTATGGACGCATCTATCTGCTGAACGGCAATACCGGTGCGAAGATCTCCTCCGACACCAGCATGAATATGATCGATCAGGCAGCGTGGAACTTCGCGCAGACCGGTGCCTACAATGACCGCGGCAATGGCGACGTCCCCGGCAATGCCTCGGGCTATGCGTCGACGTACGACGTGAAGTTCGACGAGAGCGGGAATCTGTACAGTCAGTCGCAGTTCGGTTGGACCGTGGAGAAGTGGGCATACACCGGCACGCTGCCGAGCTTCACCACGGGCGTGGAACAGTCCGGCACGGAACTCCCCGCAGGCTACACGCTTTCGCAGAACTATCCGAACCCGTTCAATCCGACGACGGCCATCGAGTTCTCGATGCCGCAGTCAGGCTTCGCATCGTTGAAGGTCTATGACCTCCTCGGCCGTGAGGTCATGACCCTGCTGAACGAAGAGAAGCCGGCAGGTTCCTATCGCGCCACATTCGACGCAAGCACCCTCACCAGCGGAACGTATTTCTATGTGTTGCGTGCGGGATCCTTCACGGCGACCCGGAAAATGGCGTTGGTGAAGTAACGGTGCAGGGTGTGTGCGCGGGATCGTGTCGTGGTGCTGTGATCCTTGTAGAGGTCTCGGAGGGGCCTTGTAGGGGCCGAGCATGCTCGGCCCCTACAGTTTCGGCCCCTACGATCTTGATGGGGCGCGAAGGGGGCCTGACCCCGGCGATGCGAATATACGTGGTGTAGGTACATCGTGGTGGTCTCGTCAGGGCCTCGCAGTGGCCGGGATTGCCCGGCCACGACACGTGTTTCTTGGGAACACTCCGGCAGTATCCCTTCCGCCAGTTGACATTCTCTCCAGCATTCCTGTCCTTGAGAAAAAGGGATGCCCTGCCGATGCGATGGTTCCGCGTTCTTCTTCTCACGATCCTTCTCCCCCTGCTCCTGTCGACCGGCGCGCACGCTGACGACCCCCCGCGGGAGACCAGCGTCCATGCTTCGTTCATGCAGATATACCGTAGCGCCTCGCTCGCCGCGCTCACGCCTGCACCACAGGGGTATGTCATTCAGCCGCTGAACCGCACGGCCCGGACGACGCGCCTCACGCGCGAGGTCTTCGGATATCTTCCGTATTGGTTCATCAGCCGCTGGACACAGGTGGATCTCCAGCTCGTGAGCACGATCGCGTATTTCAGCGGCGAGATCGCCGCGGATGGGTCCATCGGCGACACCCACGGCTGGCCGAAAACGCCCGGCGATCCCACGGCATCGGCACAGGTGGTGAATATGATCAATGCAGCGCATGCAGCCGGCGTGAAGGTGGTGCTCTGCTTCACGAATTTCACCGGATCGGAGATCGATGCCATCGTCAGCACCCCGGCATACCGCACGGCGTTCATCCAGCAGTCGATGGCCATCGTGAAGGCAGGGAACGGCGATGGGATCAACATCAATTTCGAGGGGATCAACAGCGCGAGCAAGGCAGCCCTGACGCAGTTCATGATCGCGCTTGCCGACAGCTTCCATGCGAACATTCCCGGGAGTCAGGTCTCGTGTGCGCCGACCGATTTCGATACCCGGGCAGGGGACTGGGACCTCGCCGCCTTGAACCCGAAACTCGATCTCTTCTTCTTCCAGGGGTATGGGTACGGTTGGAGCGGGGGATCGGTGGCGGCACCGGTAGGCCTCCTCCCGAATACGGCGTTCTGGGGAAGCCTCAACAGCACCACCCTCATAACCTATGCGCTCGCGCGCATCTCTCCCGCGAAGGTTGTCCTCGGCGTGCCGCACTATGGCTACCGCTGGCCCACGGTGTCGGGCGACCCGCGGGCGGCGACGATGGGGTCGGGCGTGGTCATTTATTACCCCGATGCCCTGGGCTTCATCGGCAGCTACGGACGGCATTGGGACCAGGCAGCGCAGAACCCCTGGTTCCGGTATCAGGCCGGTGCGCAATGGTACCAGGGGTGGTATGACGACGCCGAGAGCATGAGCTACAAGTACCAGTTCGTGCTGGACCGGAACCTGATGGGGATCGGTATGTGGGCGTTGGGGATGGATGCGGGGAACAAAGATATCTGGAACATGCTGGCGGTGTACCTGACTGATTCCGGTTATGTGCCCCGCGCGCCCTCGGCTCCTGTCCTCGCCGCCGTGAAGGATACCTCAGAGCAGTTCGACAATCGCGTCGTCGTCCGGTGGCGTTCGTCCGGCACCCCCGCGGCAGCCGGGTTCCGGCTGTACATGACGCACGATCCTGCAGCGTGGCCCACGACACCTCTCCTGGATGAATCGGTCCTGGGTCCGGTGCAGCGTGAAACGGTGATCAGCGGTCTTGCCGCCGACACGACGTACTTCGTGCGCATGGTGGCCGTGGACAGTCTGCATGTGCGCATCAGCGATACCTCGGACACGTACGCGGTGCGGGTGGGAGGCGGGAAGCCGTATCTCATCGTGGACGGCTTCGACCGTGTGACGGGGAGCTACAATCTTCCGCGTCACGATTTCGGCGCGCGGTACGGCCAGGCGCTTGCCGCGTCGGGCGCCCACTTCGACTGCGTGGACAACGAGGCCGTGCAGCAGGGGATGGTACACCCCGGGAACTATGCAGGCGTTCTCTGGTTCCTGGGTGACGAGTCCACCGCCGATCTCTCGCTGAACACGATCGAGCAGAGCGTGCTGCAGTCGTACCTGAAGGGCGGCGGGCGGCTGTTCATTACTGGCTCCGAACTCGGATACGATCTCGGCCGGAGTGCATCGCCCAATTATGCGCCGGCGTTCTATGCGGACTACATGAAGGCCGTCTATGGAGGCGACAAGGCTTCCACGAGCAGCTATACCGGTGCCGCCGGGTCGGCCTTTGCCGGCATCAGCGGGACTTTTGGTAGTGTGTATCCGGAAGACTATCCCGACTACATCACCCCGGCAGGTGGCGCGAAGAGCGCGCTGACGTATTCTGCGTCGCAGGTTGCGGCCGTGCAGTACGAGGGGGCGTTCGGGGGTGGGAGCATCGCCGGCCGGCTGGTGTATGTGGCGTTCGCCGTCGAGACCATGGGCTCTGCCGCTGAGCGGGCTACGCTGATCGGACGCGTCGTCGCGTTCTTCAGCGGGGCGACAGGCATCGCGGACGAGGAAGTGTCGCATCCGGACACGTGGTCACTGGAGCAGAATTTCCCAAATCCGTTCAATCCCACGACGACCATCGGGTTCTCGATGGCGCGCCAGGGGTTCGCATCGTTGAAGGTGTTCGACCTGCTCGGCCGCGAGGTCATGACGCTGGTCAGCGAAGAGAAGGCGGCAGGTTCCTATCGCGCCACGTTCGATGCAAGCACCCTCACCAGCGGCACCTACTTCTATGTGCTGCGCGCAGGGTCCTTCACGGCGACCCGGTCAATGGTATTGGTGAAGTAAGGGTGTGCAGGCCCCTGCAATGCGGGTTCTACGCGGCAGAGGTACACCATCGGGATTCGCAAGGTCCTCGAGGGGCCGAGCATGCTCGGCCCCTACATGATTTTAGAACATTCCTGAGATCGCAAAGAAGGGCCCCGAGGCAGGAACATTTGATGAGGAGGCTGCAAGGGGGGGGTGCCATTAGTTGCGGCAGGCGAACCCGGACAAATTCGATACCCAGTAAATCCTTGAACTGGAACGGTTTAGCTGCATTTGCTTGACACTTCATTTGTTGTTCAGTATATTTCAGTAAAGTTATTGGGACAATGACGTCTGCCTGCCTTGTCCGGCCACATCCTGCCTCCGCCCGCAGACGCCCATCGCATTCGTTCTTACCTTCGCAGTACATCAGGTCTACAATTTCAGGAGCAACTATGAGAGTGACCTTTACTCTTTTCAGTGCTGCCCTGGTTCTTTTCACTTCGATCGCATTCGCCGGAACGACAGGAAAGGTCGCCGGCGTCGTACGTGACGCGCAGAGCGGTGAGCCGCTCCCGAACGTCAACGTGGTCGTTGAGGGAACCATGTTGGGTGCAGCAACCAATCCTGACGGCTACTATGCCATCCTGAACATCCCCCCGGGCCGGTACAAGGTCATCGCCAAACTCATTGGCTACACCTCCGGCGCCGCCGTCAATGTTCGCGTCGACATCGACCAGACAACCGAGCTGAATCTTCAGCTGAGTCAGGAAACGATCTCCGGCGAAGAGGTGACGATCGTGGCCCAGCGTCCGGTGGTCCAGAAGGATGTCGCGGCGAGCCGTGCGAACATCGAATTCCAGGACATCGAGAAGCTCCCTGTCACCAGTGTTTCAAGTGTGGTGACCCTGCAGGCTGGTATTCAGGGGGGACTCATTATCCGTGGCAGTGCCAGCGACCAGGCCGCGTTCGTTGTTGATGGTATGCTGATGCGCGATGAAAGAACGAACACCCCGTTCACCGGGATCAGCCTGAGTTCAATTCAGGATGTTCAAGTTCAAACCGGCGGGTTCAATGCTGAATATGGCAACCTGCGCTCGGGTGTCGTGAACGTTGTCACGCGTGAGGGCAGCCCGTCATCCTACAGCTTCAACTTCATCGGCCGGTATAGCCCTGCCGGGCCGAAGCACTTCGGGCCGTCGATCTATGATGCGAACTCGTACTGGATCCGTCCTTATCTGGATGATGCGGTGGCGTGGAATGGGACGAGCACGTGGGACCAGTGGACGCAGGCGCAGTACCCTGAGTTTGAAGGGTGGAACGCTGTGGCCGCGCGTCTCCTGAAGGATGCCGATCCGACGAACGACCTTTCCCCTGAAGCCGCCCAGCGTCTGTTCCTTTGGGAGCATCGCCGTCAGGCCGAGATCAAGGACCCCGACTGGGATGTGGATATGGGCTTCGGTGGCCCGGTCCCGTTCATCTCCGAGCAACTGGGGAACCTCCGCTTCTTCGCTTCGTACCGGCAGCAGTCCACGCAGTATCTGGTGCCGCTCTCCCGCAACGGCTACAGCGACCTCAGCGGCCAGTTGAAGATCACGTCGGACGTCGGCCCGGGCATGAAGCTCATGTTCTCCGGCCTCGTTGCGAAGCAGGAAGGCACGAACAGCAACAACACCGGCGATCCGGGGATGTTCACCACCGTGTCAGGCGTTGCCTCGTCACTCTATAATACTTCCACAGCGGGCTACATTGATGCCCGTATCTTCGGCACGGACTACTGGGCCCCGACCACAACGAACATCAGCATGTTCGGTGCGAAGTTCTCGCATGCGCTGAGTGGCTCCACGTTCTATGAGGCAGCGGTCCAGCGCTTCGCGCAGGGGACCGATACCGATCCGGGTGCGTTGCGCGACACCGAAAGGAAGTATCTTTTCGGGAACAACTATTATGTGGATGAAGCACCCTTCGGGTTCCAGCCGTATCCGAGCACCGGTATCGTCGGGCTCCGCATGGGTGTCGGCATGAGCAACTCCCGCGACACGTCGCGGGTGGAGACATGGACCGCGCGGTTCGACCTGACCACGCAGATCGACAAGTTCAATCAGGTCAAGGCTGGCGTGGAATTCGCGTACACGGACAACTGGGTGCGGGCCCGCAACGTCGACATCACGCTGCCAAGCGGGCGATACAACACGAGCTGGCACAATTATCCGATCCGTGGCGCGTTGTATCTCCAGGACAAGCTCGAGTTCGAGGGGATGATCGCGAACTTCGGCCTCCGGTTCGAGTACCTCAATCCGAACGGGAGCTGGTACGAGTACGCGAACGATCCCTACAACAATGCATTCTCCGGCCAGGCGCTGCTCGATACGGCATTGGTGCCCACGACCGCGCCGGCAACGTTGACCGTCAGTCCGCGACTGGCCGTTGCCTTCCCGATCAGCGACGACGCCAAGCTGTTCTTCAACTACGGGCATTTCCGTCAGGTCCCGGATCCGCGCAACCTGTTCCTTCTGCGCAGGTATTCGGACAACAATCAGGTGACCGCGATGGCGGACCCCACGGCCGACTTCCCGAAGACCGTGGCGTATGAGCTCGGCTACGAGCACAGCCTGATGGAGGAGTACCTCGTGAGGGTGTCCGCGTACTACAAGGACGTCACGAACGAGACCAAGACCGTGAGTTACTACGGCCGGAACTCGGGTGTTCTGTACAGCAAATACACGAGCAACCAGTACCGGGACATCCGTGGTTTCGAGGTCCAGGTGAACAAGAACCGCGGCAACTGGGTCCAGGGCTTCATCAATTATACGTACGACGTGCGCACGACGGGATACTTCGGCCTCGGGCGGTATTACGAGGACCCGAACGAGCAGCGTGCCTATATCCGGACGAATGTGTACCAGGAAAAGCCGCTCCCGCGTCCGTATGCCCGCGTCAACCTCGACTTCTTCACGCCGTCCGACTTCGGGCCGGCGCTTGTCGGGCAGAACCTGCTGGGCGACTGGCGTCTGAATTTCATCGGGACGTGGTCGGCCGGTGCGTACGACACCTGGGCCGGCGGCGGCACGATCTCCGAATTGCAGTACAACGTCAAATGGCGTGACTACTGGAATCTGGACATGCGCCTCAGCAAGAACTTCAAGTTCGGACGTGCCAACATCCAGTTGTTCGCTGACATGTCGAACCTCCTGAACTTCCGGTACTTCAGCGGGGACAACGGGTTCTTCGGGACGCGCGACTATGACAACTATATGAAGTCGCTGCATCTGCCGGACTTCGCGCCGCAGTTCAAGACCGCGATCGGCTACGTCAACGTTCCCGGCGACGACCAGCCGGGCGATTACCGCAAGGACGGTGTGCCGTATCAGCCTATCGTCGGCCTGGCGCAGATGACCGATCTCGATCTCCCCTCGAACCAGCATGCGCGGCCGTTCTACTATGTCGTGGCAACGGGCGAGTATTACCAGTTCGTGAACGGTGTCCGCCAGGTGGTGGACCCCGGTAAGCTGCAGCAGGTGATGGACGACAAGGCATACATCGATATGCCGAACCAGGAAGCTTTCACGTTCCTCAATCCCCGGAACATCTTCTACGGCATCCGGTTCTCGTTCGATCTCTGATCACACAGGACGTCTGTCGCACGACACAAGCGTATCTCACGGCGAGGAAGCAATGAAGAACATAGGCGTAGTTGTCCTCATCACACTGTTCCTTCTCGGCCTGGCACCGCAGGCGGCCCGGGCGCAGGGGTATGAGACCCAATGGATCTCGATCGGTTCGCTCCAGAACTGGTATGCGAACATGGGGGCCGAGATCGAGGAGGGACGTGTCAAGAAACAGCAGGATGGACTCCAGTGGGAGGCCATCTATGCGAACCAGGACATGCAGGCGGCAAAAGGGTTGTGGATCGGAGCGATGAATTTCCGCGACCCGGACGGCACCGTGTATCCCCACAAGGTGATCGGCGTCGGTCCGCGTTACGACGGCAAGAATGTCTTCACCCCCACGCTGTTCGAGTTGGTCGCGAAGATGGAAGCCCCCTCGGTGACCGTGGACGGGGTGAGCACGACCGGGCGGCTTGTGGACATCAAGCGTATCGATCCGACGATCCCCGGCGAGCGCATGATCGTCAATGAGCTGACGACCGCGCTCGGGCTCAAGATGACACGCAAGATCTACGCGTTCAGCCAGCAGTACCATGACAATTACATCATCAGCGACTATCGTTTCACGAACACCTCGAGCGTGCGGCTGGATTCGGTGATGTTCTACTTCCAGTACCGTCTGGCCGTCTGTGCGACGACGCGGTACGTCATCGGCAATGCGACGGGGTGGGGCATCAACACGATGCTTGATGTGCGCGGTGATGGCCTCAAGGCCGACGTGGACGATGCGGTGAACGTGCCGGGCGTGTATACCGCGCCGCACATGCGGCTCCAGTATGTCTGGCACGGCAAGTATCCGTCGTTCACGCAGTATGACAATCTCGGCGGCCCGATCTGGTCGCCTGCCTCGGTCGCGAACTACGGCGATCCGGCCGATTCGGTTGGTCGCCTGGGTGCCGCGCAATTCGTCGGTATCGGCACGATCCATGCGGACCGGTCCGCGGCGGACAGCACCGATGATCCGGCGCAACCGTCGACGACATCCTATGAAGGGTCGGACGAGGCCTTTGCCTCCGCCGATGCCGACATGTACAATGCGGCGCGCATGACGGCGAAGTACACGACGTGGATGCGCCGCGGCCATCGCGCCCCGCGCCATGCGGATGTCGTGGAGCCGACCGGCACCTTCAATGATCCCAAGGGCGATCCGGCGCTCGGGACGCCGGGCGGATTCTCGAATGCCAACGGGTATGGCCCGTACACGATCAACCCCGGCGAGGATGTCCATATTGTCATGGTCGAAGCAGTGGGAGCCCTGAGCCGCGAAAAGCAGATCTCGGTGGGGCGGAAGTTCAAAGCGGCGACGATCACCGCGAAAGCGAAGAACGACTCGGTGCTGACCGGGAAGGATTCGCTCTTCCAGACCATGCGCCGCGCGATCGCGAACTACAAATCGGGCTTTGCGTTGCCGCCCGCGCCGCTTCCGCCGAAGATCCTCACGGTCACGTCGGCCGGCGACAAGATCGGGCTCACATGGGACACGTACAGCACACCTGATCCCGCCCTCGCAGGGTTCCGCGTCTATCGCTCACTTGGCAAGACGGACGGTGAGTACACGATGCTGGCGCAGGTTCCGAAGACCGCACGCTCCTTCGACGATACCACCGCTCTCCGCGGCCGTGCATACTACTATTACGTCGTCTCCGTCGGTGATCCGGCGTTGAACACCGGTCAGGCACTCACGCCCGCCGGCGTCCCGCTCATGAGCAGCCGCTATCATACGCAGACCTACGAGCCGGCCTATCTGAAACGCGCCCCCGGCCTGGCGATGAGTGAGATCCGGATCGTGCCGAACCCGTACAGCGTCTCGGCGCCGTTGAAAACCCTCCGCTTCGATGGCGAGGGGGACAAGATAGCGTTCTTCAACATCCCGGGACAGTGCCGGATCCGTATCTTCACCGAGCTGGGCGAGCTCATCAAGGAGATCGAGCATCTGGACGGCAGCGGCGATGCCTACTGGAACTCCGTCACCTCTTCGAATCAGGTGATCGTCAGCGGCATCTATATCGTGGTCTTTGAGAACTTGCAGACGGGCGAGCGCATCATCAAGAAACTCTCCGTCATCCGTTAATGAACGAGCATCGGGGCCTTTCCATGAGAACACAACGTGGTGTCGTGAGCTTCATCGCTCTGCTGTGCGTTCTGACGGCGATCGACGCTCCTGCGCAGCAGAAACTCGCGCAGACCGGTATGAAATTCCTGAATGTCCTGCCCGATGCCCGGGCCGCGGCCCTGGGCGAAGCGATGACATCGCTCGAAGGGCCGGCGTCATCCCTCTTCTTCAATACCGCATCGATGGGCCGGATGACCGGGCTGTCAAGCATGTTCGTCAGCCACACACAGTGGATCGCGGACATCAAGCATATGTATGCGGCCGCGGCGTTCAGCCCCTTCGATGGCGAGTACGGCGTGATCGGATTCAACTTCCAGGCGGTCGATTACGGGGTCTTCGAAGAAACGATCCTATGGAACAACGATGCGGGGTATCTCGACCTCGGCACGTTCAAGCCGTCGGCGATCATGGTCGGCATCGGCTATGCACGTGCGCTGAACGACAAGTTCTCCGTCGGCGGGAACGTGAAGTATGTGCGGCAATCGCTGGGCGATGGCACGAACGCTCTTGCTGCCAATGGCGACCCGGTGAAGGTATCCAATACGACCAGCGTCTTCGCCTTCGACTTCGGGATCCTGTACAAGACCGGGTTCAAGAGCCTGAACTTCGGCATGGCGATCCGCAATTTCGCGAAGGAGGTCATGTATCAGAAGGAAGGCTTCCAGTTGCCCTTGACCTTCAGGGTCGGCGTCTCGATGAACGCGCTCGACTTGACGGATGCTGATCCCACGATGCACAAGTTCCTGATGGCGGTGGATGCCGAACATCCGCGCGACTTCGCGGAGCAGGTGCGGCTGGGCGGGGAGTATGTGTTCATGGATATCCTCTCCCTGCGGGGAGGGTATGTTTCGGGCGGCGATGAGTATGGGATGAGCTACGGCGTCGGGCTGAAGAAGGACTTCGACGGCTTTGGGTTGAGCCTGGACTATGCGCGCACGCCGTTCGGGGTCTTCGGAGCCGTCAACCGGTTCTCGTTCCAGTTCTCTCTCTAATATCCCGGGATACTGTACCACTGAGTTTGACGATCGATAACAGGACTGTTCGCATGAAAACTCCAATGCTGAGAATCGCGGTCCCCGGGTTCGCACTGCTCTCCGTACTGATGATGGCAGGGTGCAACGAGGAACCGCCTGCAAGCCTCTACAGCGACAACTATACAACGCGTCCGCAGCCGGTCGTGAGTACGCTGAACCCGGCCACCACGGCGCTGGCGGGCGTCACCACCATCACCATCACCGGTACGAATTTCTCGGCGGTCGCCTCCGAGAATCAGGTGTACTTCGATGCGACGCCGGCCACGATCCTGACGGCCGGCACGACGCAGTTGACCGTGCGCGCACCGAACCTGGTGAAGGATACCGTGCAGGTGCGGGTATCGGTGTACAAATCGGACAAGTACAGCGAAGCCAGGCAGTATAAGCTGCTGGCAGCGGTCAGCGACTTCGGCGGGTTGGCCAAGACCGACGAGCCCTGGGCGGTCACGGCCGATGCGGCGGGGAATGTGTATGTCTCCATTAGCGCATCGGGAGTGAAGAAGATCACGCCGGCGGGTGTGAAAACGGACTATGCCACGCATGCCGCGGGCGTCACGAAATGGTCCGCGATGAAGATCGGGCCTGGTGGCGTGCTGTACAGTGCCCGTATCCTGCGCGTCATCTACACGACGCCGGCAGGGGGGGGCACCGGCGATCTGGGTGACCGGCAGCGCGATCGGCAATATCTATGATCTGGATTTCGATGCGCAGGGCAACTGCTGGGCGGGCGGGAACAATGCTTCGATCTACCGTGTGAAGCAGGACAAAACGATCAAAGCCTTCCCGTTCACCTGCAATGCGCGTGCGATGCGCGTGTATAACGGGTATCTGTATGTCGGCGGCAAGGTGGACACCACGGAGGGCGTCTGGCGTGCACCGATCATCAGCGCCGACAGCCTCGGAGCGTTCGAACAGTACTACAATTTCAGCGCGTCCTATTCCGGCTCTGTGGTGAATGCGGTGACATTCGCTGCCGATGGCGACATGTACATCGGTACGGATGCGGCGGCGGCGGTGGTGATCGTGCATCCCACCAAGGCCGCCGAGCCGTTGTACCCGGGCCTCTTCAGTCCGACCACGCTGCTCTTCACCTGGGGCAAGGACGACGATATGTACCTGATCCGTTCGGTCAACACGCCGCAGCTGATCAAGTCAACGATGCTCAAGCCTGGCGCGCCGTACTATGGCGCCACATTGTGATACATAGTCCACACTCAACCAACAGAAAGGGTCACGTTATGAAGGCAGTCTACACGGTTGTTCTCCTGATGCTGGTGGTGGCCGCGAGCGCATTCTCGCAGTCGCACACCTGGCAGCACATGGGGGTTTTCCCGCCGTCACATGGGGTCGTCGGTGACACGTTGTTCGGGAATGGTATGCATGGCCTTGCGGTCGATGGCGACGGCAAGATCTGGGCACAGCATTATTATGCCATCTCACGGGACAGCCTCCTCATTCCGAACTACATGGCCGACAAGGACACCGCCGGCGGCGTGGATAGCATCGAAGCCCGCAAGATCACGGTGCGCGCGCTGTATTGCTTCAACCCCGACGGTACCCAGCCGGCATGGTCCCCGCTGAAGGTCCTCAACATGCCTGGCGGCAAGAAGGACACCATCGGCGGCTACTCGGTGTATGTGAAAGGTAAGCTGGTGTGGCATCCCACGCTGAGCTCGCGCGGCGCCGGCGTGGGCCTGCGTGCCGACTGGCAGGGGAACATCTATGCCCTCTGGTTCAACAACGTCTACAAGATCGACCATAAGACCGGTGACGTGATCAGCAAGTTCGTGGTCAATACGAATGGCAGTCTGGTCGCTCCGGGCGTGGATCAGGATGGGAACGTGTTCGTGAACCGTGTGGTCACGGACGGGTATCCGCTGTGGGTTCATGACAATTCCGGCAACTTCCTCCAGTACGCGCGTGATACCCTGCGGGGATTCTCGCGCGCCCTCGAGGTGAGCAAGGATGGCAATGACATCTATTATGCCGGCTTCACGCTGCATACGATCATCCGCTACCGCAATTCCTCCGGGTCCGGCGTGCTCGGACCGTGGGACCAGGTGGACAGCGTGATGAAGGGCTTCGACTGCGAATCGATCGTCTGGAATCAGAAGACCATGCAACTGTGGGCCTCTTCCGGTTCCTATAACGACCTGCCGAACCGCTACCCGGGTGTCACAACGACCCATGACCCCGCGGCATGGTATGCGTACAATCCCACGACCGGTCAGCTGACGGGCGAGAAGATCAATTGGGAGTTCGGCGTCGCGGCCAACGTCAACGAGCGTCCGCGTGGTATCGCGTTCAGCCCGGGCGGCGATACGGCCTATGCGTGCGTGTTCGGCGGCAACGCCGGTCCGCCTCCCGGCCTCCGCTGGTTCACGCGCAAGCTGACGAGCGTGGAACAGACGGAAAGCGCTATCCCGTCGGGCTATACGCTGTCGCAGAACTACCCGAACCCGTTCAACCCGTCGACCGAGATCCAGTTCACGCTTACAAAGAGCGGCATGACCACCCTGAAGGTGTATGACATGCTGGGCCAGGAAATTGCCACCCTTGTGAACGAACAGCTGAATGCCGGTACGTTCAAGTCGAAGTTCGATGCGTCACGCCTGTCGTCCGGGACCTACGTCTATGTCCTGACCTCGAACGGGACACGCCTCGTGAACAAGATGCTGCTCATGAAGTAACGATGTCTCTTTACGGGAAACACCTCGTGGTCACACACGACAGATGATGCAAACAGCAGAGGCATCCGGCACAACGCCGGATGCCTCTGTGTCATATCGGTCCGCCCGGATGGACGTCGTGTGCGACGACGGACGGATCGTTTCCGAAACCGGTTTTGTAAGGGGCTGTATCCATGTCCATGATCGTCCGCTGTACCGTTCTCGTCCTGCTGATGTCTCTGGTGTCCGGTGTGCTCTCTGCCCAGACGCCCCCCAAACGTGAATTCCGTGCAGCATGGCTGGCCACGGTGGACAATCTTGATTGGCCGGTGCGTGGCGACACGCCGCAGAACCAGAAGAACCAGCTCCTCGTCCTGCTGGACGGGATGAAGGCGGCGGGTATCAACACCGTGATCTTCCAGGTACGCCCCGAATGCGACGCACTGTACGCATCACCCTATGAACCATGGTCGTATCATCTGACCGGCACCCAGGGGAGCGGGCCGTCGCCCTTCTATGATCCGCTGGAGTATGCGGTTCAGGAAGCACACAAACGGGGGATGGAACTCCATGCCT
The DNA here is from genome assembly GCA_016707525.1 of Ignavibacteriota bacterium. Lineage (NCBI taxonomy): Bacteria > Pseudomonadati > Ignavibacteriota > Ignavibacteriota bacterium. The sequence continues at coordinate 238,681 of JADJHP010000006.1, forward strand.
GGTTCAATCCGTACCGTGCTGAGAAGGCGATCAACAGGTATCCGCTCGCATCGAGCCACGTCTATGTGCAGCATCCCGATTGGATCCTGACTTTCCCGAGCTCCAATCTCCGCATCCTGAATCCGGGCCTCGAACAGGTCCGCGAGTTCGTCGCCCGCGTGGCTGCAGACATCGTCCGCCGGTACGACGTGGACGGCATCCATGCCGATGACTATTTCTATCCCTACAGTCCGATCATCTCCACCGAGGACGCAGCCACGTTCACGGCCTATCCCCGGGGTTTCACGAACATCGGGGACTGGCGGCGCGACAATGTGAACCTGCTCATGAAGATGATCATGGACAGCGTGAACGTGATCAAGCCCTATGTGAAATTCGGCATGAGTCCATTCGGCATATGGAAGAACGGCGTCCCCCCGGGGATCACCGGGCTTGATGCGTACGGCTCCATCTATGGCGATGCGATCGCCTGGCTGCACCAGAAGAGTGTGGACTACCTGACACCGCAGTTGTATTGGAAGATCGGCGGGAGTCAGGACTACCTGAAGTTGAGCGCCTGGTGGGCCGACTCCTGTGCACGGAACGGGCGGCATCTGTACCCCGGGCTCGCTTCCTACAGGATGTCGTCCGGCTCCGGCGATTGGCCGGCGTCCGAGATCCTCTCGCAGGTCCGCGTGAACCGGGGAAATGCGAAGATCCAGGGCGAGGTCTACTTCCGGGCGGCACTGGGCCTCATCGAGAACACCAAAGGATTCGCCGATTCGCTGCGGTTGGGGATGTACAGCAGCCCGGCGCTCCTGCCACAGATGATGTGGAAGGATACCATCGCGCCCTTCATGCCGCGCAATATCCGGTATGAGAAGATCTCCCCATCCGCCCCTGCCGCGATCCTCTGGGACCTGCCCCTCAGCGCGCCGGATGGCGATTCGGCGAAGCGGTATGCCGTGTACCGGTTCAACCATACTCCGTCGCTCCCGGCCGAGCTCGCCGATCCACGGAATATGGTCGATGTGGTCGGGGCGCGTTCGTTCACACCACCGACCCCGCCACCGGGCGGCCCGTACTCGTATGTCGTCACGGCGCTCGACAGGAATTACAACGAGAGTGAGCCGAGCAGCATCCTGCTTATCGGCGCCCCGGCCGTGCCGGTGCTCGCCAGCCCCGGCCCGCTTGCCATCGAGATGCCGGAGAGCCTTACCGTGCGCTGGAAGTCCGATCCACTTGTTGCGTCCTCTCACGTGCAGGTATCGCTGGATTCCGCCTTCGCCGGGACGCTCATTGTGAACGACTCGACGGTCACCGACACCGCGCGGGTGGTTCGCGGCTATCCGGGTCTGACGGCGGTGCACTGGCGTGTGCGCGCACGGAACGCGGCGGGCGCTTCGGCCTTCTCCGCACCGCGCGTGTTCTACGGCGGCTTCCCTGCAGTGGCTCTGGGCGTGTATCCGCCGAACTCCGCGCTGGATATTCCGACCAGCGCGGCGCTCCGCTGGGGCGCGGCGCCGGCGGCCACATCGTATCGTGTGCAGGTCGCCCTCGCAACCACGTTCGCTCCTGCGCTTGTCGACACCGCGGGTCTCGTGGATACGACGTTCTCCCCCGTCGGGATGCAGAATTACAAGATCTACTTCTGGAGGGTGAAGGCGACCAATACCTTTGGTACCAGCGATTGGTCGATCGCGTACCGCTTCCGCACGGTCCAGGCGACCGGTGTTGAAGAGGAAGAGTTCCCATCCGAGTACACACTCGCGCAGAATTATCCGAATCCCTTCAATCCGGTCACCACGATACGGTTCACGGTCCCGCGGTCGGGATATGTGCGCCTGAATGTGTTCGATCTGCTGGGCAGGGAAGTCGCGTCGCTGGTGGACAGCGAACTGCCGGCCGGCGCATATGCCGTGCAATGGGATGGGTCCGGTGCGGCGAGCGGGATGTATGTCTACCGTATGCAGGCAGGTGATTTTGTCCGGATTAATCGTATGTTATTATTGCGTTGATTCTGTGTCATTGCCGGAACAGCCAATGGATCTCCCTGTCATGTTTCATGTCCAGGCCGAAAGGGTCATCTATGAGTTCACCGCACGCGGTGCGGTCGCATATGCCGGGTTCTCTCGGTGCGGCCGCGCTCTTCTTGCTTCTCGCGTTACCGCTTCGTCCAGCGGTCGGAGGGCCTGACATGCTCTCCGATATCCTCAAGGAAGCGAAGCAGAAATTCGCCCCCGACCGCAGGACGGTCGTGTTCGACATTCAGCCCGAACCGAAGGGAAAGATCGTCGTGCTGCGGGGCGAGATCCACTCCATCGCGCTGAAGAAGGATCTCTTCGCGTTTCTTGCGCTGCACAAGGAATTCGTGTTCGAGGACAGCATCCAGACACTCCCCCAGCCGATCGTGGGCGACCGCACCAGGGGGGTGGTCAGCGTGAGCGTGGCGAATATCCGGTCCAAACCGGACCACGCCGCGGAAATGGCGACGCAGGCGATCCTCGGCACGCCGCTCCGGATCCTCAAGAAAGAACACGGCTGGTACTTCGTGCAGACACCCGATGATTACCTCGGGTGGACCGACGACAGGATCGAGATGATGACCCCGGCATCGTTCGAAGCATGGACGGCGAAGCCGAAAGCGATCGTGACAACGGAGATCACGTTCCTCCATGCCGGCGATGACCCCTCTTCGGAGGTGGTCGGCGATGTCGTGGCGGGAGGGTTGCTTGCGCTCACCGGCGAAACCGAGGCGTCCTTCGCCGTGGAATTCCCCGACGGCAGGACGGCAGTTCTTCCCCGGAGCATGGGTACACCGTACATCGAATGGATCGCCAAAGCGAACCCCACACCGGAGAACATTCTGACGACCGCACGCCGCTTCTTCGGCGTCCCGTATCTCTGGGGCGGCACATCGGCGAAGGGCATGGACTGCTCGGGATTCATCAAGACCGTCTTCTTCCTGAACGGTGTCGTGATGCCGCGTGATGCCAGCCAGCAAGTGGATGTCGGCGAACCGGTCGACACCACCGGAGGCGTGGATCTGAAACCGGGCGATCTTCTGTTCTTCGGGTTCAAGGCGACGCCGGAACGGCGGGAGCGGGTGACGCATGTCGCCATCTCCCTCGGCGGCAAGCGATTCATCCATGCCTCCACCGACGTCCGCGTGAACAGCCTCGCGCCGGTGGATACCGACTACAGCCAGCACCGCGAACAGATGTTCCTCCGCGCGCGCCGCGTGATCGGTGCACGCCCTGCGTCCGGGGTAAGGCCACTGAGAGACCTCCCTGACTATGGAGGCGGCCGTGAGTGAGTCGTCGTCACGCCGTGACTTCCTTCGCATGATCTCGATCGCAGGTGCGGCCGCTGCGTTCCATCCGCGGGCACTTCCCTTTTCCTCCACTTTCACCGTCAATGACATGAAACTGACCTTCACGCCGTATACACTGGAACTCAAGCACACCTTCACCATTGCCACGAGTTCCCGCACCACCACGCCGGACATGATGGTTCAGGTGGAAAAGGACGGCATCATTGGCTACGGCGAAGCGTCCATGCCACCGTACCTCGGCGAGTCCCAGGAATCGGCGAAAGCGTTCCTTTCGAAGGTGGACCTTACGACGTTCGCCGACCCGTTCGAGTTCGAGACCGTGCTGGCGTATGTGGACAGCATCGCCCCGGGGAATCCGGCCGCAAAAGCTGCCGTGGACATCGCATTGCACGATTGGGTGGGCAAGAAGATGGGCCAGCCATGGTTCCGCATCTGGGGGCTGGATCCGACAAAGACACCGGTGACCTCCTTCACCATCGGCATCGACACGCCCGAGGTGGTCCGCGCGAAGACCAAAGAAGCGGATATCTACAAGGTGATCAAGGTGAAGCTCGGGCGCGACACCGACAAGATGATGATCAACACCATCCGTGAGGTCACGGACACACCGATCTCCGTGGATGTGAACCAGGGCTGGAAGGACAAGACCATTGCCCTCGGAATGATCGAGTGGCTTGCCACGAAGAACATCCTGTTCGTCGAGCAGCCCATGCCGAAAGAGCAGGTGGATGATATCGTGTGGCTGCGCGAAAAGAGCCCGCTGCCCCTGATCGGTGACGAAAGCGTGCAGCGCCTGCCGGATGTCCGCAAGGCGTGGGGTGTGTATGACGGCGTCAACATCAAGCTGATGAAGTGCACCGGTATGCGCGAGGCACACAAGATGATCACGCTGGCCCGCGCACTGGACATGAAGGTGATGATCGGGTGCATGACGGAGACCTCGTGTGCGATCTCCGCGGCCGCGCAGCTCTCGCCGCTTGTGGACTGGGCCGATCTGGACGGCGCCGTGCTCATCAAGAACGACCTCTTCGATGGCGCAACGATCGTGGATGGCAAGGTGACGTTGCCTGACAGGCCGGGGATCGGCGTCACAAAGAAGTAGAGAAGAGTCCTGCTTCCTTTACCCTTCACGTTCCATTCACCGAAAGGCCGAAGAGAGCGTATGGCATCACAGCAGCGGTTGATCTCGTTGGACGCGTTCCGCGGGGCAACGATCGCCGGTATGATCCTGGTCAATAATCCGGGGACCTGGTCGGCGATCTATCCGCAACTCCGTCATGCCGCATGGCACGGATGGACCTTCACGGATTTCATCTTCCCGTTCTTCCTCTGGATCGTCGGCGTCTCGATGACCCTCTCCTTCGCGCGTCGCGTGGAAGAGGGGGCCGACAAGCCGAAACTCCTCCTCCATGTGCTCCGGCGTGCGGCGATCATCTTCGGCCTCGGGCTGTTCCTGAACGGCTTTCCGTTCGGCCTCGCCCTGGGCCATGATTTCACCTGGGCGCACATCCGGATCCCCGGCGTGCTGCAGCGTATCGCGGTCTGCTATCTGATCGCCAGCACCATCTTCCTGTATTCAGGGATTCGCGGGCAGATCGCCTGGATCGTCGGATTGCTGACGTCGTACTGGCTTGTGACCGCACTCGTGCCGGTCCCCGGGTATGGCGCAGGCATCGTTGAGCCGACCGGGAACCTTGCGTGGTTCATCGATTCGAACCTGCTGGCAGGCCACACGTGGCGCGGAGCGCCGGTGCCGGGATTCGATCCCGAGGGCCTCTTCAGCACCATCCCCGCGATCGCTACGGCATTGATGGGCGTCATGACCGGGCATCTGTTGCGCTCGCGTCTCACGGGCGAGGAGAAGACCGCCTGGATGTTCGTGGCGGGGAACTTCCTGCTCCTTGCGGGTGCCATCCTCGATATGTGGTTCCCGATCAACAAGGCGCTGTGGACAAGTTCGTACGTCATCTTCATGGCAGGTTGGGCGAACGTCTGTCTTGCCATGTTCTACTGGCTCATCGATGTGAAGGGCTATCGCACCTGGGCAACGCCGTTCGTCATCTATGGCATGAACGCCATCACGGTGTTCGTGCTGTCCGGACTGATCGCAAAGACCATGGGCCTCATCCGCTGGACGGCGGAGGACGGACAGAGGTATTCGGTCTGGTCGTACCTGTACCAGACGTTGTACGCCCCCCTGGGCAGCCCGATGAACACATCGCTCATGTTCGCGATCTCGTTCATCTCGATGATGTTCCTGGTGGTCTGGTTCATGTGGAAGAGAAAATGGTTCCTGAAGGTCTGACACAACACGGGGTCGGCATCATGTCACGCATCGTCATAGTGATCGGACTGGTGATGGGTATGTCTCTTCAATCGATGAACGCACAGGAGCCTGCTGCGGTCCTGAAGGAGATCCAGCGTCTCGAACAGCAGTACGGCGGGCATCTCGGCGTGATGGCGAAGAACCTTCGTACGGGCGAGGTGATCCGGTACAACGCCGAGGAACGATTCCCGACGGCAAGCCTGATCAAGTATCCGGTGATGGCAGCGTACTTCAAGGCTGTCGCGGAAGGGCGCGTGAAGCCCGACATGTCCATCACCCTCACGGCGGACGACAAGCGTCAGGGGTCGGGTGTTCTGGAAGGCCTCGATACCGGCGCGGTGATTACGCTCCGCGATGCCGTGCGGCTGATGATCATTCTCAGCGATAACACCGCAACGAACCTGGTGGTGGACCGGCTGGGGACGACACACGAGGAACGGCTCGCATATGTCAATGATATGATGAAGAGTGTGGGGCTGAAGAACACGCGGTTGCTGAACAGGCTCTACTCCTGGAAGACGAAACAGCGGACCCCGGAGGGCATCCGGTACGGCATCGGCGTGTCGACGCCGGAGGACATGGTGACGCTGTCGGAAGCGCTGTACCGTCGGACACTGGTGAGCCCCGGGGCCTCGGACGACATGCTGTCGATCCTGAAAGCGCAGTTCTACGACGACATGGTCCCGCGGTTCCTCCCTGCATCGTCGTGTGCGAGTTTTGCGGTGGCGCACAAGACCGGATTCGTGCAGGAAACCAAGACGGATGCCGGGCTGGTGCTGTCGGACAAGCTGGACATGGCGATCGCGATCTTCATCGACAAGCATCCGGACCATGGCGAAGGCATCAACAATACGGGGATCCTTCTCGCGGGCTACGTCGCGCGGGCGATCTGGAACCACTTCACCGGCATGACGGGGTATGACAACGGTCCGGTGGCGACGTCGCATGTGGACTGGAACATGATGCCGGGTGGCAAGTGGGGAATCTGGCGGTCAACCGCGGCGCCATTCCCGCATCCCGACCGGGCGAACGGATTGACGAAGAAAGATGGTACGCACTATCCCGCGTATCCGCATTACATGGACAGCAGCATCGTGGTCTTCGTACCGGAGGGCCTGAAGCCCGGGCCGGACGGGGTGAACCTGATCATCCACTTCCACGGGCACGGCAACGACAATATGAACGTCCTCGAGCGGTACATGTTGCCGCAGGCTCTCGGGGATGAGAAGATCAATGCGATCCTCGTGCTCCCGCAGGGGCCGTATCGCGCGCGGGACTCGTTCTGCGGAAAAATGGAGGATCAGGGCGGGTTGCGGCGCATGGTCGAGGATGTGCTCCGGACCATGCAGCGGGAAGAGGTCATTCCGGAAGCACGGGTCGCGAAGATCGTGCTTTCCGCACACAGTGGCGGGTACCGGCCTGTGGCTTTTTGCCTCGAAAAAGGGGAGATGAGCGCTTCGATCACGCACCTCTTTCTTTTCGATGCTTTCTATGGTAACTTTGAGTTCTATAAGGCCTGGCTGGAAAAGGGCACGGGCATGATCGAGACCGCCTATACGGAGCATCTGGCCCGGGAACATACGGATTTTGGGGATTCCCTGGCCGCGCCGCTCCGCGCGCGGTTCCATGCGGTCCCGACGGAGGTCGAGCACGACGCGGTGCTCGGGGCGTTCATCCACCCCTGGCTGTCGCGGCTTCCGGTTGAGTTCAAAATTACACCAACACACTGACTACGGAGTCCCATGGCTGCACACATGTATGATACGGCTTCCACTGTTGAATCCTATGAACTGAGCAAGACCGGGCGGTCGTTCCTGTATCCGCCGACGGAAAAGATCAAGGTCATCGAGGTTGAGAACTTTCCTCTGCTGGGGAAGCTGACCGCATTCCGGTTCATTGAGTGGGTCCTGAAGAATCCGGACGGTGTGATCTCCCTTCCGACGGGCAAGACCCCCGAGCACTTCATCAAGTGGGTGATGCGCATTCTGGAGCGCTGGGACCAGGCCGATATCAGGACGCAGTGCGAAGCGTACGGGATCCCGACGGCACGCCGGCCGGTGATGGACGGCCTGCGGTTCGTGCAGATCGATGAGTTCTATCCGATGGACGCGACGCAGCAGAACAGCTTCAACTGGTATGTGAATGAACTGTACCTGAAGGGGTTCGGCCTCCGTCCGAAGAACGCCCTGCTCATCGACGCGACGAGCCTCGGCCTTCCTCCGGGTGTGTCGATGCAGGAGATGTTCCCGAACAACATCGTGGACCTTTCGCTGCGCGTGCGGCAGACCCGCACCAACCTCGAACGGCGGCAGAAGGAAGCCATCAACCGCGTCGATGAATTCTGCATGGACTACGAGAAACGGATCCATGAGATGGGCGGGATCGGCTTCTTCCTCGGCGGCATCGGTCCGGACGGCCACATCGCCTTCAACGTCCGCGGTTCGAGCGTATTCTCGGTGACGCGTCTTACCGGGACGAACTATGAGACCCAGGCGGCGGCGGCATCGGACCTCGGCGGCATCGAGATATCGCGCAGCCGCCTCGTGATCACGATCGGCCTTGCCACCATCACCTACAACCCCACGGTCACGGCGATCGTCATCGCGGCCGGCGACGCGAAAGCGCCGATCGTTGCCGATGCGATCGAGAACAAACCGAGTCCGCAATACCCGGCGTCGGTCCTCCAGAGCATCGAGGGCGGACGTATGTATCTGACCAAGGGTGCGGCGAGCCGGTTGGTGGAGCGGCGGTTCGAGGATTTCCGGAACAAGCCGGAGGCGACCGCTGCCGACATCGATGATATCGTTGTGCAGCTCGCCGTGCACCAGGGCAAGCGCGTGACGGAACTGCAGACGGAGGATTTTGCGGCCGACCGGTTCGCATCGGAACTGCTCACGAAGTCGGGCCAGCAGGTCCCCGCGCTCGTCCATGGCGTTGCCGAACGCCTCGTTGCCAAGATCGAGCGCGGACTCGCTCCGGTGAAGGAGACCGTGTTCCTGCACACCGAGCCACATCACGACGACATCATGCTTGGCTATCTTGCGCATATCTATCATCTGGTGCGCGACCCCAGCAATAAGCACTACTTCGCCAACCTGACGTCCGGCTTCACCGCGGTGTCGAATCCGTTCTGCCATTCGGTCGTGCGGAATCTCCTGCCGTATCTGGAGAGCCCGAAGTTCACCCAGATGCTGAAGGATGGCTACTTCAATCCGAAGAGCGCACCCAACAAGATGGAGGACGTGTTCCTGTATCTGGATGGCGTGGCCGCGAACAACGTGGATATGAAGAATGAGGGACAGGCGCGCCGGATGCTGCGCAACCTCATCGAGGTCTACAACACCAGCGACATGCGTGTGTTGCGTCTGCGGGTGAGGGACATGGACGAGTACTTCAGCACCCAGTATCCCGGTGCGAAGGATCCGCCGGACATCCAGCTGTTCAAGGGCACCATCCGCGAATATGAGGTGGAACTCCTCTGGGCGTACTTCGGCATCGATGCGTCCGCGATCTCGGCGCTCCGCCTGGGCTTCTACAAGGGCGATATCTTCTCCGAAGAGCCCGAAGTGGACCGGGACGTGATCCCGATCTATCAGCTCATCAAGAAGGTCAACCCGACCGTCGTCTCGGTCGCCTTCGATCCCGAAGGGAGCGGCCCGGACACGCACTACAAGGCGCTGCAGGCAGTGGCCGAAGCGTTGAGGATGTACGAGAAAGAGACCGGCAACACGAACATCCGGGTCTGGGGCTACAGGAACGTGTGGTACCGCTACCGTCCCTCCGAGGCGGAACTCCTGATCCCCGTTTCGCTGAATTCGTTGTCGCTGCTGCATACAGCGTTCATGAATTGCTTCGGATCGCAGAGTGCCGCCTCCTTCCCGAGCTACGAGCATGATGGGCCGTTCTCGGAACTCGCGCAGCAGATCCAGGTCGGACAATACGATATGATGAAGACCTGCCTCGGCCACAGTTATTTCCAGAAGCATCCCCATCCCCGCATGCGCGCATCACGCGGCATGATCTTCTTGAAGGAGATGGAACTGGCCGAGTTCTATGAGAAGGTCCGCGAACTCAAGAAACTCACCGAAGCAAAGGACTAACTATGCGTTGTCTGATCGCTGTCCTGCTCGCCGGGCTTGTTCTCCCGGCGAGCGGACAGATCCGCGTCGTCTCCACGGAACGGCTTCCCCTCCCTGTGGACCGTGTCTGGAGTGCCCCCCAGTTCTCACCAGATGGAACAACGATCTTTGTGACCACCGCCGGCTACAGGGGGATCTGGCGATACACCCTCTCCACGCGGTCGCTTGAGCAGATCTGTGATGATGCGGGGGCGGGGTACGGCTTCTCGGTCTCACCGGACGGCAACCGGGTCGCCTACCGGCGCACGCTGGAAGGGACGTCCATGAACCGCCGCGTGCAGGAAGTGGTCGAGGTGGAGCTTTTGTCCGGCGAACAGGTGGTGATGGCATCCGGCCGTGATCTGCCGACGCCTGTCTATGCAGGTGACCGGGTGTTGTTCGATCCGTCGGCTGCCCGGAAGAACATGGCACCGGCGATGGGCACGGGCAAAGCGGTGCTCGGGATCGAGGATACCAAGATCATGGCGGTCGTGGACGGCATGCCGCTGCGCCTCGACCCCTACCGGAACGGGAGCTATATCTGGCCCTCCCTGTCACCCGACGGAACCCGCATGGTGGCCTATGAAATGTCGCGCGGGATGTTCGTCGCGGACCTTGCCGGCAACATCCTGGCAGAATTCGGGAGGTGCGATGCGCCCTCGTGGACGCGGAGCGGCCGCTGGATCGTCTGCATGCGCGAGAAGAATGACGGGCAACAGATCACCGGATCGGACATCTATTGTGTTGCGCCGGACGGTGGGAGCCCCATCCGGCTGACCGATTCGCCGGCGATCGAACTCATGCCCGTGTGCTCGCCGGTGGACGACCGGATCCTGGCATGCACCCCTTCGGGAGAGATATTGGTACTGACGTACCGGGAGGAGGGGCGATGAGCACAAGGGAAGAAGGAATATCGAAAGACCCCTACGGGGTGTTGGCTCGCACGTGCGGAGTGCAGGGAGACGGGATGATCGACAACGGCAGCGCACGGCGCAGCGTGCAGGGAAGGGGACGGGTAGCCGCGGTGTTCTTCCTCCTCCTTATGGCCTGTTCCGTCCTTGTGTTCTCTCCCGTGCGTGTGCAGGCGCAGACCGGCGACCTCACCGGCCTGAAGTTCTGCATCGATCCCGGGCATGGCGGCAACAATGCTGCGAATGACCGGCACGTGATCCCGGACCCGGGTACGGATTTCTGGGAATCGGAGAGCAACTTTCAGAAGGCGCTGCGGCTCGATACGCTGCTCCAGGCGCGCGGTGCATGGGTGATCCTCACACGGTACACCAACAGTTATCCTGCCGACGACGAGCCGTCGTTGTCCGCGCGGTGGGCGCTCGCGAACGCCAACAATGTGAACTGGTTCCACTCGATCCACAGCAATGCGACGGGTGGCACCAATACCGCAACGAACTATACGCTTGTCCTGGTGAAGGAGAACATCACCACACGCCTTCCTCAGTATCCCGCGGCCGTCACGATGTCCAACATCATCGGGCCGTCGATCCAGGCAAAGTTGCGCAACACGATGCGGTCCACGTGGACCTATCTGGACTACACCTTCTATGGCGGCACGAATGGAGGGTTCAATCTCGGTGTGCTGAACGGCCTTGCAATGCCGGGCCAGCTTTCGGAAGGGTCGTTCCATGACTACTATCCTGAGACCCGGCGGTTGATGAACAACCTCTATCGCAAGATGGAGTCCTACGCGCTGCGCAATTCGTTCATGCAGTACTTTGGTGCCGCGCCCGATTCGCTCGGGATCATTGCGGGTGTGCAGGGGGATGTCGCGTCGAACAAGCCCCTCAACCTCAGCACGGTACGGCTTCTTCCCGGCGACCGGGTGGTGACCGGTGATGCCTACAACAACGGGTTCTATATGTTCGACAACGTGCCGCAGGGCACGTATACCGTCAGGTTCGAGACCCCCGGATACACGGTCGACTCCGTGCAGGTCACCGTGGGCCGCGGCGCGACGGTCTTCGTGGACCGCAGTCTCACATCGTTTGCCGCGCCCGCTCCTGTGACAACGGTCCCGGTGAACGGCGATACGGCCTATTCAGCGGCGAATCTCGTCACCATCGGATTCTCCAAACCGATGGATACCGCCTCCGTGCGTTCGGCATTCTCGATCAGTCCCTCGATCGGCGGCACGCTCACGTGGAACGCCAACAACTCTGTTGTCACGTTCGATCCGGACGGCGTGTTCGGATTCTACGTGAATTATACCGTCCGCATCGATACGGGCGCGCATTCCGTATCCGGACAGCCGATCGACGGGAATGGTGACGGTACGGGGGGTGACCCGTTCGTGCTGTCGTTCCGCACGAAGTATGTTGATGTCTTCGTTCCGGTGGTCACGTCGGCACTGCCTGACGCCGGAGTGCGGCTCACATCGCCGGTGACGGTATTGAACATCACGTACGATGAACGGCTGAACCCTGCTTCGGTCCTGACTTCGAACTATCTCATCCAGCAGATCCCAGGTTCGATCCAGTTCCGGGCCCTGGAGTACGCCGAAGCCAATGGCCATGGTGGCGTGACCGTGTACGTCCCCAATGGACTGCTCCCCGGGAATCTGTACCGTATGCGTCTGACCAGGGTCGCTGATCTTCTCGGCAATACGATGCCCGGGACAGCGTCGTATCTCTGGGATTTCTCGGTCGGGTCGGGTGCGTTCACAACAAGTGTCCTTGATTCGTTGGATCCCGGCACCGCAAGGCTCCGGCAGCCGACGCAGGCGGCCGATATGCAGGGGACAGACAGTATTGTCGTTTCGTCCGCAACGGGCCGGCTCCTTGGCTACGTCACCGGGAACACCGGGTCCGTAGGGATCCGTGTCGTCTGGGATACAGCGGCCGCCCCCTGGCACGTCCGCATCCCCGCCGATACTCTTTCGCCGCTCGGGCAGACAGGCTTTTTGAAGGATGGTACGCTCCTCCGGGCGCATGTGTTCGGCGATGCCAGCGGCGCCCGCATACGGTTCGCCGTGCGCGACGGAGCCGGGGACCGCGAAGTGTCGCGCTGGATCACGTGCGATTGGGTGGGCTGGCGTGCGCTCACGTGGGACCTTGAAGTGGATACGCTGGGAGCAGGATCAGGGAACGGGACGCTGGACGGTTCCCTCCGGTTCGATGGCTTCGAACTCGCCTACGTGTCCGGGAGCAGTTCGAACGTCACCGCCATCAATGTCGACCAGATGCAATTGATCGGCCGCACGGTCACGGGGATCGCTGCAGGGACGGCGGGCATCCCCGACCGGTTCGTGCTCTATCAGAACTCTCCCAATCCTTTTAACCCTTCGACGAGGATCTCCTATGCGATCCCGGCCGAAGGTGTGGTCCGTCTGACCGTGCATGATGTCCTTGGCCGTGAGGTCGCACAGCTCGTGAATGGACGCGAAGCTGCAGGCGTCCATGAGATCCAATGGACCCCGGGTGCGTCGGCGGCCAGCGGGGTGTACCTTGCACGTTTGTCGACGGGAGGGTTCACGGGGGTGGTGAAGATGCTTCTGGTGAAATAATGACACGGGGATCGCACCGCCCTGCACGGATCAACGTAATCGCAACGCCCCTATGGTGAACAGCCTGATCGTCCGGTCCTGGCAGGACGGGGATCTTGAGGATATACGCCGCATCACATGGACCACGTGGGTCGCCACGTATGCGTCGTTCGTTCCCGAGGCCGACCTGCGGGCGTATTTCGACAAGGCGTACACCCTCGATGAACTCGCCATGCTGTTGGTGTCCCCCGATTTCCGGGGGCTCATCGTCGAAGAGCACGGTGCGCCGATCGGCTATGCGAAGGTCGTCCATGTACCGGACGAACAGAAGTGCTATTGCTCATCCCTGTATGTCCTCCCCGGACATCAGGGGAAAGGGATCGGGTCGCTGTTGCTCGAGCATGCCGAGCGCCATGCTGTTGCGTTCGGCGTGCACGAGATCTGGCTGGGTGTGATGGTGCAGAACGTCCGGACCATGCAGTGGTATGAACGGATCGGGTTCGTGTTCGTGAAAGAAGAACCGTTCACCATGGGCGCGACAAGCGTTCCGCACCGTATCGGATACCGCCGGATCGGCCTCACCACAGACGAACACAGGAAGACGCAATGAGTGCTCCATCCGCGACACGCACCCCCTGGGCGTGGATCCCATCGCTCTACTTTGCGCAGGGGATCCCCTATGTCGTCGTCATGACCGTGTCGGTGATCATGTACAAGCGGCTGGGGATCTCGAACACCGACATTGCATTGTACACGAGCTGGCTGTACCTTCCGTGGGTCATCAAGCCTCTGTGGAGCCCCCTGATCGAGCTGTTCCGGACCAAGCGGTTCTGGATCGTGACCATGCAGCTGATCATCGGTGCGTCGCTGGCGGCCGTTGCGCTGACCATCCCCATGCCATCGTTCTTCCAGTATACGATCGCGGTGTTCTGGCTGATGGCGTTCAGTTCGTCGACGCACGATATCGCCGCGGATGGTTTCTACATGCTCGGGCTCGCGCAGCACCAGCAGGCCGCGTTCGTCGGCGTCCGCAGCACGTTCTATCGCATCGCGATGATCACCGGCCAGGGCATCCTGGTCGTCATCGCAGGGCAATTGGAGACCGGACTGGGAGGGGATCTGCATCTCGCCTGGGCCATCACGTTCGGCATCCTTGCCGCGCTCTTCCTGCTGTTCTTCGTCTATCACAGATTCATGTTGCCGTATCCGGCCTCCGATACCACCGCCGTCCTTGAGCCCGGCCGGAGCCCGATGTCGGAGTTCTTCCGGGTGTTCGCGCTCTTCTTCAAGAAGAAGGGTATCGTCCCGATCATCGCGTTCCTGCTGTTCTACCGGTTCGCCGAAGCGCAATTGGTCAAGATGGTGCAGCCCTTCCTGCTCGATCCCCGCCAGGCGGGCGGACTGGGACTGACGACCAGCGAGGTGGGGATCGTGTATGGTACTGTCGGGATCATCGCACTGACCATCGGCGGCCTGATCGGCGGATATGTGGTATCGCGCGGCGGGCTGAAATCTTGGCTCTGGCCTATGGTCCTGATCATTCATCTCCCCGATCTGGTATTCGTATATCTGTCCCAGACGCAGCCGGAGAATTTCATCCTCATCAATGCCGCCGTCGCCGTCGAGCAATTGGGATACGGGTTCGGGTTCACCGCCTATATGTTGTTCATGATCCTGACCGCGGAAGGGGAGCACAAGACCGCCCACTATGCGATCTGTACCGGCTTCATGGCCCTCGGCATGATGGTCCCGGGGATGTTCAGCGGGTGGCTGCAGGATACGATCGGGTATCAGCAGTTCTTCCTGTGGGTGGTGCTCTCCACCATCCCGGGCTTCCTTGTGGCGGCGCTGGTGAAGGTGCCTGAGGGATTCGGGAAGAAACAATGATGCATGCGCAGCAACGACACGAAGAACAGGAACAACGGAAAAGACAGGGCACAAGCATGAAACCGATCACAGCGTTCATTCCGTATTCAGGAGCCGAGGGGACGAAGGAGACGGTGGATCAACTCCAGGCGTCCGGATCCGTCGAGAGGATCGTGCTGCTGAGCACTGCAGGCGATCTGCCGCCGGTGGCAGGGTGTGAGAGCCTGACGGTGACAGGCCTTCTGAGCAGCGCAACCATGGCCGCTCTCGGGAAGACCCTCCGCACGCCGTACGCATTGTTACTCCTCCACGACACCCGGATCGACTTCGGGCAGTTCGGGATCGAGCGGATGGTTCGCGTTGCCGGCGACACGGGCGCCGGGATGGTCTTTTCTGACTACTATGATATGAAGGACGGGCGGCGGTCGCCCCATCCGGTGATCGAGTATCAGTATGGCAGCCTGCGCGATGATTTCAATTTCGGGTCCGTGGTCCTGCTGGAACGTGAAGCCGTCCGGGCAGCACTCGCCGAAGTCCGCTCACAAAAGCATGCGTACGCCGGGTGGTATGCCCTCCGGCTCGGCATCACCCGCAAAGCACAGATCGTCCGTGTGGGCGAATACCTCTACAGCAAGGTCGAAGCCGACGCCCGCAGGTCGGGCGAAAAGCTGTTCGACTATGTGGACCCGAAGAACCGCCAGGTACAGATCGACATGGAAGCGGCTGCAACGTGGCACCTGAAGGCGATCGGTGCCTGGCTGCCGCCGGTCTTCAAGACCCCGGCCTTCACCGCCGAAACCTTCCCGGTGGAAGCGTCCGTGATCATTCCCGTCCGCAACCGCGTGAAGACCGTCGGTGAAGCGGTCGAGTCGGTCCTGAAACAGGATACGTCGTTCAGTTTCAATGTGATCGTGGTGGACAATCACTCCACCGATGGTACCACCGATGTACTGCGCACGCTGGCGCACCGGGATGCACGTGTCCTGCATGTCGTCCCCGGCCGTGAGGATCTCGGCATCGGTGGGTGCTGGAACGAAGCGGTGCACCACCCGCGTTGCGGGCGGTTCGCGGTGCAGTTGGACAGCGACGATCTGTACAAGGATGGCAGTACTCTCCAGAAGATGGTCGAGGCGTTCCACCGCGAGCGGTGCGCCATGGTGATCGGGAGTTATCAGATGACCAACTTCCAGCTCGAACCCATCCCCCCGGGTGTCATCGACCACAAAGAATGGACGCCCGACAACGGGCGCAACAACGCACTCCGGATCAACGGGCTCGGTGCCCCGCGGGCCTTCTATACACCCGTCGTGCGTTCGATCAAGATCCCCAATGTCAGCTACGGCGAGGATTATGCACTCGGACTCGCGATCTCGCGCGAGTACCAGATCGGCCGCGTGTACGAACCGGTGTATCTGTGCCGCCGGTGGGAGGGGAATTCGGATGCCGATCTGGATATCCCCAGACTGAATGCTTTCAATTTCTACAAGGACAAGATCCGGACGGTGGAAGTGCTTGCACGGATCCGCATGCAGGAGAACGCGGAGAAGAACGCGGAGAAGCCCGCACGGCGTACAGCGAAAAAAGGAAGACCGGCGACAGTCAGGCGTGCGAAGGCCCCCGCGAAGAAAGCGAAGCCGGCGTCCGGCCGTGGCAAGGGAAAGAAGAAGTGATGGCCGGCAGGAACGAGATCGAGAGGGTGAGCATCGGGTTGGAGGAGCTGGGGCTGGCGGCGGGCGCTCCGGTGGCCGATGGTGCTGCGGCACTTCTGCACCGGCAACAGGCGACCTGGGAGATGCTCCGGACGAATGTCGCGGGCCTCGCGCACGTGCGGACGCGCCAGTTCCGCTTCGGCGGCTACCAGGTGCGTGTCCAGTTCAATCCGGGGCGCCTCACTTCCTCTGCAGCGCGCGTGGATGACCGTTCCATCCGCGAACGGAAGTGCTTTCTCTGTTTGCCTCACCTCCCTCCCGAACAGCGCGGCGTTCCCTACGGAAGCAACTTCATCATCCTGTGTAACCCGTTCCCGATCTTTCCCGAGCACTTCACGATCCCCCACGTGGACCATGTACCGCAACGCATCGCGGGGGAGCTCGGATCCTTCCTTGCCCTTGCCCGTGACCTTGCACCGCGGTACAGTGTGTTCTACAACGGTCCGCGGTGTGGCGCATCGGCCCCCGATCATCTGCATTTCCAGGCGGGTACGCGGCAGTTCATGCCGATCGAAGGGCAGTACGCGCGCCTTCGTGCAGCGGAAGGGAAGGAGGTCCGTACGACCGGCACAGCGAGGACCATCGCCATCGAAGGGGGCGGCCGGCGGTTCGTTGCTTTTGAGGGGACGGATGCAGCGGATGTGGAGCGCGCGGTGGCCGAGTATGTCGCCGTGTTGCAGGGGATCACGGAAGATGTCGAAGAGGCGATGATGAATCTCATTGCCTGGTACGAAGGCGGGTCGTGGGTCGTCCTGCTCTTCCCGCGCGCGAAGCACCGGCCATCATTCTATTTTGCGGAAGGCGATGAGCGTCTGCTGATCAGTCCGGCGGCTGTCGACCTCGGTGGCGTTTCCATCACCCCCGTGGAAGCGGATTTCCGCAAGGTCACCCATGAACATCTCGCGGCGATGTATCAGGAGGTGCTGCTGTCGAGGGCGGAGTTCTGGGCGAGCGTCCCTTCTCACTTATAAAGGAAGTATCGTTCCGCCCTCACCCTGAACCCTTCCACGTCCTTCTGCAGCGATCCCTCCACGTCTTCGTAGCGCATCCTCCGCGTGAACAGCTGCCGGACACGGTCTGTGCCCACGACCTTGTCGAACATCGTGATACGCGAAGGATCGGCCAGCGTGAATGGGTTCTTGTCCGGATAGAGTTCGTGATGCGCCTGGAGGAACCGGAACTGCAGGGCCATGAGGTTCACCTTCGCCGGATCGATCAGATGGACCTGGACACCCTTCAGTGTCTTTCCGGTGGAGCGGCCATAGAACGGCTTGAACACGATAGGGCGGAAGAGCACCCCGGGCAACCGGAACGCATTCATCGCATCTGCCATCGCGCCGGCATCGATCCACTCCGCAGCAAAGACCTGGAAGGGGAGGGTGTAGCCGACGCCTTCCGAGATCACGCCGAGTTCGCCGAGTATCCCGGTGCAGACATAATAGAACGCGGAGATGTCCCGTGGTTGATGGGGAGACGGCGGAACCCACTCCAGGCCGGTCTCGGGGAACGTCATACTCCGGTTCCACCCTTTCATCGGGACCACGATGAGGTCGCAGGTTGCCCCGCCCGCCAGCAATTTCTCCCCGTTCAGGAATGTGGCGAGTTCACCGCAGGTGAGTCCATAGACATACGGGACCGGGAACTGGCTGACGAACGACGTGAACGGCTTCTCGACAAGACTCCCTTCGATCCTGATCCCGCCCAGAGGGTTCGGGCGGTCCAGGACGACGAAGGGGATCTTTGCCGCCGCCGCGGCCTCCATGGCGAGGCCCATGGTGCTGATGTAGGTGTACGAACGGCATCCGTTGTCCTGGATATCGTACACGAGGATGTCGATACCGGCCAGCATCTCCGGGGTCGGTTTCCGTGTCTTGCCGTAGAGGGAGTGGACCGGGAGGCCGGTGCGCGCGTCCGTGTAGGTGTCCACCTGGTCACCCGCCGCGAAGTCGCCCCGCACGCCGTGTTCCGGTCCGAAGAGGGCGACGAGCTTCACGCCCGGGGCCGCGAACAGGATATCGATCGTGGAGGTGAGTTGTCCGTCGACGCCCGTGGGATTGGTGATGAGCCCTGCCCGTTTCCCCTGGAGGATGTTGAATCCTCGTTCCTTCAGCACTTCAATGCCGGTGCGCACGGCCGGTTGACCCGCGTGGGCCGATGAGAAGAGTACCACGAAAGAGAGTGTGCAGATCAGGAACGTTCGCATGGCCGGCTCCGGTACATGGTGGGGACACCACAGGGATACACCAAAAGTAGCCATGCCTCCCGTGAGATGCAAGATGGCCCGTTTGTTGAAAATGCGCGGGTCATTCGGTACATTGATGCACGATCATCTCTTCTCTGATACTGTCAGGATCCATGACCATGAGTGAAGCCACACTGGTGTTCGGGGCGGATGGCGGCGGGACGAAGACGCTGGGGATCCTTGCCGATCGCTCGGGGACGGAACTCGCTCGTATGCAGGTCGGTCCCGGAAATCCCAATGTCGCCGGCGTTGATACCGCGGCACGCAACCTGCTCGAACTCATCGGAGGATGCTGCGAACTCGCGAAGCGCTCGCCCCAGGAGATCGGAGCGGCCGTGTTCGGACTCGCAGGTGTGGGGAGCCTGGTTGTGCGGGCATCCCTGGAAGAGGCCCTCCGGGTGCTGGCGGCGCCGCGTGGCTGGTCTTCCATGCCCATGATCCTTGAGACCGATGCACGCATCGCGTTGGAAGGAGCCTTCGGCGGCGGACCGGGTATCGTGCTCATCGCCGGGACGGGCTCCAATGTCATTGGCAAGCTCCCCTCCGGTGAGGTCGCCTCGGTCGGTGGGTGGGGCCGCGTACTGGGCGATGAAGGGAGCGGATACGCGATCGGACTTGAAGCTGCCCGGGCCGTTGCACGTGAGATCGATGGGCGCGGCGACGCCCCGCGGCTTCGTGCACTGCTCGCGGACAGGTTCGGTTGGACGTCGCGTGACCGCGTGATCGCCGCGGTGTATCAGGAAAAATTCGATCTCGCTTCTGTTGCGCCCGTCGTGCTCGGCGCCGCGGCCGAGGGGGATGCGTCCGCGGTCCGCATACTCGAATCCGCCGCGCACCAGCTCGCAGAGACGCTCCGCGCACTCGCCGCTCGCATGGAAGGCGGAACACCGGTGGGGGTGGTCTTCACGGGGGGACTCATCGACCATGACACGCCGTATGCGGGGATCCTGCAGCGTGCCATCAGCACCGAGGTGCCGGGCGCTGAAGTGGTCCCCGCGCTCTATGCTCCGGCGAAGGGCGCGGTCATCCTGGCTCACCAACGTCTCCAAGGGAGGTAGATGTTCCGTCTCACCGTTCGTCCCCATCAGTGCATTGCCGCAGTGTCTGCTGTCCTGCTGCTCTCGTGTTCCTCGCAACCCCCGGTGCAGAAGGCTGACCCTCCCGTCGCCCCTCCGCCGGCCACGGCCGTTGTCACCCGCGATCGTTCGCACTGGGTGGATAGCGTCCTGGCATCCATGACCGTTGAACAGAAGATCGGTCAGATGATGATGGTCGGCGTCTCCGGCCACTATTTCAGTTCCACGACCGATCCGTACGCGCGCCTGGTGCGGCTCGTCCGCGAACGGCAGATCGGCGGCGCGATCCTCTGGCGCGGCGATGTGTACGAGTCGGCCTTGCGCCTCAATACCCTGCAGGCCATGTCCAATGTGCCGCTGCTCGTGAGCGCCGACCTCGAACGTGGCGTCCCGATGCGTGTGCGGCGCGGGACGCCCTTCCCCGACGCCATGGCGATCGGTGCGACGCGCAATACGCAGTATGCCTATGACGTCGGCCGTGCGATCGCGCGCGAAGCACGCACCCTCGGGGTGCATCAGAACTACGCGCCGGTCGCCGACGTGAACACCAATCCATCGAACCCGGTGATCAATACACGGGCCTTTGGCAGTGACCCCGGACTCGTGGAAGGAATGGTGGATGCCTTCATCCGGGGCACGCAAAGTGCCGGCGTCCTTGCGACGGTGAAGCACTTTCCCGGCCACGGCGATACCGGAACGGATTCCCATCTGGACCTTCCGGCGATCCCATACTCCCGTGCCCGGCTGGACTCGGTGGAGCTTGTCCCGTTCCGCGCAGCGGTGCGGGCCGGCGTGCAGTCGGTCATGATCGGGCACCTGCTGGTCCCGGGACTCGATCCGTCCCGATCCGTGCCCTCCTCATTGTCGCCGGCCATTGTGACCGGGGTCCTGCAGCGAGAGTTCGGGTTCGGCGGGTTGATCGTCACCGATGCGATGGATATGCGTGGGATCACCCGCGATTATTCACCCGGCATGTCGAGTGTGATGGCGGTGAAGGCCGGGGTGGATATCGTCCTGATGCCGCCCGACGAGGAATCCGCGTTCGCGGCCATGACGGCAGCAGCGCGCACAGGAGAGATCACGCAGGAGCGATTGGACCGGTCGGTGAGGAAGATCCTGAAAGCGAAATGGGACCTCGGGCTGGATACACTCCGGACGACCGACCCGGATGAGATCGCACGTGTCGTGGGAAGCCGCGAACACTGGAACCTCGCACGTACGGTTGCGCGTGCGTCCATGACCCTCGTGAAGAATGAGCGGAATACGGTACCGTTCGAGGCCCGGAAGGCACGGCGTATCACATCGATCGTGCTTTCGGACACGGACAACGGCCTCATGGAGGTATCGCGCCCGGGGAATACCTCGATCGTGGAACAGCCCGGCGCCTATTTCAATGCACTGCTGCGTCAACGCAGTATGCGGCTCGAGGCCTACCGTCTCTCGCCGGTCAGCAATGCCATCGATATCGATGCGGCACTCGCGCGGATACGGAAAGCCGATCTTCTTGTCCTTCCGGTGTTCGTCAAGGTGCGGACGTCGAGCGGCACGGTGGATATGCCATCCGGCCTGCAGCCATTCCTGAAGAAGGTGGCGGACCTTGATGTTCCGACCGTGGTCGTCCTGTTCGGCAATCCCTATCTGGCCGGCCCGTTGTCCTGGGCTGATGCGGTGTTGTGCGCCTATGGTGACACCGAGCCGCAGGTGGAAGCCGCGGCAGAAGCACTCTTCGGGGAGATCGATCTCTGTGGCAAATTGCCGGTGACCGTCAGCGGGAGGTTCGCGCTTGGCACGGGCGCGATGTGTTCACGCGACCGCTTGCGGTACGACGACCCCGTCACGGCAGGGTTCGATACGGACAGTCTGCGGCAATTGGACCGGATCATCGAGCGCGCGATCGCAGATTCGGCCTTCCCGGCGGCAGAACTTGCCGTGGTGCGCGATGGCATGCTGATCTATAATAAGTCGTTCGGCACCTTCACCTATGACCGCACGAGCAGGCCGATCGACAATACCACCATGTTCGACCTTGCCTCGGTCAGCAAGGTGATCGGAACAACGTCCGCGGTGATGAAGCTGGTCGACAACGGACAGCTCAGGTTGGATGATACGGTGGGGATGTACCTCCCCCCATTCGCTTCGGGGCCGAAGGCGGCGATCACCATCCGTCAGCTCATCACCCACCGTGCAGGATTCCCGCCGTTCCGGAGGTTTTTCCTGATGTGTTCAACTGCCACGGCGGCCATCGATTCGGTGTTTGCGACCGATCTTATTGCGGTGCCGGGCGATACCACCATCTACAGCGACATCGGCATGATCACGATGGGCAAAGTGGTCGAGAAGATCACGGGGATGCCGCTGGAGGCTTTTGTCCGAAAAGAGTTCTTCGAGCCGCTCGGGATGACGCGCACGATGTATGCCCCACCGGAGAGCCTGGCCCTGCAATGCGCACCGACGGAGATCGACACGCTCTGGCGCAAGCGGCTGGTGCAGGGACAGGTGCACGATGAGAATGCCGCCTTGCTCAACGGCGTTGCCGGACATGCCGGGCTGTTCTCTACTGCGTCGGACCTCGCCATCTATATGCAGATGCTCCTGAACAAGGGAGCGTATGGAGGGACCCGGTACCTGAAGGAAAGCACCGTCGTCGAGTTCACCCGAAAATACGTGCAGGGGCAGGACCGTTACCTTGGGTGGGACATGAAATCCTCCACGGGGTCATCCGCCGGATCACTCTTCTCGCCGTCATCGTTCGGGCATCTCGGGTTCACGGGTACGTCCGTCTGGACCGATCCCGACCGGAGGATCAGTGTGATCCTTCTGACGAACCGCGTGCATCCGACCAGGGCGAACCAGAAGATCCAGCGCATCCGGCCGGCGGTGCATGATATGGTGATCAGAGCATTGAAGTAGCATGAAGGGAACCGCAAGGCACACGGAAACGAGATCGTGGAAACGGAGTGTGCTGTTCCTTCCGTTGTGCCTTCTTCCCATTGCCGCTGTCCTTGCCTTCTCCGCACCCCCGGATTCCTCCCGTACATCAACAACCTTCACGCCCGATCTTTCCGTCTCCGCCGGCGGATCGCACCGGCTCCTGTTCGGTGACCTGTGGCGCGATGTATGGACACTCCCGGTGACCGTTCCTGTGATCAGGGCCTTTCCGTTGCAGCACCCCCCGGCGGATGAGACCGTCTCCGCGATCCGGGGGATGCGTGGGTATCAGGTGGACGATCGGTCACGGATCGTATTCACACCGATGGTGAAGCCGGTGGAGGCCGGTTTCAATCGTGAGTTCCAGCGACTCTATGCCCCGGGTGTGCTTGCTGATCTCAGAGCAATGGCGCACCCCTATGCCCGGCTTCTGGCAGGTCCGTTTCTGGATGCCGCCGGGGTGCTGCATCTGCATTCCCGATTCGTTGTCCTCCAGGAAGAAGGCCAGGGTGGCGCCGGAGGGGGGGCGGGGGAAGGCGGGTTCGTGGCTGCATTGCCATCCACTCCGTTGATCGATTCCTACGAACTCCTCAGGCGGCTGGAACGGGGTGGGGCCGGACAGGTGGATCCTGCGGCATTCCTTGCGGCAAGACTTCTGGGTTTGTATCTTGGCGATTGGGAGGAAGGCCTGGATGCCTGGGGCTGGACGTCCGCGGGTGACGGACGCTATGTTCCTGTGCTCCTGGATCCTTCGCATGCTTTCACGCGCTTCGATGGCATCATCCCCCGGGCGGGAACGTTCTTTCTTACTTCTGTGGATTCGTGGGATGGCGGGCTCCCATCTGTCGGGAGGGTGCTCTGGACCGGTCGGCATCTGGACCGCTGGCTCTTGTCCCCGCTGGAGAAGAGATCATGGGATTCTGTGACGGCCGTCACAGCCTCGCGACTCACGGATTCTGTCATTGAAGCATCCATCCGGGTACTACCAGAAGAGGTCAGGAAGCGTTTCGGGACGACCCTCGCCGCAGACATGAAGTCGCGTCGGGACCGGTTCCCGCGTATGGCAGAAGAATTTTACCGCATGAACGTCAGGGTCGTCGACCTTCATGGGACCGACGGGTCCGAACTCGCAGAGATCACCCGGATCGACGACGAGCGCGTCCGTGTTTGCATCCGCGCTGCCAGCGCCCGTGACAACGACGATCCCACGGTCCTCTCCGATCGTGTGTTCATGTCTGCAGAGACCGACGAGATCCGCATCCTCCTGAAAGGCGGCGATGACCGTATCGTCGTTCGCGGACACGTCGCTTCGTCCATCCCGGTCCGCGTGGCCGGCGGGCAGGGCAATGATGAGATCACCGATTCATCGTCGGTGAGCGGATATCTCTTCGGCATCATCCCGTTCATCGGCGATGCCGAGAACTGCACGTACGTGTACGATGGGCCGGGGACCGTCGTGCACGAAAGCGATGGGACCGTTTTTCGTGCCGTTGATCCGGCGCCTCCCGCGAACGACACCGTGCGCTTCGCTCCTGAGCGCGAGGACCGCGGGTATGCGCAGACATGGACCGGGATGTTCGATTGGAACTCGGAGTTCGGGCCGATGATCGGGGTGGGTCCGACCCTGACGTACTTTGATCACGATACGCGTCCGTTCATTTCGCAGATGTCCTTGCTTGGCGGGATCGCTCCTTTCGCCGGGGTCGGACGTCTCGTGATGCAGGCGGAATGGCGGGGGCTGATACGCAATACGGCGTTCCTTTTCGATGCCACCGCGACGGGATTCGAGGTTCTCACCTACTTCGGGCGCGGGAATGAAAGCGTCACGAGCAGGAGTCCCAATGATCCGTACTACCGTGTGCGCCAGACACAAGTACGGCTGGAGCCTGCGTTGCGGTGGCCGGCGGACGGGCCGTTGACGTTGACCGTGCAGAGTGGTTTCCGCATCGTCATCACGGGTAAGGGCGAACACAAGTATGTGACGGACGAAAAGCCATACGGCATCGCCGATATGGCGCTCGCATCCGTGAGTGGGAGTATGCGATGGGACACCCGGGACGATGACGTGCATCCGTTCAGCGGGGCGTACTGTGATATCAGCGGGATGTTCGTGCCGAAGGCCTTCAGTGTCGGTGCGCCGTACGGGCGCCTGAGGGGCGATGCGCGGTTCTTTGTCACGACCGGCGGGCCGGCGCCCGTGACGCTCTCGTTGCGTGTGCTGGGGGTCAGGTCGTGGGGCAAGGTGCCGTACTACGATGCGGCGACGATCGGGAGCAGCACGGCGATGCGCGGCTATCAGCAGGGGAGATTCGCGGGCGCTTCATCGCTCGCGGGCATCGTCGAAACCCGGGTGCGGCTCGGTCGGATCGATATCATCACTCCGGTGATGTACGGCGTCTTCGGGTTTGCGGAGACAGGACGGGTGTTCGAACCGGGCGAGGAATCGGGGGTGTGGCATCCGTCGTTCGGTGGAGGCGTGTGGGCTGCTCCGTGGAGGCGCGATGCGACCCTCACTGCAAGCATCGGGGTTTCAAAAGAAAGCGTGATGCTGTATGGGGCGGTGGGGTTCGGGTTTTAAGACCGCAGAGGGACAGCGTAACGGGTGAAGCGTGTGGGGGTGTTGGTGCAATGGAAACCGGAACAGGAACGATACCGGGCGGGGCCGGAGGCCCGTGCAAACATGATACGATCGGCGATCATAGAGAAGGCTGAGGCGCTGGTGGCAACGCTCTACAGGGAACGGATCCCTTCCTGGGCGCGTTATCATACGCTCGAACACACGCGCGAGGTGGTGGCGGCCTGCGTGGAGATCGGAACGGGAATGAACCTCACGGACGAGGAGATGGAGATCATCGTCCTCGCGGCATGGTTTCACGACGCCGGATATCTCGAGGGGGCTGATGAGCATGAAGCGCGGAGCGCGGTGATCGCGGAGGATTTCCTGAGGAAGCAGGGGTATCCGGCCCTGCGGATCCCTCTTGTGAAGGGATGCATCGCGGCAACGAGGATCCCCCAGCGGCCGACCACAGCCCTTGAACGGATCGTGTGTGACGCCGACCTGATGTATATCGGCGGCCCCCGGTTCAAAGAGCACAGCGATGCCTTGCGGGACGAATGGCAGACGAGGATGGGGATCATCTACGGGGAGGTGGAGTGGCTTCAGAAAAACATAGAGTTTGTGGGGAGTTGCGAGTTCCATACGGGCTTCGTCCGGCGTACCTACGGGGCTATGCGCAGCCGCAATTTATCGCACCTGTACGAGCTCTTGGACCATGCCGGGTCCGGAAACCGATAAATACCAGCGGGGGATTGCCTTTTTCCACGGGGTTCATTATATTTATGACTCAGGTTGTAGCGCTCTGACGGTCAGGTAGCTCAGTTGGTAGAGCAGCAGACTGAAAATCTGCGTGTCGGCGGTTCGATTCCGTCCCTGACCACGGCAAAAGCCCGAACTTCGTTCGGGCTTTTGCAATTAAGAACTAAGAATTCAGAATTCTTAGTTCTTAATCCCCCCCCCGCGCTACCTCTTTTCCCCCGAATCCCCTATCTTCCACGAGTACCAACAATCCACCCTTCGAGGCTCCCCATGAAATGCACCCTCTTCTGCCTTCTCTTTCTTCTTGCCTCCCTTGCCTCCGCCCAGCCCGGCAATCCGAATCTGGCCGATCCGGGGAGCGGATGCAGTGTTGAAAAGGCGACCTCGAACCAGCCGTTGGCCTACAAGGCCATCACCGGCAATACCGAGGAGGGGTGGAACTCCGCGGGGGAGACGGCGGGCGCATCCATCACGCTGACCTACGCGCGTGAGGTTTCGGTGAAAGAGATCTGGATCCTCCCCAAACCCATCTTCAGCCATGTGATCACGCCGTACAACCTGCAATACCGCTATTCCTACGCCCGGCCGAAGAACATCACGATCACATTCTCCGATGGAACGTCCAGCGACGTTCTGCTCCGTCAGGCCGATGACTTCCAGATCATTCCCCTCGCGAAAGAACAACGTACCGGATCGATCACGATCACGGTCCGCGACGTGTGGCAGGAGGAAGGTGCCGTAGGAACGGGCATCGGCAAGGTGCGGGTCTTTGCGCAGCCGAATGCGCTGACATTCACGATGCGTTCGATGGAGAACTACAACGCGGTCGGTGACAAGCCGGTGAAACGTGCGTTGCTGAATGTCGTCAATCCGGGTCCGGCCCTGCGTGACGCACAGATCACGATCTCGCAGCGCGGGAAGGTGCTCGATGCTATCGCTCTCGGAACGATCGAGGCGAGGGCGGTGACGGGGAAAGAGATCTGGACGTTCGTGCCGCCGGCGAATGGCGATTATGATATCGCGCTCACCGTGGGCGGCAGGACCGTTGCGACGCAACCGAAGCTGCCGATGACCGCCTTCAGGAAGACCTATTTCGATGGCGGGAAGGTCCTGGTCCATTCGACGAACCATAACGATCTCGGTTGGCTGGGGACGCAATTCGAAACAGCGGACTACCGCTCGCAGGAGATCATTCTCCCGGCCCTGAAGATCATGGAGTCGGCACCGGATTTCAAGTACACGATGGAAGCCGTTGCCTATCTTCGAGAATTTCTCGAACGCCATCCGGAGAAGAAAGAAGAGATCTTCAGGCGGACTGCGGAACGCCGATTCTCCTGGGGTGCAATGTATACCCTGTCGCTCCAGGAGCAGGTCGGTGCGGAGAAGCTGGCCCGCCAGTTCTACTTCGGCCGCCGCTGGATCAAAGAGAATATCCCCGGAGCGGACAGCCGCATCTACATCAATGCCGACGTCCCGATGCTCACCTGGCAGCTTCCGCAGATCCTCAAAAGCGCCGGAGTGGAGTATCTCGTCCAGGCACGGATCCCTCTCGGGTTCTATCACTGGCAGGGGTTGGACGGCACGACGGTGCCGGTGTACGGATTGCGGTACGGGAATTCCCCGCGCATCTCTCCCGGCGCCAACGAAGAATGGTTGAACCTTGTGTACGGCAGGGAGGATTTCGCGCGGTCGCGCAACCTGCCGAAGACCATGATCTACGACTACAATGAGGATTACCTGCCGCCCAATGGCGAACTCGTTCCGTTCGTGAAAGCACAGAATGCGATGATGAGCGCCTTCGCGGTGGCATGGAACAAGCAGCATGCCGGCGACGTGGCCGCACAGGTGCGGCCCCCGCTCCTGGAGTTCACCAATCCGGAGGACCATGCTCAAGGGGATCTTCAGTACCCCGGGAATGCATCTCCAAACGCTGCGCGGCCAGTGGCCGAATGCATGGGCCTATTACGATGAGCCAGGCAATCGTGAAGCCCTGCTCCAGGGCAGGAAGGCGCACAACATTCTCCTGTCGGCGGAGAAGCTGTTCTCGTTCTTGAAAGCCACAGATCCCGCCGTGACATATCCCAAGCCGATGTTCGACTCGGCCTGGCAGGCGAACCTCTGGCCTGACCACGGCTGGGGCGGCGGAAAAGGACTGACCACCGACAGCATCTATCATGCCTCGTATCGGAGATCCTACGAGGGCGCACAGTCGCTGATGGGCCAGGCGATGCAATTGCTGGGCGATCGCGTCGTCCGGCAGGATGCCAGGGGTCTGCAGGTCGTGGTCTACAACCCATTGAATTGGGACCGCCGGGAACTGGTACGGTCGTCGTTCTCGCTTCCGACGGGTTGGTCCGGGTTTGCCGTGAAGGATATCCGCGGTATCGCGGTTCCCTTCGAGGTCGTCGACATGACGGCAAGCACGACGACAGTGCTGATCCAGGCGGAGGTGCCGGCCCTGGGGTATGCGACGTATCGTATCGAAAAAGCAGCGAAGACCAACGCGCCGGTCACGACGCTCACCGGCGACTCGATCGACACACCGGAATTCAAGGTCGTCTTCGGGAATGCCGGCATCAAGGAATACACGGACAAGGGGAAGCGCAGGAGCTACTTCCGGACGGACAAATTCCAGGCGGGTGAGCTCCTGCAATTTGCCGCACCGGGGAACGCGTGGGAAGAAGAAGCGCTCTTGAAAGGCATCCCGCTGGATCTCGAGCGGTCGGGTACGCGTACCAGCACGACCGTGCGGTTCGTGGAGACCCCGTTGCGCTGGATCCGTGAGACGGAGACCCCGCTTGGCAACTGCGTCGCACGTCACCGGTACTCGGTGTCCAAGGCGACCCACGATGTCGACCTCGAACTCGATCTTGTGGGCTGGAACGGCACACGGGCAAAGGAAGTGCGGATCGCATTCCCGATGAACATCGAACGTAAGATCACCACCGGGTTGATCACGGTCCCGGCGTCGTGCGTCACGACACCTGACGGGAAGAGCCGCGGCCTGCTCGGCGAGTACTTCCGGAATCCCAATCTGGACGGCGAGCCCGTGTTCACACGTGTGGATACGGTGATGGCGCCGTACTGGGACAAAGCTTCGCCCGGTGAAGGGGTGCCGAAGGATTTCTTCTCCGTGCGCTGGACGGGAACCATCCATGTGCAGGAGACCGGAAACTACACGCTGGGCATCATTACCGACGACAAGGGACGGATGTACTTCGAAGACGAGCTGGTCGTCGACAACTGGAACCCGTACGAGTTGAATACGATGAAGACGTTCTCCACGAAACTCGAGAAGGGCAAGGAATACCGGATCCGCATCGACTTCGCGGATATCGTGGAGTATGCCGGGATCCGCTTCCAGTGGCGGAAAGAGGAGGATGCCGCCGACACGAAACAGACAGCGGCGATCAGTTATGAGATCCCATTCGGTGCTGTCGAGTTCAGCAAGGACGAAGCGGACTTCTCGCAGCTTCCCGACAACAAGGAGTCGCAGTATTACCCGAATCTCTACGGCGGGTACGAGCCGATCGCGTTCCGGGAAGCGCTCAACTGGGTGAACGTCTCCACCGGGTCGTACAAAGGATACGGGTGCCTGTTCGCGTCGGACATGACCCTCCATATCTTTGAAGATCAGACATCACAGCCCGTACACTATCCGGTGGTACAGCACGTGCTCCTCTCGACGCGCAAGAGCCTTGCGTGGGATCCCGAATACTACTTCGAGCAGAAGGGGGACCACACCTTCCGGATGTCCTTGATGTTCCATGACGGGAACTGGCGGATGCGGTACCGCGATGGCATAGCGTTCAACAACCCCTTGATGTCCTTTGTTTCGGCGACACAGGAGAGCGCCGGCCGTCGTACGCTGCCATCGGCCGGGAAGGGGTTCCTCCGTGCCGAGCCATCGAATATCGTCATCACCTCGGTGAAGCAGAGTGAGGATGGAACGGGGACGGTGGTGCGGTTCTATGAAGCTGAAGGGGATCGGTGTACGGCGCGGCTGACGTTCTCCATGACGATCCGTGAGGCCATCCGCACTGACCTCCTCGAGTATCCGGCCGGGCCGTTGCCTGTGGCACCGGATG
Organism: Ignavibacteriota bacterium; assembly: GCA_016707525.1. NCBI lineage: Bacteria > Pseudomonadati > Ignavibacteriota > Ignavibacteriota bacterium. The sequence goes on from JADJHP010000006.1 coordinate 269,159, forward strand.
GTTCTGTGACGCTGGAAGTGAAGCCGTGGGAGATCGTGACGTTGCTCATCAAAAGGTGATGTGAACCAGCGGGCAGGCCATCGGTGAACAGACGTCAGGATGGACCCTGTCCCAAGGGCGATCCCTCAGGATTTCTTCGCCGTATCATAGCTGAGCAGGACGATCCCGCTAGACAGCGTACGGGATGATGCGAGGTGAAGCCGGCCAGTGCCATGGCCGGCAGGAAGGACCGGGATCCCCGTACCAAGCATGACGGGCATGACGGCGACCTCGATCGCATCGACGAGACCGGCATCGAGGAGCAGGCGGAAGAGTTCGCCGCCACCGAAGAGCCAGATGTCCTTTCCGGGAGCGCGCTTCAGACCGGCAACGCGTTCCGCGATCCGGTCCTGGATGAGCGTGATGCCGGGATGCGCCTCCGGCCTGAGTGTCTGCGAAACGACGATGGTCTCCTTGTCCGCGCCCGGCCCGCCGGGGCCTTGCGACCGCACGACCTCATAGGTCTTGCGGCCCATGAGGAGCGTATCGAACCGCGCGAACAGGGCGCCGAAGTCGATGCTGTCATCCATGACGATCCAATCGTACCCACCGTCCGGATCGGCAATGAACCCATCGAGGCTCATCGCGACGTTGTAGACGAGTCTTCTCATCTGATCACCGCTCCGTACTGTACGTCACTCTCCATGGTCGGGGACGAAGGGGTAGGACTCGTCATTTTTTCTGTTCCCGTTTCCTGTACTCCCACGGAGGCACCGATCCATCGACGCTCCACACACCGCGCCGATCGCGGCGGGCCTCGTCTTCCATGCCTTCCAGCGCCTTGCTGCGTGCGTACCTGCGGAAGTAGTACGCCATCCCTGTGCGGACCATCTCGTGATTGACATTCGTTCCGTCATCGAGGAGCACTTCAGCGAGTTGGCGCTTGAACGCATCCTTGCCGTGGGGGATGAGGGTGACCGTCTTGCCATACGTGAGCGCTGACAGCTTCTCTCGCGAAGCACGGGAGAACGGTTGTCCCAGTTCGGGGGCATCGATGCCGAAGAGCCGGACCTTCACGGTCGCGTTGCCCGTCCGGAGGCGAAGCGTATCGCCGTCATGGATGCCGATGACGGTTCCGGTGATCCCGGCCGACAAAAGAAGCGGGAACAGTAAGGTGATCCATGTGCGGGCAAACATCGTTTCTCCTGGTGTCTAACGTGCCGTGATCGTACGATCGTGTGTGTACCAATATACGAAAAGGGCATGCGGGGAGAAATGCCTGGTGACGTGTCTCGAGATCCGTGCCTGTCGGACGCGCCGAAGATCCGAATCGCGGAGGGGGGCTGCCCGCTCCTAGTCGAATCGCATATGCATGTGTCCCCCGGTACTTGACCCGATGATCGCTGCGGTGATCCTTGCAGAAGCGCAGAAGGATGGAATTGACATTTCGGGCATCCTTGTGTACCATTTACTTGACCCCCCGTTCCTGTGGATAACCGTGGATGGCCCCTCGCGGAACCTGCCGGGGGTGTGCGGTGTCACCTCCATCGTATGCATACCATGCGTGATCAACGCCAGAGATCGGAGTTTCTCCAATGAAAACCTTCACTGCTGTCATGACCGTCGCCATCCTCTGCGCAACCCTCGTGGCTGCCGCGGCCCCGGGCGACTATTCGATCCAGGTGCCCGCCGGCTGGACCAAGAACACCGGTTCGGCGGCCAAAGAGCACTATATGAAAGGCGGAGTGAGTTTCATCCTGACGGTGGACACCGCGCCAGCTACGGCCCAGGCCCCCGATGCGTTCGTTGAATACGTGAAGAAGCAGCTTGCCGGCACGTTCAAGAACACGAAGTTTGAAGCGGTGAAGAAGGTGACCATCAACGGACGGGAGGGACGGGAGTTGGTGTATACCGGTGAGATGAGCGGGATGAAGATGAAGTACGATGTCGTCTACATCCGGAAGGGAGATCAGTACTACACGTTGACGTTCGGCGGGCTGGAGGAGATGTTCGGCACCGTGAAGGCCGATATCGGTGCTATCGTGAATTCATTCAAGCTGAAGTGACGACGAAGGAAAGCCGACCTCATGCTCACCCTCAAACGCCCCCTGGTCTTCTTCGATATCGAGTCTACAGGCCTTGATACCGTCAACGACCGTATCGTGGAGATCGCCTTCGTCAAATGCGGCCTGGATCTCCGGCCGATCGAGCAGCTGCATTTTCTGCTCGATCCCGGCATGCCGATCCCGCCCGCCTCGACGGCGGTGCATCATATCACCGATGCCGACGTGCAAGGGAAACCGAAGTTCAAGGATGTCGCCCAGGAGATGCTGGCATTCCTCGCCGGCTGCGATCTGGGGGGATACAATCTGCTCCGGTTCGATGTGCCGATGCTCGGTCTGGAATTCGAACATGCGGGGATCGTCTTTCCTGCAGAGGACACGAAGATCGTGGATTCGCATACGATCTTCATCAAGCAGGAGCCCCGGAACCTCACCGCCGCCTACGCACTCTACTGCAACAAGGTCCTGGAGGGTGCACACTCGGCATTGGCGGATACCATGGCGACCGCAGAGGTGTTCCTCGGACAGGTCCAACGCTATGAGGATCTGCCGTCGACCGTCGAAGAGCTCCACACGTTCTGCGGCGCGGACGAGATCGTCGATCCGGCAAGGTACCTGAAACGTCTCCCGCAGGGCGTCGTCTACAATTTCGGAAAGCACAAGGGGGTGCCCGTCGGCGATGAGCCCGGCTATGCCGACTGGATCCTCTCCAAGGATTTCCCCGCTTCCACGAAGATGCATCTTTCCAAAGCCCTTGGACGTCCCTGGCCCCCGGCCAGACCGGCTGGAGGGAGGTCGTGAGGGTGGCCCGGTGCCCCCGGCGAGGCGTATCAGGAATGCCGGGCAACGCAATTTCATCTGACGAACGAGGATAACCCCATGCTCACACGCCGGTCATTTCTCAGTACGGTCGCTGCCGGTGGCACCGCACTCGCACTATCGCCGATCGACGTCCTGGCGGGCGTCCGGTCCGTCACCGCCGATCGCTTCAATGTCCATCCGTTCATCGAAGCGAACCCTTCCGCGGTCTTCATCATGCGGACCGCGGTCGATGTGAAGACGAACCATGCGGCCATCCGGCAGGCGGGGCTCACATTCGGTTCGTCGGTGTTCGTTCCGGTGCAGAGCGGGGGCATCCCCATCAGCCACATGATCGCCCTGAAACCGAACATCGTCATGATGCCCGATACGGACGTGGACAATATGGGTATCGTGACAGATCCCTACTTCGTGGAAGGGATCATCGAGAGCATCAAGGCCCTTGGCGTCGCCGGCGACCACTTCTATCTCCGGGAAGTGAACGATCCCGGGCAGTTCTCGAACAGCGGCTATGCGCAGATGGCGGCCCGCACCGGTGCGGATATTCGCGCTCTCGACGCTCCCGTCGGGGCCATCAATGAAGCGGACCTGCAGTGGGTGGATCTTCCGGATGGACAGTGGTTCACCCGGATCCCCTACCTCTGGCCTGTGAATGCACCCGATTCGTGGCTGCTCAACATCGCGAAGCTGAAGACACATCTGATGGGCATGACCCTGTGTGCCAAGAATATTCAGGGAGCGATCGCGATGCCGTACGTGCAGCACTGCGTGCGTCACGCGGATACGATGCTCATGGATCCGGTGCACATCCGGGCCGGTGCCAAACAGAGGATCCTCGATGCGTACAACACGCATGTTGCGCAAGGGATCCCCCGTTGGGGCAGGCCGGGTGAGGATGGCGGGCTCTGGCACGAGACCTGGGGAACGCGGTGCCTCGATAACAACGCGGTCACGAAACCCGGCCTCAACATCATCGAGGCGGTCTATGGCCGTGAAGGCCCTTTCACGAATGGTCCGGCAGAGAACGGTAAGGGCATCGACCATATGGTCAACCTTGTCATCTTCGGGAAGAACCCGTTCCACGTCGATGCCGTCGGGTACTGGCTCGGGGGGCATGAACCGGGCAATGTGGGTTCTCTGCACATGGCCGTGGAACGCGGGCTCTCGGTCACGTTCGACCCGTCCAGGATACCGATCTACGAGTGGACGGCGGATGGATCGGCGATGCTGACCTCCCTCTCGGGATTCCCGCGGACCCCGCTACGCACCCAGTATCTCCTGAGGGACTACGACGGGCAGACCGAGGAGAGCTGGCACCTTCTCAATGAGCCGTACGACTATACCGCGACGCATGTCGCGGAAGGAAGGATCGGGCTTCCCGGATCGTTCGTACTCCATCAGAACTTCCCGAATCCGTTCAATCCTTCAACGTCGATCCCATTCGAATTGCCGCGCGCAGGGAATGTGCGCATCGAAGTGATGAACGTTGCCGGCGAATGTATCGGGATCCTGGTGGACGAATACCGTCCTGCCGGGGCACATCTCATCCGCTGGGATGCCAGTCGCCACCCTTCGGGGGTCTACTTCTGCAGGGCCCTGTTCGGAGGGAAGAGTATGGTGAAGAGCATGATCGTTGTGAAATAGGGGCAGTTCCGCTATCCGCGTTTCGGGGGGTAGAGTGCCTTGAGGTACCGCACCGATGCTTTGATCATCAGACGGAGCGTTGGTACGTGGATGTCGTCCATGGACTTCACATAGATGCACCCCTTGCCTGCTTTGCACTTCCCGAGCTTCTTCACGAGTGCATCACGGTTCTCATAGTCGCCCATCAGATAGAGGACGAGCGAGTCCTTCCGCGGCGAGAACCCGACAAGGCACGAATCGCCTTCATGCCCCGATGCATAGACGTAGTGGTACGAGCCGAATCCCACGATGCTTGGTCCCCACATCGCGGGGACTTCTTTGGTCACGGCACGCATCACCTCAAGGGCAGTGAATGCGTCCTTTTTCCGCCGCGGGTCCTTCACCGCATTCAGGAATCCTTCCACGTCGACACCCGTGGGCTTCGTCTTGAGTTCTGCCATGCGACCCTCCTGTGTTGTATGGGGAGAAGGTACACACATGGGTGGCAAAAGGCAATCTGTCACCCATGTCCGGTCACTCCCATCGCTACATCGCCCTTCCTGAAAGCGGTCAGAAGGTGCCCCCCGATGTGTCTCCTACGCCCTTTGCCGCCCGGAATGGAGGTGCGTTCCCCTGGCATCGGGTTTGCATCTGATGAGCTGTCCGCATCAGCGAAGGGAACGCACCATGAAGAAGACCAAGATCGAAGCCCTGCAGCCTCTGCTGCATTCACCGCTGCGGCCGGAAGGCCTCGATGCGGTCCATCATGTCGGCTTCTATCATCCCTCACGGAATGGCCGTCAGGAGCCGGTCTCGTTCGCCATGGACGAATTCCGCAAAGGGCGTGGACGGGCTGTGCAGCGCTGGCTGACGCTGGTACCGCATATGCTCAGCGGACTTCCCGAACATGATATCATCATCCGGTCTCTGTATTGCGACGAGACTGAAGTGTGCGATGCATCGCCCCTCGATCGGCTCTGCGATACCCTCGCCGAACGCTCCGGTGCGTCGTACAGCCCGACGCGATTGAAGAAAACTCGCACCACGCATGCCCTGCAGGGATTGGGCGGGCATGCTGCCCATCTCCGCGAGCTGGAGAATGTCTTTCAGTTCGACGGATCGGGCCTTGCCACGCACGCCCGCGTTCTCATCATCGACGATGTGATGATGACCGGTGCGACCCTGGAAGCCATCGCCACCGCCATCCGCTCCTCACTCCCCGGTGCACACATCTCGGCTATCGTCCTTGGTTGCGCGGGCGGACAACAGAATGAACATCTGGACCCCGCGTTTTTTGATCTGAGTCTCGATGCCGAGCCCACGCCCGCCAAAGCATTCCTGGCCCCGAGGGGGAGATCGCGGCGCGTCCCACGCCAGGAGGCATGTGCGCCGTCGGCAGGATTCCCGGGCCCGCAGGCGGTGCCTGCGAACCGCTCCGGGGTCCGCACATTCCTCATGTATGGCGCTGCCGTCGTGGTGGTGGCCCTGCTCATGGCCACGTTGGATCCGCTGCACGCCGACAAGCAGGTTTCCATGCCAGCGTTGGCGGTCATGGATGAACCGATGTCACAGGCAGCACTCCGTCCCGCTGACCCTGTTGCGGCCAGTGCCCCCGCTCCCGCGGCGGCAGTTCGCCGCAATGCGGATCCTGCACGCGTTGTTGTGCCTCAGGTTGGATTGCGCGAAGGGCATTCGTTCGACGCGCGGATGATCGGGCGAGCAGTCGCGAAGGCAGGCGAAACCGTCGAGATCATGCGCCGGCATGTCGCCGAACACGGGCCTGACTGGTATCTCATCCGTACACGAACGGGGAAGACAGGGTGGGTGATGGCTTCGGTGATCACCCGAAACAGAATGCATTGACGGCCATACCGGAAAGGATCTATGGATCGTTCACGCGAAGTGCTGAAGATAGCAACATTCCGGCCCCTGGTTCTCACGAGGAAGAACGAAGGTCCGGGAACACTTCCGGCCGCAGGATCCGCCACCGGTTCACACCACGGGCTCCAACCCGCCAGTACGCTGTTACAGCGGACTGGCTCCGCTATTCCATGGACCGATCCTGGTGCCGAACGAGCAGGCTTCAGTGAATGGACAGGGTGCGCCGGGGGCGGGGGGGGGGCGGCTCACCGAGGCGGAAAGCGGCATGATAGCCACGTCCCGCTCATGCGCACGGAGTCCATCCCGCAGTCGATCGATCACCGGGGAAATTTCTTCCGTCTCCCGGACCATGGCGCGGGAGACAAGAGCGATCCCGGATCCGCCCTTCGCGTTCTCACCGATCCAAACATCACTCCAAGCCTTGCTGGTCGGATCAGGCAGGATCGCCGGATCCAGATCCTCGCCCAGGCTGAGTTCGGCCGTGGGCCAGAACCGGTTCCCCAACAAGAACTCCCGAAATGCGTCCCGAGGAAAGACCCTCCGATGGCCTGAAACGAGAGCATCGGGATGGCGCTATGGCCGGGCCTGTCCTCCGGTGTCCGTCAATGGCGCAACCGTGCGGATCTCCGCTTCAGTGGCCGGACGGATCTCGATGGCCATGCCTCCCGAGGCGCGCAGTGGGGCCGTCACCCGGCTCGCCGCGGTCACGAGCGCCCGCTCAATCTTCACATGCGTACGCGTTGGCACGGCGTCGCCTCCATCGGTGTACATGGTTGCATGGTAGGTGACGCCCGGCTGCAGGAATGACAACGGGATCCCGAGCGTCCGGGCATCGTTGTTGGTGATCGCCCCCACGAACCACGTGCTGTCCTTGCGCCGCGCGAGTGCGGCATACCGGCCTGTCTCCCCGAGGAGTACCTTCGTTGTATCCCAGACCGTCGGCAAACGATCGAAGAATGCCACCTCGGGTTCGCCCTGAATGTCGGAGGGCTTGTCGTACCAGAACACGAACTGCAGCGGGCTATAATAGATCACGGAGAGAGCGAGCTGGTGTGCAGAGGTCGTCTTGATCCCCGCGACCTTCTTGATCCCGGCCTGATGATAGTAGCAGATGGTGTAGTCCGCCGCTCCGGCCAGAAAACGGGTGAAGGGCAGCGTCGCGTTCAACGTGGCATCGGGCATGCACTCGTTCCCGTAGACGCCTTCCTGGGTCAACAGGTTCGGGTATGTTCTGCTGTAGCCGGTGGGCCGGTATTCATCGTGGATGTCCACCATGAGATGGTGCCGCGCAGCCTTGCGTACGGCCTCATGGACCCAGTGCGTCCACCGGTCGGAGCCCACATGCACGAACCCGAACTTCAGCCCTGCGATCCCCCAGCGCTCGTAGATGGGCAGGATCTCGTCGATCTGCTTCTCCAACGCCCGGTGGTTCACATACAGGAAGACCCCGACCTCCTTCGACCGGGCATAGGCGATGATGCGCTGGAGGTCAAGGTCCTTTGCCGGGTTCCGGCGGGGGTCGACGTCCACGCGTGAGGCGTCGGAACTGACGGCATATTCATATCCATACCATCCCGCATCGAATTCGATATACTCGATGCCATGGGCGGCACAGAAATCGACACAGGCCTCAGCCCCCGATGTGGAGAGGGTGACCTCGCGCATGATCTTCCCGGGCCTGATCCAGCGCGTATCGCTGATCTGGCACGGCTCATTCAGGTTCAGGAAGATGTCATTCCGTTCGAGCAGTTCTCCCGGGGAATCTGCGGCCATGATCAGCCGCCAGGGTGTGGCGTACGGAGATGTTGCCGTGACCGGCCCGAACAGACGGATCCCGATGGTGTTCGGCTCGTCCGCTGCATGGACGAATTTCATGCGCGCGTGCTCGACGAGTCCGGCCTCCCCGATGGCAGCGTATGTGCCGCCGGGAAGTTCCAGTGTGAGCGGCCGCTCGCTTTCATATTCCGGTGTCCGGGGATTCCAGCGCGGGAGCGGAAGGGCACCATACGACCAGTCCTTCACCGGAACCCGGTGATAGAGTTCCTGCGCAAACGGGGTCACCCATGCCATCGTCCCTTCAGGCACGGCGAAGGACGTGAGTTCGCCTGTGATATTCAGCACGGAGGTTGACAGGTTCTCGGGGAATACGTAACGGAATGCGGCCCCTTCGTTGTACATGCGGACATCGAGTGCCATCACCGCGTTCGTATCCTTGTTCCGTATGAAGGTGAACGTCGCTGCGCTGTAGTGGTCACGCACGACGCTCCGTTCGCCATACACGGGGTGCCATGTCGTGTCCGTTCTCCACTCCCGGGAAGCGTTGAGCGTGAAACCCGATGTCCAGTCCGGCATATCGTGCGTGCATACACCCAGCCGCGAGCGCTGGATGATCTCCTTCCCATCCCGGGTGAGTGCGTAGAAGAGCTGTCCGTCCGTGCCGGCGGTGAGAATGAACTGCAGGCGGCTGTCAGGTGATGCAACCGTGTGCATTTCCGGCGAGGCGAACGTCATTGATGTGAGGATGAGGAGGCCTGCAAGCAGGGTCTTCATGGCGATGCCTGACACGTGGGAGGAATGAGCCCCGGCGGGGGGCGGATTGGCGCAATATACGGAGGAAATCCAGGAGTTGCCCGGCCCATCGCTCCTGCATGTCCGCGATCCATGTGCAATTGTATCATCCGGTGAGATGCAACCGGAGGGCAGGTTCCGTATCTTCTCCATGCTGTTTCCTTGTAACTCAGCGGGCTGTTCGCTACTTTCGAATACACAGAACAGGATGCATACCGGCGGTGATGAAGAATCCCGGACTCCATATCGTACAATCGAACAGGCTGGAGAACCTCGCGGAACGGTTCGCAGGCATGCTCGTGGACGAGCCGTTGCCCGACCCGCTCCGCCCGGAGCGCGTGGTTGTGCATGACCGGACCGTCGGTGAATGGCTCGACCTGATGCTCGCCCGGACGCGCGGGGTCTCCGCCAACGTCATGTACCGGAGCCCGGGACAGTTCATCTGGGACCTGTACCGTTCGGCCGGCCTCACGACCTCGCGCCGATCCGTCTATGATGTGGAAGTCCTTCAGTGGCACATCCTCCGTTTGCTGGAGGATGAGTCGTTCAGGGCCGGCTTTGCGCCCTTGCGGAGCTACCTTGACGGGGGGGGTACCGAGCGGCGGTTCGACCTGGCCGGCCGGCTCGCGGAACTCTACAATCGGTATCTCGTTTATCGCATGGACTGGCTCCATTCGTGGGAGCGGGGCGAGAAGCGTAACCTGGGCCCCGACGAGCCATGGCAGGCAAGCCTCTGGCGCCGGTTGACGCAGGAATTGCACGAACCTCACCGCGCATCTCTGTTCACGATATTCCTCGAGGGGATCGGATCCGGCACCGTGCGGGGCCTGCCCGACAGGCTGAGCGTGTTCGGGATCAGCTCGCTCTCGCCCGCGTATGTGAAGATCCTCCAGGCCCTCGGGCAGTGCATGCCGGTGTATGTCTATCTGCTCAACCCTTCGCGCGAGAAGTGGGACGACATCGCCGACGAACGGTATCGTTCCCAGGTGGACCTGCAGTACTCCGCGGAGCTGATGCACATCGACGTGCCGCATGCGCTTCTGGGTTCACTGGGGAAACAAGGGCGCGACTTCATCCGGTTCGCGGTGGATGCCGAAGGCGAAGGGAGCGGCGTGGATGGCTGCTTCGAGGACCCCGGAACCGGCACACTCCTTCATGCGCTGCAGTCCGGCATCCTCCGGCTTTCGGAGGAGCATATCACATGCAGTGCCCCCGATACGTCGTTCACGATCCACTCGTGCCATTCGCGCATGCGTGAGGTCGAGGTCCTGCGCGACCAATTGCTGGCGATGCTGGACCAGGACCATACGCTTCGCGCGTCGGATATCCTGGTGCTTGCCCCGGACATCGATCTCTATGCTCCCTATTGCGAGGCGGTCTTCGGACGCAAAGGGGATGGGGATGCCGTGCGGCCTGCCGCCACCCTGCCGGTGGATATCGCGGAACGGAAGACCGGACAGATCGATGTCATCGTCGATCTCTGGTCGCGCCTGCTCGCGCTGCCTCTTTCCCGTTTCGATGCCGATCTCATTCTTGATCTCCTCCGCCTGGATCCCGTGAGCGATGCGTTCGGGATCAGTGGGGGCGATGCCGGTACGATCAGCGGGTGGGTCGAGGGTGCGGGCATCCGCTGGGGGTTGGACGGCGAGCAGAAGAAGCAGTGGGGCCTGCCTCCCTCGGACCAGTTCACCTGGGAGTGGGGCCTGCAGCGGATGGTGCTCGGCGTGGCGTTCCCACGGGACCTGACCGGCACGGGGTCTCCGTTGTATGGCGGACTGCTGCCGTACGATCAGATCGAAGGCCAGCAGGTAGAACTTCTGGATAGATTCCTTGCGTACCTCGAAGCGCTCCGCGCGTGGGTCGGGGACCTCCACACTGCGCGCCCGATGGCCGCCTGGGAACCGGTGCTGGGCGCATGGCTCGACCGCTTTACCGGCGATGCACGTGAGTACATGGAAAGCAGGGAGATGGTCCGCGAGCTCCTCGATCATGTTGTCTCCGCCGCCGGTGATGCCGGCTATACGGGCACGGTCGATCAGGGAACGTTGCGACTCCTCTTCGCGGGGATCGATGCCGGCTCCCAACCGGGCGCCCGCTTCCTCGGTGGCGGCATTACCTTCGCTTCCATGAAACCCATGCGCCCCCTGCCGTACCGCGTCATCGCGCTGCTGGGGATGGGCGACGGAGAATTTCCGAGAACCGTCAAGCCCCCGAGTTTCGATCTGATGCAGACATGGTACCGCTATGGCGACAGGTCGGGCAGGCTGGACGACCGGTATCTCTTCCTGGAGCTCCTGCTGTCGGCGCGCGACCGGTTCCTTGCGACGTATGTGGGGGAGGATATCCGTTCGGGCAAGCCGAAGGCCATGTCCCCGGTGCTCTCGGAGGTCATGGAGTTCATCGGCAGGATCGCGTTCGACCGACCTGATGAAGCGGGGCATGACCGTGTCGCCGAAGCCCTGCGCTCGGTCGCCGTGGTGCATCCCCTCCAGGCGTTCTCCCGGCGGTACTTCGACGGGTCCGATCCGCGGTTGTTCAGTTACGCATCCGACGCCTCCATGATCGCGGGCGAAGCGGGCAACGGCAGGGAGACAGGCCACAACATCTTTCCGGTCCCGCTCGAGAAGCCCGGCGAGGAGTTCTATCGCGTGCGCCTTGACGATCTCTGCAGGTTCTTCGCCAATCCCGCATCGTTCCTCATCCGGAAACGGCTTGGTGCCTACTACCGGGATGCGGAGGATGGGATCGAGGCCGTTGAGCCGTTGACGATCGGGAACATTGAAACGCGCGCAGTGTTCAGGGCGCTGTACGAACAGATGCCGAAGCGCGCATTGGATGAAGACGCGATCTTTGCGCTGCTGCAGGCCGGAGGAGAACTGCCCGTTGGCGTCGCTGCGGAGTACGGGTTCAGGAATGTCATGGAGACCGTCCGGCCGTTCGTTGAAGCATACCGGGCGCTTCTCGATACACCGCGAATGCCCGGGATCGCCACGGTACGGACATTCGGCCCATGGACCCTCGAGATCGATCATGCGTGGGTGACGCACGATGGCATGTTCGCCGTCAAACCGGGGAATGTCCACGAGAAGGATTTCGTCTCGTTCTGGATCCGCTTCCTCGCGGTCTCCCTGGTCCATCCCTCCATTGCTCCCTCAGCAGTGAAGGGGACGTATCTCGGGATCAATGCACGATGCGACTTCCGGCCGCAGAAGGATGCGGCGACGTTGCTCGGTCGGCTGCTCGATGCCTACGGTGAAGGATTGAAACGCCCGCTTCCTTTCTTTCCGAAAAAGGCATGGGAGTTCATCTCTGCGACACAGGCGGACGAAGAGAAACCGGCGGCGCCAGCGAACAAGGATGCAAAGCGAAGCACAAAGAAGAGTGCAAAGAAGGACCCTGACGAGAAGCTGGAAGAGATGCGCTCCCAATGGGACGACCCCGATTCCTTCGCCCGCTTCGATGAGTCGGACGATCCGTACATCTCCCGGTCGTTCCTGTCGGGAGCGGATGCCATCACAGAGGAGTTCCGTGATCTTGCCGAACTGATCATGGGGCGGATCGCCGCGGGGATGGAGAGGGTCGATCTCGTGAAGAAGAAAAGGGGGAAGTGACGGGCCATGGCATTTGAACTCATCGAAGCGAGCGCGGGGACAGGCAAGACCTACTCGATCACGAGCAGGTACCTGTTCTTGCTGCTTGACGGTGGCCTTGCCGTGGACCAGATCCTTGTGGTCACGTTCACCGAAGCGGCGACGGCGGAGTTGCGCGACCGTATCCGCGTGCGCATCCGTGAGGTCCGCGACCTGCTCGACGCCGGGCGCCTTGCCTCGCTGGAGGATGCGACGCTCCGCAGGGCACTCGAAAAACTGATCCGTATTCCCGGCGCGCGTGAGAAGGCGGTGAAGCGCCTCACGAATGCGATCATCTCCTTCGATGAAGCCGCGATCTTCACGATCCATGGGTTCTGCACCCGCGTCCTCCGCGAGCAGGCGTTCGCGACGGGGATGGATTTCTCCGCGGAAGTGCTCACGGACGACCTCCCGTTGCTTGAATCGGTGGTCGCCGACTTTGCGCGCTCGTACCTCGGCGCGCTTTCGACCGAGGAGTTCGGGTGGTGTGTGGAGCACGGGCCGATGTTCGGCGGGGCGAAGGAGAACGACTGGCGGGTCACCGGGCGCTTGCTCACCCCGAAGGACCTCAGTGTCCTTCACGCCATCATCAGCGATCCTCTCCTGGAGATCGTGCCGGAAGAGAGCTCTCTTGAGCGTGCCCGGGCCATGAAGGATCCCGTGGCGGTGGCTCTCGCGGTAGCACATGCCCTCATCACCTATGCACGCACCGGACTTGCCGGGCGGAAGCGCGATCTGCGCGTCATGTCCTTTGGCGACATGCTCGTGAACGTGCGCAACGCGCTGGCCGCGCCGGGCGGGGAGCGTCTGGCGGATGCGCTTCGTACGGCATACCCTGCGGCACTGATCGACGAATTCCAGGATACCGATCCCCTGCAGTTCGAGATCATCCAGCGTATTTATGAAAAGAGTGACTGCCCGGTGGTGTTCGTGGGTGACCCGAAACAGGCCATCTATTCGTTCCGGGGTGGCGATATCCATACGTACTTCCATGCCACATCCTCCATCACGCGGGGAAACCGGACATCGCTCTCGGTGAACTACCGGTCGGCAAAACCCCTGGTGGCGGCCGTCTCCCAGGTATTCACGGCGACGGAAAAGGATACGCCGTTCTCCGACAATGGCATGACCACGTTCCCGGAGGTCGAGGCGCACCATGAAAAGGGGAAGGCGCCGCGCACCATCCATGATGCGGAGCCCAGGGGGGCACTGCATTGGCTCCTGCTGCCGGAACAGCCCGAGAAGAAGGAAGGCGGGTGGATGTGGGGGAAAGGAGAGGCGCAGGTCGCCGCTGTGAGGGCTGTGGTCGGGGAGATCAGCGGACTGATAGCACGCAGCGGGGACGATCAGGCAGCGCTTCGTCCGAGCGATATCGCCGTCCTCGTCCGCTCCAATCTGCAGGCGAAGATCGTTCAGGGGGCATTGCAGGATGCCGGGGTCCCATGCATCGTCAAGACCCTCGACAGTGTCTACCGTTCCGTGGCCGCCGGTGAGCTTCTCACGCTCCTCCGTGCGGTCGCGAACCCCGGGCACGACGCGGATGTCACAGCCGCACTCCTCACACCGTCGCTCGGCTATACCGGTGTCGAAGTCGCCGCCATGAAGCAGGATGCGGCTGCCTATGCGGCGATCGCCGGACGGCTGATCGCGTTGCGCACCATCTGGGAAGGTTCCCAGAACGGGTTCATGCGGATGGCGACCGCATTGATCCATGGGCCCGGACTCGCACAGGGTGGCCGGTCTGTTGCCACGCGCCTTCTGATCTACGCCGATGCGGAACGCCGCATCACCGATCTTCTCCATCTCGTGGAACTTCTGCACCAGGAAAGCATTCTGCACCCCGGACATGATCATATCGTCCATTGGCTGGAGCAGCAGATCGCGGAAACGGAAGAGGAACATGAGGAGTCCAGCATCCGCCTCGAAAGCGACGCCGAACGGGTCCAGATCGTCACGGTGCATCTGAGCAAGGGCCTTGAATATCCGGTCGTGTTCTGCCCCTTCACCTACGATGGGAAAGCGTTCAGAGAGTCCGAAGAGAAGGTGGTCTTCTTCCATCGCGCTATGCCCGGAACAGGGAAGAAGAAAACGGGGACGTCCGTTCTGACGGCGGATATCGGGTCACCGGAGAGGAGCCAGCATTTCGAACGACGGGTGGAGGAGGCCCGGTCGGAGAGTATCCGGCACCTGTATGTGGCGATGACCCGTGCGCGGCAACGGTGCTATGTGGTGTGGGGACATGTGAACAATATGGAGGACGCGGCGCTCTCGTATCTGCTCTTCAAGGAAGCGGACCGCGAACGGAATGTGTTGAAGGCTGCCGGCCATCGCGGGGTTCTCGCCCCGGTGATGCGCCTGGTGAAGGGGTCGAAAGGGGCCATGCGCAGTTCGATGATCTCCCTTTCGCCAGCAGCGGGCGGGGAACTCCCTGCACCGGCGGTGCCATCCGTGAAGCTCGTCCCCCGCGAGTTCAGGCGCCCTCCCGTGAGGCAGGCGTGGTCCTACGCGAGTTACACATCGCTCACGAGCGACTGGATGCGTTCGGGGAAGGACACGGATGCGACAGTGACCGCACCGTATGCGAAACCGGAAGGGAATACGATCTTTGCCTTTCCCTCCGGGGCGCGGACGGGAAAGGCATGGCACGCGTTCTTCGAGCACCTGAATTTCCAATCCGATGATGCAACGGTGCGGGATGCCGTCGACCACATGCTGGCACGGTACGGGTTCGATGCCGCTTTCGGCGATGCCATGGCAGGGATGGTGCGGACCGCACTGGACACGCCGCTCGGCCCCGCAGGCATCCGTCTGGCTTCCGTTGAGGCGGCCGCATGCGTGCAGGAGTTGGATTTTGTGTTCGGCTGCAACCGGTTCCAGACCGCTGCGTTCCGCGCGCTCCTGGCGGACCCGGAAGCCGGGTTGCCCTCGGAGTTCGCGCGCGCGGCAGCATTGCTGCGTGACCGCGACATGCAGGGGTTCATGATCGGTACGATCGATCTTCTCCTCCGTCACGATGGGCGCTACTATATCGTCGATTATAAATCGAACAACCTCGGCGCGACACCGGACCGCTACGACCCGTCCTTGTTGCCGGGTGTGCTGGCAAAGGAGCACTACTATCTTCAGTTCCTTCTCTATAGTATAGCCGTGCACCGGTATCTGCGCACGCGCATCCCGGACTATGCGTATGAGAAGCACTTCGGCGGCGTGTTGTATCTGTTCCTGCGGGGGATGCAGCCCGGCACACAGCATGGCGTGTTCTTCCACCGGCCTTCCGCGGGACTGATCCAGGCCCTTGAATCGCGCCTGTTCGGGAAGGAGGTGGCGTGATGGAGCATGTAGGAAAGAAGCTTGGCGGCCTCCTGGCTGTGCGTGCCGGCCGCGGAAAAGAAGAACTTGAAGCAGCGGTGTGTGCGGTCCTGTCGGGATTGGCCGAGGGACATGTGTGCGTTGATGTCCATCACGATGAGCGACTCCGTGCGGCGCTTCCGCTGCTCCAGGAACTCCGCGGGGTCGTGGGGGCGCCCGGTGAACCGGCCCCGCTGATGCTCGATGAAGGCCGTTTGTATCTGGGCCGCTATTGGCAGTACGAGCAGACCGTTGCGGCCACGCTGCGGCACCTCGCTGCGCCCGTTCAGCCGATGCCGGATGCCGGTGTCCTGGCCGCGCACCTCCGCACACTGTTCCCGGGCGACGCGCTGAAGAGCGAACACGCATTCGCTGCGCTCGGCGCTGCGGTGCGTAACCTGGCCGTGATCTCGGGTGGGCCCGGCACCGGCAAGACCACCACGGTGTCGCGGATACTGGCGCTCAAGCTTCTGTTGCAGCCGGAGGGAGCGCCGTATACGATCCGCCTTGCGGCGCCGACCGGGAAAGCGGCGGACAGGCTTCGTGAGTCGATCGCCTCCGCGAAGTCGCAGATGACGATACCTCGCGCGATCCTCGAGAGGATCCCGGAAGAAGCGTCCACGATCCACCGCCTGCTCGGTATCAGGGATGCATCCGGCAGGCCGCAGCGTTCCGCGGAAGATCCGATCGCGGCGGACCTGATCGTCCTGGATGAGGCTTCGATGATCGACCTCTCGCTGATGGCGAAGGTGATGGCGGCCCTCAGACCCGGGGCGGGGCTGATCCTGCTGGGCGACAAGGACCAATTGGATGCCGTGCAGCCGGGGAGTGTCTTCGGGGAATTGTGCGCAGAACCCTTGTATTCATTGGGCCTTTTGAGGCTTGCGGAAACCGTCCAGGGCGTTCGACGGATGGACACGGCGGGATCCGGCGAGGGCCTGCAGGATGCGCTGTTCCGTTTGACACGGAGTTTCCGGTTCCGCGAGGAGGCGGGCATCGGATCGTTCGCACGCGCCGTGAATGCCGGTGACGAGGCCGGTGCAGTGAAGATCCTCCAGAACGACACCACCGGAGAGTTGCAGTGGACCGGCGGCGACGGCACCGCCGGCACCATGTTTCCCGCAGATGCCGTTGCACGATGGCTCCGTCCATACTTCGACAGCATCCTGCACGGAGGAACGGAAGAGGAGTGCCTGCGGCGGTTCGGACTCTTCCGGCTGCTCACGCCGCTGCGTGAAGGACCGGGGAGTGTCGACGACCTCAACGACCGCGTCGAGCAGTGGTTGAAGAAGGAAGGCCTGATCGCTGATGCAGGCGGTTGGTATCCGGGGAAACCGGTGATGATCACGGCGAACAACTACACGCTCGGTCTGTACAACGGCGATGTTGGCGTGACGATGCCGGATGCCGATGGCAATCTTCGTATCGTCTTCGCGGGAACCGGTGGCGCATTCCGGACCTACGCGCCGTCACGTATTCCCGCGTACGACCGCGCGTACGCAACAACGGTCCACAAGAGCCAGGGTTCCGAGTTCGATGAGGTGCTGCTGCTTCTGCCCGTGACGGAGAGTCCGGTGGTGACGCGCAATCTGCTCTATACCGCGGTGACGCGTGCACGTCACCGGTGCATCGTGCAGGGGAGCGAAGAGGCTGTGCGTGCAGGCACGCGCAGCCGCCCGCAGAAGATGTCCGGACTCGCCCGTGCTCTGGAACGGGGGGGTGAATCCGGTTGATGGTGGGCCATACGATGGTGAACACCGGGCCCCGGCAAGACGAGCCGGGGCCCGTCCATATCCGGGCCGTCTCGCGAAAGCATGTTTTTCTCAGTACATTGGAGGTCACCGAACACAACGGAAGGAGATGACGTCATGGAGCGTGTCCGTTTCCCCCGCGTGAAAGTGTGTTGCATCATGGGTCACGAGGAAGCCACGCTGGCGGTCGCTGCAGGCGCTGATGCGCTCGGACTGGTGAGCGCAATGCCGAGTGGGCCGGGCCCGATCGCCGACGAGCTCATCGCCGCGATCGCCGGGCGCGTGCCGCCGGCCGTTGCGACATTCGTTCTCACCAGCCGGCGATCCGTGCAGGGCATTGTGGACCAATGGCGTATGGTGCGCACAAGCACGATCCAGATCGTGGACACGCTGACCGAAGGAACGCACGAAGAATTGCGTGGATCCCTGCCCGGTGTGAAGCTGGTGCAGGTCATTCATGTTACCGGTCCCGACGCGGTGGAGGACGCGATCCGGGTCGCGCCCCATGTGGATGCGGTGCTTCTGGATTCCGGGCGGCCGTTGGCGGCGGTGAAGGAACTGGGTGGTACGGGGAGGCAGCACGATTGGTCGATCAGCCGGGCGATCCGCGAGGCGATAGGCGTTCCACTCTTCCTGGCAGGCGGCCTGCACGCGGGGAACGTCAGGGAGGCGATCTCCCAGGTTGGCCCCTTCGGCATCGATGTGTGCAGTGGTGTCCGTTCGAACGGGCGACTGGATGTAAGGAAGCTTTCAGCATTCATGGAAGAGATACGTTCGAGCTCTTCCAATTGAACCTGGAGAAGACCTACCGGTCAGATTAGGAATAATACATATTACGTATTATGTATGATGTAATATTTTCTTTGTCTCGTGATTCCTCCTGGATAGATATCTATCAGCTTTCAGGACACTGCGGGCGGGATGATCAAAGAGGAGCGGAGGCTGACTATAAATGCATCAATATTGAGTAAATTGACCCGAAAATTGTCATTTTGTGACTAATTCTGGTCCATTTTGCCTCATTTCAATGAACATCAATACGACAACAGGCGCATACTCAAGTACCATTATCCACGGATCGATCCCCCAGATGCCCGAAATGAGGTATTCTACCATGGTCAGCGATGTCAGGCTGGCCAGAGCCAGAAGGGAGATGCCGGACCAGGCATAGGTCAGACAGGAGAAGAAGCAACACGCTCCGGTATGCGGTCACCGGGAGCGATAACCGCTGCCAGGCAACGGCCAGCAGCGAGGCCGACAGGATGATCCCGCAGATCAACCGGGCAGACAGATTGTCTTTCGTGAAGGCGAATGCGGCCTCGAAGAACGCTCCATTGTAATACCAGTTCCGCCCGAAGGCCACGATCCCCGCGAGGGGATCCGACGTCCAGAAATACGGTATGAACTGAACAACGACGATGGACAGCGGAACCACGATCACCATCATCCGCTCGCGCCATGTGCGCACGGCGAGGAAGAGCCCGGGCAAGAGTACAAGGGCCACAGGTTTGATCGCCAGGGAGAGTCCGAACATGATCAGGGAAGACGTCCGCCGGCCCCCGGCCCAGAACACGAGGCCCAGGAGGAAGAGCGGCAGCCCGAGCCCATCAATATGGGCGTCGAGCGCGAACATGAAGACCGGCAGCGGGCAGAGTGCATAGAGCAGGATGTACTGTCGGGGAAGTTCATAGGCACGAAGAGCCCGGGCGAGCACGAACAGCGTCAGGCATTCGGCGATGAACAGCAGCACCTTGAGTCCGAGGATGTTCTCTCCGGCGGCCTCCCACGCGAGCAGGAAGAACCACTGGGTCAGCGGGAAGTACGGTGTGCGAAACGACGGATTGTTGACCCGGGCCGGAAGGTCGGCGGAGTGCAGGTGTGCAAGCGCGCTGTCGGCCGGTGCGTACGCATACGGATCCATCCCGGCGGATTGGACATGCCCGTCCCACAGATAGCGCTCGATGTCATCCGAGCCGATCGGGTGTACCGGCAGGAGGGCGGCGCGCACAGCGATGCCCACCCCGATGAGCACCAGCACCGCGGTCCGCGGGAACGTCCACCTGCGCATCACGAGCGCGAAAAGAACGTACAGCACGGATGCGGTGATGAAGACGGAGCTGTAGATGCCGATCGGTGTGCTTGAAAAAAGTGGCTGCATGGTGAGCAGTATACAGCTTCGGCAGACAAGAATCCAGCGGGGGTGGCGCACGTACGCGCCATGATGCACCACACGAGCGTGACCGGGAGGTGGATGAACAGTGAGCGATGATTTCATTCGTGTCGAAGGGATGCAGCTCATCCTTCATGATGCGCCCTGCCTGGTCGCCGGCACCAATATGTGGTTCGGCGCGTATCTCGGTGCGGCGGGGCCTGGAGGTCAGCGTGCCCGCCTCGTCCGCGAACTCGACCTGCTGCGCGAACACGGCATCACGAATGTACGCATCATGGCATCGAGCGAAGCCTCCATCCTGCCCGCGGCCGTTCGTCCTCCGATCCAGCGTGCGCCGGGTGATGTTGACGAGGATCTGCTGTGTGGCCTCGACTTCCTCCTTGCGGCACTCGGTGAGCGCGGCATGCATGCGGTGTTGTATCTGACGAACTTCTGGGACTGGTCGGGCGGGATGTCGTCGTACAACGCATGGACCGATGGAGGTGCCGTGCCCGCGATCCCGGACCCGGCCAGAGGGTGGGAGGCCCTCGTTGGGTACACGGCGACATTTTACGCGAACAGTGCGGCGAACGAGCTGTACCGTGCGCAGATCCATCGTCTCGTCACACGCACCAACTCGATCACGGGGCGCGTGTATCGTGACGAACCTGCGATCATGGCGTGGCAGCTGGCGAATGAGCCACGCCCCGGGCTGTACGGGGCGCGTGGAGAGAAGAATCTCCCGGCGTTCTTCTCGTGGCTCGGAGAGACCGCTGCGTTCATCCACGCGATCGATCCGAACCATCTGGTCTCGACCGGAAGTGAGGGGACGGAAGGATGTCTTGGCTCCGACGAGCACTACATCACGGCGCACGCCGATGCCCACATCGACTATCTCACGTTCCATCTCTGGCCGTACAACTGGCGATGGTTCGATCCCTCGCGGCCGGATGCGACGCTGCCTGGGACACGAGAGCGCAGCAGCGCGTACGTGCAACGGCACGGTGCGCTTGCCCGCCGGCTCGGCAAACCGATCGTGCTCGAAGAGTTCGGGCTCCCACGCGACCGGGGCGCAGTTGCAGCGGGGACGCCCACGGTCGCCCGCGACGGGTTCTTCTCTTTTATATCCGATCTCCTGCTCGGGGAGATGCGGTCCGGTTCACCCCTTGCAGGGTCGAATTTCTGGACCTGGGGGGGCGAGGGCCATACGCCACCGGTCGGCGCAACGGAGGGAACCGACGCAAGCGCACCGGGCGATCCACCGCATGAGCCTCAGGGGCTCAATTCGGTGTACGATACCGATATTTCCACCCTTACCGTTGTCCGGGGCCATGCACGGTTCCTTGAGGAACTCCGCCGGTCACGAATGACCGCCTGAGGCAGAAAATGGCGAATGTGAATGAAAATGAGCCTTTCCTGGTGCATTTCGTCGCAATGCCCTTGCAGATAGGGAGCACTATCCGGATATTGCATAAACATTTCGTACTCCAACCTTGATGGGAGATCCTATGTCATTCCGTTCCACTACCGTGCTGTCTGCCATACTGCTTTTCGTGCTGACGACGGGCGTCTCTACCGCTGCCGCCGGGGACAAGAAGGTCCCGGACTTTTCGAACAAGGCCCGCTCGGAGGTCCCGGTGGAGTATACATGGCGGATCGAGGACCTCTATCCGAACATGGATGCATGGAACGCGGACCGCGTGGCCGTGCGCGGATTGATGGCGCAGCTGGATGAGCGCGCGCGCGACTGGACCGCCTCTTCGCAGCGCTTCCGTTCCCTCTATCAGCTCGCCGACTCCATCAATCTCATCGGAAACCGCCTGTACTCGTACGCGAGCCATCAGAGCAACGTGGACATGTCCAATACCACCTACCGCAGCATGCAGGGTGAGCTGCAGACCATGTTCGCCGAGTTCGGTGCGCGCATGGCGTTCCGGAACGACGACATCCTCCGGATGGATGAGAAGAAGCTCCGCGGGTTCTTCGCGGATGACCCGGCGATGGCGAAGTACCGCTTCCGTGTGGAGGAGGTCCTCCGTGCACGCAAGCATGTTCTCCCGAAGGATCAGCAGAGCATCGTCACCATGACCGGCCTGTTCTCCGGCGCAACCCAGGAAGCGGCGGATGTGCTCAATAACGTCGAACTCCCGCCGGCCAGCATCACGCTTTCCGACGGTACGCCGCTCACGTTGAACATCTCGGGCTACATGCGGCACAGGGGATCGGCGAACCGCGCCGACCGCTCCCTGGTGATGCATACGTTCTGGGAGAACCACAAGAAGTTCGAGAACACGCTCGCCTCGATGCTCGACGGCGGGATCAAGACGCATCTGTTCACGGCGCGCACGGCGCACTACACCAGTTGCCTCCATGCCCGCCTCTTCGACGACAATATCGATACCACGGTGTACACGCAATTGATCGCCGCCGTGCGCTCCAACCTCGGCCCGCTGCACCGTTTGCTCCGCCTGCGTCAGCGTCTGCTCGGGCTGGATACGCTGACCTACGACGACATCTATGCCTCCGCGGTGAAGTCGGTGGACAAGCAGTATTCCTATGATGAAGCCCGCGGCATCATCACCGCGTCCACCGCACCTCTCGGTCCGGACTATGCAGGAGGGCTGAAGCGTGCCTTCGCCGACCGCTGGATCGATATCTATCCGAACAAGGGCAAGCAGCTCGGTGCGTACTCGGGCGGCGTGTACGGGAACCATCCGTTCGTCAAGATGAACTTCAACGGCGACTATGACGATGTGTCGACCCTGGCCCACGAGCTCGGCCACGCGATGCATTCCTACTTTTCCAATGCGGCACAGGACTTCGGCAATGCGGGCTATCCGACCTTTCTTGCCGAGATCGCGTCAACGTTCAACGAGCATCTGCTGATCGAGCAGATGATGAAGACGGAGACCGACGACCTCGTCAAGCTGTCGATCCTGGATGCCTACCTCGATCAGGTGCGCGGAACGATCTACCGGCAGACCCTCTTCGCGGAATTCGAACTGGCGATGCACCGCCGGGTCGAAGAGGGGAAGACGCTCACGGCCGACTGGCTGACGGAGGAGTACCTTGCATTGACGCGCGCATACTACGGGCACGATGCGGGCGTGATGCGCGTCGATGACTACATCGGCAACGAGTGGAGCCAGGTTCCGCACTTCTACCTGAACTTCTATGTGTTCCAGTACAGCACGGGCATGATCGCATCGCTGGCGCTCAGCGACAAGGTGCTGCACGGCGGCAAGCAGGACCTCGACCGTTACCTGACGATGCTCAAGTCGGGGGGAAGCGATTCTCCGCTTGTGCTGCTCCGGAACGCGGGCGTGGACATGACCTCACCGGCGCCGGGCCAGGCCGCCCTCAAACGCTTCGACACGCTTGTCGGCGAGATGGAGAAGATCGTCACACGGCTCAAGGCACAGGGCCGCATCTGACCCTGCCCTGCGCGGTATGGGTGGTGTGCCGGCATCTCTGACGATGCAGGATCCCCCCGGAGAGGAACTCCCGGGGGGATTCGCTTTTCGTCGTTTCACAGGCTGACCGGCGGTCTTTCCTGTTGACTCTTCGCGTGTTCTCCCCGTATCATAGAGAGTGCCCCGCCGGGGCACCTCGATGGATTCCCTGTTCCCCGATCTGTTCGCTATGAACGTGCGCCGTTTCTTTCTTGTCAGTTGTTGTGTGGTGTGGTGGTGGGCCCCGGGTGGTATGGCGCAAGAGCAGCGGCCGTCCACCGAAGGCGGGCAGCCAGTGCGTCCGCGGCTGCTTGCCCCGCTGCCGGGAGCGGGACCCACCCGGACCTCTCCACGCTTTGCATGGTCGGCCGTACCCGACGCTCCCGGATACCTCCTTCAGATCAGCACGGATTCGTCGTTCGCCTCGTGTCTCGTCAGTGATACGCTCGGCACGGATACGACGGTCCAACTCCACCGCGCTTTTGCACCGTTGCAGGCTTTCGCCTGGCGCATCGGCGTTGCCGATGCAGCCGGCGGGTATCGCTTCTCGGATACCTCCTGGTGCGTTACCGGAACCGTCCCGCGCGCGCGGCAGGTCACCATTGCCGACTCAAGGCGCGATGAACCGAATACAGCGGTGACCGTTCTCCGGAACGACAATGCGTATCCGGTGACGATCGATTCTGCCCTTGTTCATCCCCGCATGTCCGTGCTGATGCGCATGCCCCTGGTCATCGGTGCCGGGGACAGCCTGGTGGTGCATCTGAACTACCGGCCCCGGGCATTCGGGGAAGAGTCCGACACCCTGTGGATGAGAGGTGAGGAAGGGGTGACGGGAGTGCCGTTCCGTGCCCGGTGCTCTCCGCCGGTCCTTGCCGCGCGGTTCTCGCAGATCACCCTCGGGCCATGCGCCGTGAGCGATTCGGCAGCGGCGACACTGGAGTTCACCAACGCGGGCCCGTTCAACAAGCTCACGGTGCGCCGGGTGCGGACCCGCACGCAGTTCTTCAGCGCGTCATTCCTTCCGGTGCGCAGGCTGGAGCCGGGCGAGGTCCTCCGCGTTCCCGTCAAGTTTCACGTGCGGGCGTTCAAGGCCGATGCCTTCGGGACGTACACCGACACCTGCCTGGTGGAGAGTGATGGTGGTGAAGGGAGAGTGGTGCTGCGTGGCGAATCCCCCTCGCCCCGCGCCTGGGTCGAACCGCAGGTGCTGAGTTTCGGGGATGTCGCGTCGGGGGATACCGCCATCGCCGTCCTCCGTCTCTTGAACCGCTCGGTCAACGATCTCCGGATCGATTCCATCGGGACCCGGACGCGGTCTGTGCGGCCACTTGTCTCGAGGGGACGGATCGGCAGGACCGACACGCTCCTGGTGCCCTTCCGGTTCGTTGCCGGGAAGTATGGCACATTCATGGACACGGTGTCGGTGGCCAACAATTCCTGGTGGGGTGCGTTGCGTGTGCCGGTGATCGCACGGATCCCGTTGCCCGTGCTCGAGACCGGTGCAGACCGTGTTGATTTCGGGACGGTCAAGAAGAGCGATACGGCCGGTGTCGTGATCAGGATAGCGAACAGTTCCATCAGTCCGCTCCGTGTGGATTCCATCCGGACGCGAACGAAGGCCTTCCGGTTCAACCGTCCGCCGTTGCCGGCGACCGTCAGGAAGGGTGACACGCTCTCGTTCACCCTGTACTTCTTTCCCGACAGCGTCAGGTTCTTCTCCGACACGTTGGTGATCGGGAGCAGCGCTGTGGGGAGTCCGCGGAAGATCATTCTGACCGGGAACGGATCTCCTCCCGGGGGGAACGGTGGGGCAACGGCGACGGCGGGACAGTTCGAGTTGTACCAGAACTTCCCCAATCCGTTCCGGGGGACGACCACGTTCCGCTACGTGCTCCCTGAACCCGGGCATGTGCGCCTGGAGATCTTCACCACGCTGGGCCAGGAGGTGGCCGTGCTCGTGGATGGTGAGCAGGATGCGGGATTCCACAACGTCACGTGGACCGCAACGGTCACGTCGGGCGTGTACTATTTCCGTCTCGTGGCCACGCCGAGAAGCGATCAGAGCCGTCAGTATAAAGGCACGCGCAAGATGGTGGTGATGCGGTAGACCCGGGGGTCGCTCGCATGGCATGCTGCAGGCAGGGAGGCCATTTGCTTTTGAAGGGTTGCCTCTCTACATTCTCAAGCCTCTATTTCCGTCGTGTCAACATCAGGGAGAACGACAGTGTCCACGTATCTTGTCACGGGTGCAGCGGGGTTCATTGCATCCGTCGTCTGCGAAAAGCTCATCGAAGCCGGCCACACCATCGTGGGGTTGGACAACCTCAATGATGCCTATGATGTCCGTCTCAAAGAATGGCGGTTGCAGCGCCTTCGTGCGTTGGACCGTTTCACATTCGTCCAGGGTGATATCAACGATCGCGTCGCCGTTCGCCCGGTGTTCGAAAAGGGAGTGGAGGGGGTGTACAATCTTGCGGCGCGGGCAGGTGTCCGGCAGTCGGTGGAGAATCCCTGGGTCTACATGGACACGAACATGAAGGGAACGGTCACGCTCCTGGAATTCTGCCGCGAATTCGGCGTGAAGAATTTCCTGATGGCGTCGACGTCGAGTTTGTACGGAGCCCACAACCCCCAGCCGTTCCGCGAGGATGCGGATACCAACAAGCCATTGTCGCCCTATGCTGCATCGAAAAAGGGTGCCGAGACCGCATGTTTCACCTACCATCATTTGTATGGACTCCATGTGACCATCCCGCGCTACTTCACGGTCTATGGGCCGGCGGGGAGGCCTGATATGAGCCTCTTCCGTTTCGTGCAATGGATCGTGGAAGGGCGGCCGGTCGCCATCAATGGTGATGGCTCCCAGTCGCGGGACTTCACGTTCGTTGAGGATATAGCGCGGGGGACGATCGCCGGATTCGGGAAGCCGGGATACACGATCGTCAATCTGGGTTCGGATACGCCGATCGTATTGAAGGACACCATCACCCTGATCGAGCGCCTCACCGGCAAGAACGCCATCCTCGAATATCACCCGCTTCATGCGGCGGACGTGATGGCGACGTGGGCAGACATCGGGCGGGCTCGTTCGCTCCTGGGTTGGGAGCCGCGTGTCACGTTCGAAGAGGGGGTGACCCGGTTGGTCGACTGGTATATGGCGAACCGGAAGTGGGCTTCGCAGGTGGTCACAGATTGATGCATGAGCTCCGGGAGCCCGCATTCTGGCGGGCTCTTTGCTGTACAGGGGTTTTCGCTGCGGGAACCCTTGTTTCATTTCTTACGCTCCAACCGCACTAAATTCCCCAATTTCACCCGATTTTCTTCACTTTTCCTCCCTTTCATCGTGGCACGCTTTTCGCGAGACACCGTCTCACAACTGTACGTAAGCTCCCATCCTCGCTTTCCGGCACGGGCCATTGGTCCGGCCGGGAGTGCACCATTGTCTCCGACTGCCCGGCAATGGGCGGGATCGAGAGCGCACATTCTGGAGGCTGGATCGCGATGGATCATTCAATGCATGGTACGACACCTGAATTGCCGATGGAGGCCCTGAAGCGGATGCTTCACGGTCTGACCCATCTCCGCAACCGGTATCTCATCGGCATTGACACGCTGGGGCTTGTCCTCAGTCCGGCACTGGCATTTCTGCTGCGCACGGAATCGACGGACCAGTTCGCGACCCATTGGCATGCGATCGTCGGGTACACGCTCCTCATGGTCCTCATGAGGTGGGTCGTGTTCTATCGTGTGGGGCTGTACAAAGCGCTGTGGGCGTATGCGAGTGTCCAGGAATTGCTGCTCGTGGTACGTGCTGTTACCCTCACCGGGTTGCTGGAGATCATGCTGTTCTTCATGGTCATGGGATTCTCAGGGAACTTCGGCAACGGATTCCCCCGGTCGATCCCTTTGCTCAGTGCATTGCTGACCGCCTTCCATGTGACGGGTGTGCGGTTCTCCATCCGTGTCATCTTCGCGCTTGTCAGCCGCCGGGAATTCCAATCGGTGAAGTCGAAGCCTGTCCTGATCGCCGGTGCGGGTACGGGAGGCATCGCTGTTGCACGGGAACTGCAACGCAATCTCCATCTCGGACTGGTACCGATCGGCTTCGTGGATGACGATCCGAAGAAATGCACCAAGATGATCTGCGGCGTCCCGGTGTTCGGACTGTTCAGTGATATTCCGTGGGTTGCACAGCGGCACAATATCAAAGAGGTCATCATCGCGATGCCGGCTGCCTCGGGGCAGGTCATACGCCGTGTGGTGCAGATCTGCAAGGAGGCGGGGGTTCCGAGCAAGATCACGCCCGGACTGTTCGATATCCTGCGTGGTGCTGCGCGGGTGGTGAATGTCCGCGAGATCCAGCTGGAGGATCTCCTCCGGCGGGAGGTCCTGGAATCGAATCCGGAGACGGTCCGTGCTGCTGTTGGCGGTGCGCGGGTGCTGGTGACGGGGGCGGGCGGGTCGATCGGGAGCGAGATCGTGCGTCAGTTGAAGAACTTCCGGCCTGCAGAGCTCATCCTGCTCGGGCATGGCGAGACGTCGATCTTCCACATGATGAAGGAGCTGGAAGAGCATCCGGTCCCGGGCATGGTGGTCACACCGGTGATCGCCGATGTGCGGGACCTGGAGCGGATGCAGCAGGTCTTTTTCAAACACCGGCCGCAGATCATCTTCCATGCAGCGGCGCACAAGCATGTCTGGCTGATGGAGCAGAATCTTCCTGATGCCATCACGAACAATGTGATGGGGACCCGCGTTCTGGTGACCCTGGCCGAGAAGTTCGGTGTCCGGCGGTTCGTGATGATCTCGAGCGACAAGGCGGTGAATCCGACGAGCGTCATGGGCGTCACCAAGCGCATCGCGGAACTGATCGTGCAGGATGCCGCGAACCGGACGGGACGCGGGTTCGTGACCGTGCGGTTCGGGAACGTCCTGGGAAGCCGCGGGAGCGTTGTTCCCATCTTCAAGCACCAGATCGATATGGGGGGACCGGTCACGGTGACGCATCCGGATGTGACGCGTTATTTCATGACGATCCCGGAAGCCGTTCATCTCGTCCTGCAGGCGGGCTCCATGGGATCCGGGGGTGAGATGTTCGTGCTCGACATGGGTGAGCAGTTGAAGGTGGTGGATATCGCGCGCGACGTCATACGTCTGAGCGGGTACACGGAATCGGAGATCGGGATCGAGTTCACCGGATTGAAACCCGGCGAGAAGATGTATGAGGAGTTGTTCTACGAGACGGATGATACAGAGGCAACAGCGCACCCGATGATCACGGTCTCCCGCCACAATTTTGCGGCAGAGTACGGGTCGATCGGGACGGGGACGGCATCGAGTCCGTACGAGACGGGATTGAGCATCGATGTGGACACGCTGATCGAAGCTGCGGCCCAGGGCAACCTGGAGTCGGCGCACGCGATCATCCAGCGGATCGTTCCCCAGTATACGCCGGCGACGGAATACGTCGCGGAGCAGGTGGAGGGCACAGCGATCCATCCCGTGCTGCGTCCGGTCAATGCCCCGGGCATCGCGGTGAACGGCTGAGCGCCGCCGTCGCCGCATCTTGACATTTGCGGATTCCCTCCGTACGTTGAGCCACGTGAAACGCAGTGAACCCGGCATCGCCGGGTTTCATTGTGTCCGCTATGTTAGCGCTAACATCCCGCACCATCCTTCAGGGTCTCATGCTCCATCCGCACCGTCGACGCAACCCCCTCACCGGCGAGTGGGTCCTGGTCTCCCCCCAGCGCACCCAACGCCCATGGCAGGGAGGACAGGAGGCACTTCCTCCGGCCTCACTCCCGCACCACGACCCGGCATGCTATCTGTGCCCGGGGAATACACGCGCGGGCGGTGCGTCGAATCCGGAGTATACGTCGACCTTCGTCTTCACCAACGACTATCCTGCATTGCTCCCGGAGGCTTCCGGAGAGGTCTGGAAGGACAGCCCTCTCCTCACCGGCGAAGAGGTCACCGGCACCTCACGCGTCGTCTGCTTCTCGCCGCGCCACGATCAGACATTCGCTGACCTGCCCGTGGAAGGGATCCGGGCCGTGATCGATACCTGGGCGGCCGAGACCGCCGCACTCGGCGAACGCTACCGATGGGTCCAGGTCTTCGAGAATAAAGGTGCGGTGATGGGGTGCTCGAACACGCACCCGCACGGACAGATCTGGGCGGGATCGTCCCTGCCGAATGAACCTGCGAAAGAAGATCGCGAGCAACATGCGTACCTCAGGGAACGCGGCGCGGTCCTCCTTCTGGACTATGTGGAGCTGGAGATCGCTCGCGGAGAACGCATCGTCGCCATGAACGACCGCTGGGTTGCCCTTGTCCCGTTCTGGGCCGTGTGGCCGTTCGAACTGCTGATCCTCCCGCGCACGCACCTCCGGCGATTGCCTGAGTGCACCGACGCCGACAGGGAGAGACTCGCTGCCCTGCTCTCCCTGGTCCTGCGCGGCTACGACCGCCTCTTCTCCGTGTCCTTCCCGTATACCATGGGCTGGCACGGCGCACCGTTCATGACGGAGGAGACGGCGCACTGGCAGCTGCATGCACATATCTATCCCCCGTTGTTGCGCTCCGCCTCCGTCAAGAAGTTCATGGTGGGGTATGAGATGCTTGCCGAGCCGCAACAAAACCTCACGGCAGAGTCCGCCGCCGGCGTGCTCCGCTCGCTCTGTACACCAACCGGCCGCTAGCGAAGGATCGTTCGAATGTCACACGCAGAAAAGCCGCTGCAGGGTGGGCCCTCCGTCCACGATGCTGCGTTCGTCCACTATCTCGAGGACCTCTATCCGGGCAAGGCCGATGCTGCCCGCACCCGGTACGGGGCGCTGGAGCGGCAATTTGTCAACGCCTATGACGTCGCGCCTGTGCTCTATGCAAGCGCACCGGGACGCGTCGAGGTGGGAGGCAATCACACCGATCATAATCATGGCCGTGTGCTCGCGGCAGCGATCGACCTGGATGCCATCGCCGCGGCGGCCCCCACGGCGGATGGCATGATCACGGTCACGTCGGAGGGATACCAGCATCCCGTGAGTGTCCGGTGTGATGAGACCGCGGCGAAGAAGGATGAATCCGGCACCACGCAGTCGCTGGTCCGGGGGATCGTAGCGCGGTTCAAAGAGAAAGGCTATCGCACCGGCGGATTCCGCGCACATATCACCAGCCAGGTCGCGCCGGGATCGGGGCTGAGTTCTTCGGCTGCCGTGGAGGTGCTGATCGGCACCATCCTCAATGGGCTCTTCAATGACGGAGCCATCGCACCCGAAGAGATCGCGGCCATCGGACAGTTTGCGGAGAACGTGTACTTTGGCAAGCCATGCGGGTTGATGGACCAGACAGCCTCCGCGGTGGGGGGGATCGTGACGATCGACTTCCGCGACCCCGGAAAGCCGGAGATCCAGCAGCTCAAGAGGTCGTTCGGGGAGTTTGGACTCCAGGTGCTGGTCATTCATACCGGCGGGAGCCATGCAGACCTCACCCCGGAATATGCTGCAGTACCGGCAGAGATGAAGGCTGTTGCGCAGGCCCTCGGTGGGAGGGTCTGCCGCGACATCGCGGATGAG